>NZ_JAMYQD010000018.1:0-192691 GCF_040320665.1 Mesorhizobium sp. M0626 | reverse complement strand
AACAGCCGTTCGAACACCGGCCAGGCTTCGCTATCGGCCGTCGACCCCGTCGCTTCGAGCGCCAGAAGATAGCGGCTCGACGCATCCATCACCGTCAAGGGTTCGCAACGCCAGCCGTCGCGGGTCCGGAACCAGCCCTTGTGATCGCCAGTCCACACCGCGTTCGGTTCTTGCGGCTGTGGCCAGGGTCCATTGCCGCAGGCCCGCAGGCGGGGTCGCTTGCGGGCGCGGACAAGCCCATGCCGCGCAAGGATCGCGCCGACCGTCGAGGCTGAAGGCCACATGAACTCGGGAGCCGTGCGCCTGAGCCGTGCCACGATCTTCTTTGGACCCCAAAGCGGATGCAGCTCCTTGGCCGCCACAATCCGCTCAACCAGATCCTGAGCTGTTGCACGGCCTTGATTGAGCGGGGCTCGCGGCAGGTCGTGCAAACCTTCCGGGCCGAACTCCCGATAACGTCCGAGCCATTTGTAGCCGTTCTTGCGTGAGGTCCCGTAGGCCGCACAAAGCGCAACCATCGTCTCATCCCCAGAAAGACACTCCACAACAAACCGTAGCCGCTCGTCCATGATGCCAGTCTCTCGCCAAACCATCGCCGGTCCTCCCGGCGGACAAGAAAACTGTCACCCATGCTATCGGTCCATTCTGTTACCTATCTATCCGGTTCGGACACCGGCATCCCCTCCCCGTATAGTGACGGGGAGAGGGGTCGCTGTTATCGACGATTCCGCCAATCACCAACGCTGCAAGAAGAGCGCCAAGGCTGCGGTCCGCCCTTTCTCCCCGTCACTATACGGGGAGAAACGCCCGGCAGGGCAATGAGGGGCAGCGCCTACATCTGTAATTGGCCGATAAGAGCCTCAAACTGGCCGCTTCTTCGGTTTCTTGTTCTTCGGCGGTCCAGCCTTGTCGAATTTCGGTTTCCCGGCCCAAGGCTTTGCATCGCCGGCGGGCCGTTCCCGCTTCTCGAATTTCGGCTTGTGTGCGCTTTGCGGCGCCTCGAACGGGCGCTTGCCGCGATGCGGCTTCTTGTCGGGCTTCGGCGCCTGGTAGCCGGCCCGCGACAGGTCGGGCGTGCCGTCCAGGCGTTTCACCGCAATGTTGCCCTGCAATTTCTTGTCGGGGCCGACGGCGGCGAGGAAGCGATCGGCCCAGTCGGCCGCGATCTGCACGTAGGTCTCATCCTGCTGCATCTTGATGGAGCCGATCTCGCGCTTGGAGATGTTGCCGGTGCGGCACAGCATCGGGATCAGCCAGCGCGGCTCGGCATTCTGCTTGCGCCCGATCGACAGCGAGAACCAGACGCTGTCGCCGAAATCGTCGCGGCGGCTGGGCGCTTCGTCGCGGCGTTCGAATTTTTCGCCCGCCGGTCTGTCTCGCGACGGCGTGAAGGCCGCGACCTCCGTCAGTTCCTCGGGCGCCGAGCGGCTGGCGCGGCATTGGCGCACGAAGGCGGCGGCCACCTGTTCGGCGCCATGCCTGGCCAGAAGCGCGTCGATGAAGCCGCGCTCGTCCTCGGCAATCGGCTCTTCGAAGGCTGGATCGGCAAGGATGCGCTCGTCGTCGCGCATGATGACTTCGTCGGCGGAGGGCGGGCTCGCCCATGTCGCCTTCAGCCCGGCATTCTGCAGCAGCCGTTCGGTGCGCTTGCGGGCGCCGTTGGGCACGATCAGCGCGCTGACGCCCTTGCGTCCGGCTCGGCCGGTTCGGCCGCTGCGGTGCAGCAGCGTTTCGGGATTGGTCGGCAGATCGGCGTGGATGACCAGTTCGAGATTGGGCAGGTCGATGCCGCGCGCTGCGACGTCCGTGGCAATGCAGACTTTGGCGCGGCCGTCCCGCATCGCCTGCAGCGCGTGGGTGCGTTCGTTCTGGCTGAGCTCGCCCGACAGTGCGACGACGGAAAAATTGCGGTTGTTGAAGCGTGCCGTCAGATGATTGACGGCGGCGCGGGTGTTGCAGAACACCAGCGCGTTCTTCGCCTCGTAAAAGCGCAGCACGTTGATGATGGCGTTCTCGCGGTCGGCATAGGCGACATTCAGCGCCCGGTATTCGATATCGAGATGCTGCTTTTCCTCGCCGCCGGCCGAGATGCGTACGGCGTCGCGCTGATAGCCTTGCGCCAGCGTGGCGATCGAGCGCGGCACGGTGGCCGAAAACATCAGCGTGCGGCGCTGAGCCGGTGCGGCATCGAGGATGAATTCGAGGTCCTCGCGAAAGCCGAGGTCGAGCATCTCGTCGGCCTCGTCCAGCACCACGGCTTTCAGCGCCGACATGTCGAGGGAGTTGCGGGTGATGTGGTCGCGCAGGCGGCCGGGCGTGCCGACGACGATGTGGGCGCCGCGCTCCAGCACGCGCCGTTCGGAGCGCATGTCCATGCCGCCGACGCAGGACGCGACGGTGGCGCCGGTCGGCGCGTAGAGCCATTGCAATTCGCGCATCACCTGCAGAGCGAGCTCGCGCGTCGGCGCCACGGCCAGCGCCAGCGGTGCGCCAGCCTGGTCAAAACGTTCGGCGCTTCCAAGAAGGGTCGGCGCCAAAGCGAGGCCGAAGGCGACGGTCTTGCCTGAGCCGGTCTGCGCCGACACCAACGCGTCGGACTCGCCGAGCTCCAGCACGGCCTTCTGCACTGGCGTCAGCTCGGTATAGCCGCGTTTTTCCAGCGCTTCTGCCAGCGCAGGAACAATAGCTTCGAAATTGGACATCTCACTCTTTCGGAATTCAGGGTCTGGGCTCATCATGGAGCACATGCCGGGGCTGACGCACGCCAGCCAAACACTATTTGGGCGTTCGTACTTCTTGCGGCCGCTATTGTACAGGGCAGGCGTGTGCCTGGCCGCAATTGACTCCTGACGCAAACCGCGTAAAAGCCGGCATCGAACGGGATCATTTTCGATGCGCGGCCTTCTGATGGCTCTTCTTGCATTCGACTTCCCCGGCCACAATCATGGGGCCGGGCGCGTCGGCGCGTCTTACCGTTCCAGCAAAACTATGGCCAAAACCACCACCAAAACGGTGTGATTCCCTTGGCCTAACCACCCTCTCCCGGGTCCGGCCCGGGGGACGAAACCCGCATTGGCCGGCGGGTTTTCTCCAAAAACCAAGCGGAGAGGGACAGGAGATTTCTGATGAGTTTCAAGGTTGCGGTAGTCGGCGCCACGGGCAATGTGGGTCGCGAAATGCTCAACATACTGGAAGAGCGCGGCTTTCCGGTAAGCGAAGTCGTGGCGCTGGCCTCGCGGCGCAGCCAGGGCACCGAAGTGTCGTTCGGCGACCGTTCGCTGAAGGTCAAGACGCTCGACCAGTATGATTTTTCCGACACCGACATCTGCATCATGTCGGCCGGCGGCAACGTCTCGAAGGAGTGGTCGCCGAAGATCGGCAAGCAGGGCTGCGTCGTCATCGATAACTCGTCGGCCTTCCGCTATGACCAGGACGTGCCGCTGATCGTGCCGGAAGTGAACCCGGATGCGATCTCGCTGTTCACCCGCAAGAACATCATCGCCAATCCGAACTGCTCGACGGCGCAGCTGGTCGTGGCGCTGAAGCCGCTGCACGATGTCGCCACCATCAAGCGCGTCGTCGTCGCCACCTATCAATCGGTATCCGGCGCCGGCAAGGAAGGCATGGACGAACTCTTTACACAGACCCGCGCGGTGTTCGTCGCCGATGGCGTCGAGGTAAAGAAGTTCACCAAGCGCATCGCCTTCAACGTCATTCCGCATATCGACGTCTTCCTCGACGACGGCTCGACCAAGGAAGAGTGGAAGATGGTCGCCGAGACCAAGAAGATGCTCGACCCCAAGATCAAGCTGACGGCGACCTGTGTGCGCGTGCCGGTGTTCATCGGCCATTCCGAAGCCGTCAACATCGAGTTCGAAAAGCCGATCACCGCCGACGAGGCGCGCGATATCCTGCGCGAAGCGCCGGGCTGCCAGGTCTTGGACAAGCGCGAGGATGGCGGCTACATCACGCCGCTGGAATCGGCCGGCGAGGACGCCACCTTCATCTCGCGCATCCGCGAGGATTCGACCATCGACAACGGCCTGTCGATGTGGATTGTCTCCGACAATCTGCGCAAGGGCGCGGCGCTCAACGCGGTGCAGATCGCCGAGCTTCTGGTCGAGCGCGGCCTGATCCAGCCGAAGAAGAAGGCGGCCTGACGGCTGGTTTGTTTTCGCTCACGGGGTTCGGCCTTCGGCCGATTCCGTTTATCGCTCACGGGCCGTATCGCCGCTGCCGCGGCTGGCCCTCCGCGGGGCGCCGGAAAGCCGGCGGCCCGCAGTCGCGGGCTCGGCCTTCGGCCGAAGCCTTCCTTCTCCCCGTTCACGGGGAGAAGGTCCCGGCAGGGGGATGAGGGCAGCGCTGACCTCTGTTGAGAAAAGCCTTTGAACGATCCCACCAAAATCGTGCTGCGCCCCGCCACGGCTTTGGATGCCGCGACCATCGCCATTGTCATGCGGGCCGCACTTGGCTCGTTCTCCTGGATGCCGGTCATCCCGCGAGATCGTGCTGTCCCGGCAGCAGGTGACGGTCGCCGAGGCCGGCACCGGCATTGTCGGCTTCATTGCCCTGAGCGGCGGTTGGGTGGAACAGCTCTATCTCGACCCCGCCTGGATGGGGCAAGGCATCGGCAGCCGGCTGCTGGTGCAAGCGACCGCCGCGCTACGGATCGTTAAACTGCATTGCTTCCAGGCCAACACCGGCGCGCGTCGCTTCTACGAGCGCCATGGCTTTCGCCCCGAGGCGTTCGGCGCGGGCACCACCAACGAAGAAGGCCTGCCGGATATTCTCTACGTGCGTCGAGCTTGATATTCAGCCGGCGTTATCCTTGGCCAGTTGGCGCAATAACTCCATCGCTTCCTCGGCCCGCTCAGCGGGCACGAACAGATGGTCATGATAGAAAGCAGAGACCGGATTGACGCCCATGCCGGCGGCGGCCAGCCGGGCGGTGATGGCGGCGAGGAAGCCGACGGCTTCCAGCGAGGAGTGGACGTTCAGGGTGATCATGCGGCAGCGGAACGAAGCGGTCAGCCCGGCCGCCCGTGCCGCGTCCTCGGTCACGATCAGTGTCACACCCTCGCGCTCGCGAAAGACCATCACGGGATCGAGGCCTGCCTGCCGGCTGATTCCAGGTGTGAGCGTAGCGAACACGTAGACGTCCGGCAGCAGTTCCGGCGTCATCGCCGCCAGCAGCTTTTTCAGATCAGTCTCGCCGGCCATTCGCTCGTCTCTCGCCCAGCCCTATCAATAGCCGTGACTGGTGGATGTCGATAGTCCGTCAAGGTGGAGGGACAGCGCCCCCCTCTGCCCTGCCGGGCATCTCCCCCGCAAGGAGGGAGATCGGCGGTTTCGATGCTCCGCTCATTCATGGAACATTGCCGAAGCGGTCGAGCGTGTAATCTCCCCCCTTGCGGGGGAGATGGCCGGCAGGCCAGAGGGGGGTGTGAAGGATCGCCACGCAGCGGCTTTTGCTTGCTGCTACCCAAAAAGAATCCGCACCCTGTAGGATCGCCGCCCCATCGCTCGTCCTTGGTCCGAAGCCAGCAAACGGCTCGAACCGCTTAGGAGGGAACACCCGTGAGTATTTCTCAAACCATGCCCGTCTCGTCGGGCGCCCTGTGGACCGGCCGCGTGCTCAGCGGCCTCATCATCCTGTTCATGATCTTCGACGGCGTCATCAAGCTGCCGCCGCTCGATGTCGTCACCCAGACGATGGTGCCGCTCGGCTGGCCGGCCGATGTCAATGTCGCGCGCACGCTCGGCATTATCGGGCTGATCTCGACCGCGCTCTATGCGCTGCCCCGCACCTCGGTGCTCGGCGCCATCCTGCTCACCGGCTATCTCGGCGGTGCCATCGCCACAAACATGCGCGTCGGCAGCCCGTTGTTTTCGCACACGCTGTTTAGCGTCTATCTCGGCATCATCCTGTGGGGCGGTCTCTATCTGCGCGACCCAAGCGTGCGCGCCCTGATCCCGTTCAGCCGTTAAGCGAGGAGAAAAACATGCTCAGCACCATTCTCATCATCCTGGTCGTCATCATCGCCGCCGTGCTCATCTATGCGGCGACGAGGTCGAATGATTTCGTCACCGTCCGCACCGCCAGCATCAAGGCCGCGCCGGAAGCGATCTTTCCGCTGATCAACAATTTCAAGCACTGGCCGGAATGGTCGCCCTACGAAAAGCTCGACCCGCTGATGAAGCGCACGCTGTCGGGCGCTGATGCCGGCAAGGGCGCCGCCTACGCCTGGGAAGGCAACGCAAAGGCCGGCAAGGGACGCATGGAGATCGTCAATTCCGTGCCATTTTCGCTGGTGTCGCTGAAGCTCGACTTCGAGAAGCCGTTCCGGGCCAACAACAGCGTCGACTTCACCCTGAAACCCTCGGGCGACATCACCGCAGTCACCTGGGCGATGCGTGGCAGCCGGCCCTTCATTGCCAAGCTTATGGGCCTCTTCATGAATTTCGATACGCTGATCGGCAAGGATTTCGAGGCTGGCCTCGCCAATCTACTGAAAGGTAAAACGTCCTGCATTTCAACAAGCTCGGCGGCGGTCGTTACGAATGTGACAGGCGCGCGCACCGGGATCTCTCACGCCTTCGGGATCAAATCAGCCGTCTGGGAGTTAGAGCCGTGGCGGCGAGGACGGCGATCCGCGTGAGAGAGGAACGACAATGAAAAAAGCGATGATCATTCTGGTACTGGCGACCGCGCTGGGCGCGTGCTCGCAAACCGAAAAGGGTGCCGCGGTCGGCGGCCTCGGCGGCGCGGCGGTTGGCGCAGCTGTGGCAAATGATCCGGTTCAGGGCGCCGTCGTCGGCGGCGCCGTCGGCGCCGTGGCCGGCGCGCTGATCGGCCGTGCCAGCGAAAGCGGTCAATGTCGCTACCGCGGCCGGAACGGGCGCACCTATATCGCCAGCTGCCCTGACGGTTATTGAACACAGCCAGGTCCAACATCGGAAACCGGCGGCTATAGATCGCCGGTTTCGCTGTTGCCCAAGACAGCTGGACCATGGCTACAGCAATCCCCGGATATGCTCCCAAGCCAGGCGGCCCAGGCGTGTGTCGGCGTCGTCATTGCCGCCATGGGCGTGCAGCCCCGAGCGCGGCGTGTTTTCGCCCGGCAGCAGAATGCGGTGGCCGGCGTCGGGCACTGAGACGAGGCAGGTGGTCATTGCGGTGTCCTGGCGACGCTGAATGATCGACTGGGCAAAATCCAGCGATGGCCATAGCGCGTCGTCGCCGCCCGCAACCAGAACAATGTCGGCTGAAATAGCTTCGGCGGGAATGGCAGCCTCGGCCGCAGCGTCCTTGAAGGTTTGCAAGGCACGCTGGAAGAGGCCTCGGTAGGACACCAGACCGTCGACATACTCCGCGTTCCAAGCGGGATTGCTTGGGACGAACGGCAAAGGAATCCCCTCGAGCGTCCACGACGATCGTTCCGGCCAGCTGACGCCGTCGCGGCCCGGCCCGATATTCCCCCAGACCACCGATGTCGGGCTGATCGCAACCACGACGTCAATGCGTGGATCATGAGCCGCCGCAAGCAGGGAGGCCTCGGCGCCTTTCGAGGTCCCGACATAGACGATGCGCCGGCATCCCATCTGGACAAGATAGCCGGTCGCCGCGAAAAACGTTTCGAGCGGGATCTCGCAAATGCCGGGCACCTGACCTTCGCCGCCAAACCATTGCAGCGCGAGAGCGGATGCTCCTTCCTTGGCAAAGAGCCGGGCGCGGGTGACGTCGATGCGGCCGCTCGATCCGCTCAGCACGACGACGCCTGTCGTGGCGCCGGCGCATCGCAACAGCGTTCCGGCTACGCCGCCGAAAAGGGTCTCTTCCGTGACGGTCCGCTCAGTCATCTTTCGTTCGAACGCCATATGACATCGCCGCACAATAGCAAAACGGCGGGCACAGGCCCGCCGTTTTGTCGATGCGATGAAGCGAACGCTTATTCGGCGGTGGCGGCTTCCGCCTCGGCCGGGGCTGCGGCCGCGGCGGCAACGGCTGCTGCGGCGTCTTCCTGTGCCTTCTTCAGCAGAGAGGCGCGTTCCTGCGCCTTCTTGCCCGGCTCGGCCTTCTTCGGGTTGGAGCGGGCCTCGCGCTTGAGGAGCCCGGCCTCGTCGAGGAAGCGCAGCACGCGGTCGGTCGGCTGGGCGCCGTGCGACAGCCAGTGCTTGACGCGGTCGGCGTCGACCTTGACGCGCTCGCCGTCCTTGGGCAGCAGCGGGTTCCACGAGCCGATCGACTCGATGAACCGGCCGTCGCGCGGCGAACGGGCGTCGGCGATGACGACGTGGTAGTAAGGACGCTTCTTCGAGCCCGCACGGGCCAGTCTGATCTTCAAGGGCATTTCTTTTCTCCTAAAATTTCTGATTTCAGTGTTGGGTTGATGGCTGATCTTTAGCCGGCTTTGCTTGCGCCGTTGGACGCGGCGATCTGCTCGTGATGGCGGATCACTTCGCGGACGACGAAGTTGAGGAATTTTTCCGCGAAATCGGGGTCGAGGTGGGCATCCTTCGCCAGTTGGCGAAGGCGTGTGATCTGTTCCTGCTCGCGCGCCGGGTCGGCCGGCGGCAGGCCATGCTCGGCCTTCAAGACGCCAACCGCCTTGGTGCAGCGGAAGCGCTCGGCCAGCATGTGGATGAGGGCGGCGTCGATGTTGTCGATCGAGGCGCGATAGCCGGCCAGGATGGTGCGGGCGTCGGCCATGTCCTTTTCTTCGTTCATCCTGACGTCCTCACTTCTTCTTGCCAAGGCCGGGCAGCCCGCCGCCACCCAGGCCGGGAAGCCCCGGAAGTTTCATGCCGCCGGGCAGGCCCGGCAGGCCGCCGCCGCCGGGAAGACCACCGGGCAGGCCCTTCATGCCGCCGAGGCCGGCTGCCTGCGCCTGCTTCTGCAAGGCTTCGAGCTGCTTGGGGTCCATCTTGGACAGATCGGGCATGCCACCGCCCATCATACCCCCGGGGCCACCGGGCATCATGCCGCCGAGGCCCATCTTGGAGGCCAGGCCGCCCATCATGCCGCGCATCAGGCCGCCGCCTTTGCCCTTGCCGCCCATCGCCTTCATCATGTCGGCCATGCCGCGATGCATTTTCAGCAGCTTGTTGATCTCGGCAGCATCCGTGCCGGAGCCGGCGGCAATGCGCTTCTTGCGGGAGTGTTTGAGCATGTCCGGATTGGCGCGCTCGGCCTTGGTCATCGACGAGATGATGGCGAGCTGGCGGCCGAACATCTTGTCGTCGAGGCCGGCGGCGGCCATCTGGTCCTTCATCTTGCCCATGCCGGGCATCATGCCCATGATGCCGCCCATGCCGCCCATTTTCGACATCTGCTGAAGCTGGCCGGCAAGGTCGTTCAAATCGAACTTGCCCGACTGCATCTTCCTGGCCATCGCCGCCGCCTGCTCGGCGTCGATGTTTTCGGCGGCTTTTTCGACCAGGCTGACGATGTCGCCCATGCCGAGGATCCGGTCGGCGATGCGCTTGGGGTGGAATTCCTCCAGCCCGTCCATCTTTTCGCCGGTGCCGATCAGCTTGATCGGCTTGCCGGTGACGGCGCGCATCGAAAGGGCGGCGCCGCCACGGCCGTCACCATCCATGCGGGTCAACACCAGGCCGGTGATGCCGACGCGCTCGTCAAAGCTCTTGGCCAGGTTGACGGCGTCCTGGCCGGTCAGCGAATCCGCGACCAGCAGGATCTCGTGCGGGCTCGACACCTTCTTGATGTCGGCCATCTCGACCATCAGCGGCTCGTCGATGTGAGTGCGGCCGGCCGTGTCGAGGATGACGACGTCATGGCCGCCGAGCTTGGCCGCCTGCACGGCGCGCCTGGCGATGTCGACCGGGTTCTGGCCGGCGATCACCGGCAGCGTCGCCACCTTGACCTGCTCGCCGAGCTGGCGGAGCTGCTCCTGCGCGGCGGGCCGTCGCGTGTCGAGCGAGGCCATCAGGACTTTCTTGTTCTGGCGCTCGGTCAACCGCTTGGCGATCTTGGCCGAGGTCGTCGTCTTGCCGGAGCCCTGCAGGCCGACCATCATGATGACGACCGGCGCCGGCGCATTGAGGTCGATGGCGACGCCTTCGGCGCCGAGCATGTCGACCAGCTCGTCATGGACGATCTTGACGACCATCTGCCCCGGCTTGATCGACTTGACGACTGCGGCGCCGACGGCCTTCTCGCGCACCTTGTCGGTGAAGGAACGCACCACTTCCAGCGCAACGTCGGCTTCGAGCAGCGCACGGCGCACCTCGCGCAACGCCGCCGAGACATCAGCCTCCGACAGCGCGCCGCGGCCGGTCAGGCCGTTCAGGATGGAGCCAAGGCGCTCCTGAAGTGATTCAAACATTGGTCAACCCGCCGCGCGAGAGCGCCTTGGATTCATGGTGATCCCTGTCGGGCCGATGGCCCTCCACGCCTCTTGTGCGCTCCTGCAGCGATTCAAACATTCCGTTTCCTTTTTCTCAGGCACCCCGATGGTGCCCGAGAGGTAGTGCGTTCGCGCCGCTCATCCAAGCAAAGCTCAAAACCAAAAAGCACCCGGGGGCGCTCAGCGCTGCCGGGTGTTGGCCTCCAGGATCTGTTTACAGCACCCACCTCAAAAGGTTTTGGCGTCCTGGTCGGCTTGCTCGGAGGGATACTCGTCGCGGATTTGGGGGCTGTAGACAGGAAATCGGCCGAAGAGTCAAGACAAGGGCGGCTTCCCGGTCTCTGGATCGGTCCCTGTTTAGTTCACCCTGCATCCCGAGGGTCGGCCGTAACCTTCAGCGGCGAGCGCGGGTGCAGAAGCAGCAGGATCGTCAGCAAGGTGCAGACGATACCGATGGCGGCGATGATGACGGCATCCGTCGTCGTCCAGTCCGGACCTTCCAGCGGCTTGGCGTTGAACAGGGCGAAGGAATTGTAGTTCTCCTGATGCGAGATCAGCAGGAAGCCGGTGAGATTGTTGCCGAGATGGGCGCCGAAGGCGGCGCCGAGATTGCCGGTGACATAAACCACCAGCGTTAACAGCAAGGCGAAGGCGGCGATCGAGGCCAGCACACAGGCGTTGATGGCGGGGGTCGAGCCCGGGCTCCAATGCAAGGAGGTGAACAGCAAAGCGGGCAATAGCGCCCACACGTAAGGGCTCTCGAAGCGCCTGGCCAGGCCGCGCAGCAGATAGCCGCGAAACAGCATCTCCTCGGACGAGGTCTGCAGCAGGGTCAGCGCCACGATCGGGAGCAGGAACAGCAGCCAGGTCGACAGGTTGATCGTGCCGCGGGCGATTTCGGGCTGTAGCCAGTAGAGCAGGATTTCGGAAAGCGCCGATGTGATCAGCACCGCGACCAGGCCCTTGAGGAAGCCCGACAAGGACACGCGGCGACTGGCGCCGAAAAGCGCCGAGAGCGGCTCGCCATGGACGAAACGCATGGCAAGCCAGAGGCCGAGCCAGATGCCGGTAAACGAGGTGAGTGCGGTGAGTATGCCGATGGGCGAGGCCAGAAAGCCCTGAAGCGGCCCGCGCGGATCGTCCGGCAATACATGCCAGACGATCGCGACATAGGTGCCGCCAAGCACCACAACCAGGGTGATCGCCACCCAGAACAGGACGACGACTGCCGTTCCAATTATCAGCCGCGGCAGGTTCGTCTTTTCGGTGGCCGTGTTGCTATAGCGCTCGAAGGCGGCTGAATCTGATATCACGCGAGTTCCTCTGCCGAACGCATCGGGTCGCATGATCTAGGGGATCGTCGGCTCTCGCGCAATTGCTGCTGTTTCAGCGAGCCCTTGTGCCGCCCTCAGCCTCGGCAGGAGGGCGGCACGAGTTCACTTGTCATTCTTTCCAGGCAAAATCAGCGCACGACGTACATGATGCGCCGTGTCTGCGGGTCGACCAGCGCCTGCTGGCCATTCACATAGACGTAGCGGTAGCGGTAGTCGGGGATTTCGCGTAGTTCGACCGTGTCGGGCAAGGTAGCACCGGTCACCACCTCGCCCTCGAGATAGACAGGATCGAGCCGGTGCGTGCTGACATAGGTGCCGACTTCCGCCGGTGGCCTGTCGATGGCGTCGACGGGGCCGTCGTCGGACAGAATCGCACCGGTATAGGTATCGGGATAATCATCCTGCGGCGGTGTAACCACGGTGATGGCGGCGTCGGCGGGGCGGCGTGTCAGAACGACCCGGTTGCCGCCGAAATCGGCCGTGACATAGTCGGAATAGACCCAGCCCTGGCCTCCGGCTTCGGCAATGGTGCACCATTTGCTGTTTTCGATGCAGCCATTGAGCGTCGCCGACTGGCCGGCGGCGAGCACGCCGATCACAGGATATTGCGGGCCGGGGCCGGCGCGCACATTAAGATCGGTGACGGCCGAGACGGCGGTATCGGCGAGTGCCGCACCCGACATCGCGACAAGCGCCCCGGCGACGGCCGGAAACAATATGCGTCTCATGGTTTCTCTCCCTTTCATGGTCCCTCGCGACACCCAACGAAACCAGAGCGCATGCGTTCCGGCTAAAATACCGACGCCAGCTCACGATTTGTTCCGGTTTCTTTCGGCAAACCGGTCAAAAGCTCATGCACGAAGCTGAGTTTCTGCGCCGTCACGTCCGAAATGACGAAGGGATAAAGGTCGGGCAGGCCCATGCAGCGGTTAATCGAGTTTGAGGCTTCCGAGAGTACCAGCCAGCGGGCGAGAATCTTTCCGAACGGCTCGGGCACGGCGTTGGGTTCCGCGGGCGCCGCCTGCAACCGGCCGCCGGTGTCGCCTTGCGGCAGCACATTGGTCTCCATCGTCTCAAGCTGGCCGAGTGGAAAATTCAGCGCGTGCACCATCTCCAGCGTGTCGGTGATGTGGAGATGGTGCGCCCAGGTCTCGGCCCAGTCTTCCCATGGATGCGACGTCGCATAGGCGGAGATGTGGTTCTGCTGCCAGTCGGGCGCAGCGCCATTGGCGTAATAGGCCTTCAGCGCCTGCTCGTAGTCCGGGCGTTCGTCGCCGAACAGCGCCCGGAAGGCTTCGAGCCGTTGCGGCACGTCGCGGATCAGCCGGTCCCAGTAGTAATGGCCAAGCTCATGACGGAAATGACCAAGCAGCGTGCGGTAATTTTCGCCCATCTCGACGCGCCGCCGCTCGCGCTCGGCCGAGTCCGCCTCGGCGACGTTGAGCGTGATCAGGCCGTTGTCGTGGCCGGTAAGGATGCGTTCGCCGCCGGGACCGCCGCCGATCGGATCGGCAATGAAGTCGAAGGCGAGGCCGATTTCGTCGCCGTGCTTGTGCTTGGGCGCTACCGGCAGGCCGAAGGCGAGCAGCGAATAGACGGCGCGCTTCTTGGCCGCCTCGACGCGAATCCAGCGGCGGCGGTTGCCGTCGACGGAGAGGTCGGGGATCAGCTGGTTCAGCACGCAGGCGCGGCAGTAGGTATGGCCCGGTTCGGCCATCCAGTTGCAGGCGCATTCATCCGCATTGGTGCAGTGGAAGATGCCGTCGACGTCAGACAAGGCAAAGCGCGCATGCTCGGGATCGTAAAGCACGAGACTCCCGCAATTCAGGCACTGCGCATTCTCGAAGTAGAGGCGGTGGCCGCAATGCGGGCAGTCGAACAGTTTCATGTCGATCTCGATGCGTCAGGCGTTGGCGTATGGCGTCAGAGGAGGAATATGGTGCGGAGCGGCGCCTCGCCCAAACGCCCGCCACGGGCCGCCGTTCCATGCCCCCGTCACCTCTTTTTACCCGAGCAGCGAATTCGCCTGCCCGGCGCCGGGCGTTTCGGCCACAATAAGCACTTGATCGTAAGCAAATTCCGCTGCATTGGCCAGGGTAGCGCCGGGGGTACGGTGACAATGGCGCGTTTCGCTGGCAAGTTCGCAACCGGGACGTGATTCAGGCAATCAGGAGAGAAAGCATGGCATTGCTTGCCAAGGGAAAGATTATTGCTGCCGCGGTGGTCGCGGTACTTGCGCTGGCGACGGGCGCGCAGGCGGCGGCCAGCTGCGGCAAGACCGGCGCGGGCTTCGAAGCGTGGAAGCAGGACTTTGCCGCGCAGGCCAGGTCCGAAGGTGTCGGCGGGAAGGGTCTGGCTGCTCTGGCCGGTGCCAGCTACGCGACAAAGACAATCTCCGTCGACCGCGCCATCCACAAGGCTTTCAGCGGTTCGGTGGACGCCTTCATGAAGCGCCGTGGCGGAGCTGCGATCATTTCCAGGGGCCGTGCGCTGAAGAAGTCGAATGCGGCGATGTTCGACAGGATCGAGAGCAATTACGGCGTGTCGCCGGGCGTGTTGCTGGCCATCTGGGGCATGGAAACCGGCTTCGGAGCCTCCCTGGGCAACCAGAACACGGTCTCCGCCATTCTGACGCTTGCCTATGATTGCCGTCGCCCGGGCTTCTTTTACCCGCATGCCATTGCGGCGCTGAAGCTGGTCGATCGCGGCGCGCTGAGCGCCTCGTCGGTCGGCGCTGCGCATGGCGAGATCGGCCATACGCAGTTCCTGCCCGGTAATGTCCTGAAGTATGGCGTCGGCAACGGAAATCTGCGCGACAAGGCGACGGCCTTGGCTTCGACGGCCAACTTTCTCAAGGCTCATGGCTGGCGGGCGGGTGCGAGCGCGAGTGCGAATATGGGGGCCATCGCCGGCTGGAATTCCGCCAGCGTCTACCAGCAGGCCATCGCCCAGATCGCCGACGCGATCGACGGCGGCTGATAGAAATATCCAGATCGAAGAACGGAAAGCCCGGCCATGCGCCGGGCTTTTTGTTGGTGCGTGAGGCAAGAGCGGCGAGCGCCTGGGTTCCTCAATTGCCCACGTAGCCACCGCCCGACGGGCATTTCTCGGAAGCGGGAACCTCGAAGGAGCCGCTGTAAACATTTGAGCAGGTACGGAACTTGGAGTTCCTCCGCATTGGCGGAACCGCCTTTGGCCTGCCCTCTATATCGATTTTGGTCGGTTGGTCGTGCTGAGCGTAGCCGCTCACTGGGCATTTGCGGGAAGCGGGAATCTGGTAGGTACCGGTAATACCGTTGCAGGTACGGAAGTTGGAGTTCCGCGGCGCTGGCGCGGCCCTGGCAGCCGCCTTTGACTTGCCCTTGATGACCAGCCATATCTCGGTGGGCAGGTCTAGCTGCACTCTGTTCAAATCGGAGTAGCTGATCCGCCCGCTGCGGACCCCTTCGCCAAGGCGCTGGCAGAACAGGGCTGGCATGCGCTCCTGCGAGACGCCCATGAAAGAGGCGATTTCGTGCTTGAACGTGATGCTCCACAAATGGACTGCGGAGATGCACCCGTCCTGCTCGCGTTTCGCGGCCGCCTGCGAGGACTGGCATCCGGTAAAGACGATGGCCGCCGCAAGCATGAGAAAAATGGCGTTTTTCACGATCGGAATCCCTCGTCCCGCGAAGGAATTTAGATGAGGCTTTTAAAAGGTCAAACGGAAACCATGTCAGCCAGCTTGGCCTCTTATATTAGAGGTACCAAATAAAAACCCTGCGTGACCGCCGGGTTTTCCTGGAACACTAGTTTGGTTCACCCTTGCGGCTCCTTGCCGCCAGCGTCCTCAGCCGCAGCGCGTTGAGGCGGATGAAGCCGGCGGCGTCCTTCTGGTCGTAGGCGCCGCGGTCATCCTCGAAGGTGACCAGGGCGTCGGAATAGAGCGTCTTCTTGGATTTGCGGCCGGTGACCATTACATTGCCCTTGTAGAGTTTCAGGCGCACCGTGCCTTCGACGTCCTCCTGGCTCTTGTCGATCATCGCCTGCAGCATCAGCCGCTCGGGCGAGAACCAGAAGCCGTTGTAGATCAGTTCGGCGTAGCGCGGCATGAACTCGTCCTTGAGATGGCCGGCCCCGCGGTCGAGCGTGATCGATTCGATGGCGCGGTGGGCGACGATCAGGATGGTGCCGCCGGGGGTCTCGTAGACGCCGCGCGATTTCATGCCGACGAAGCGATTCTCGACCAGGTCGAGCCGGCCGATGCCATTGTCGCGGCCAAGATCGTTGAGGGCCGTCAGCATCTCGGCCGGCGACAGTTTCTTGCCGTTCAGCGCAATCGGATCGCCCTTCAAAAATTCGATCTCGATCTCGGTGACCTTGTCCGGCGCGTCCATCGGCGAGACGGTGCGCTGGTGGACGAATTCCGGCGGCTCGCTCCACGGGTCTTCCAGCACCTTGCCCTCGGAAGAGGAGTGCAGAAGGTTGGCGTCGACCGAGAACGGCGCCTCCCCCCGCTTGTCCTTGGCCACCGGGATCTGGTGCTGCTCGGCGAAGTTGATCAGGTCGGTGCGCGACTTGAACGACCAGTCGCGCCACGGCGCGATGACCTTGATGTCGGGATTCAGCGCATAGGCCGACAGCTCGAAACGCACCTGGTCGTTGCCCTTGCCGGTGGCGCCGTGCGCAATGGCATCGGCGCCGACCTCCTGGGCGATCTCGACCAGGTGCTTGGAAATCAACGGGCGGGCGATCGAGGTGCCGAGCAGGTAGGTGCCTTCATAGATGGCGTTGGCGCGAAACATCGGGAAGACGAAATCCGAGACGAATTCCTCGCGCACATCGACGACGCGGATATCCTTGATGCCCATCATCTCAGCCTTCTGGCGCGCCGGCTCCAGCTCGCCACCCTGGCCGAGATCGGCGGTGAAGGTGACGACTTCGGCGCCGAGCTCGGTCTGCAGCCATTTCAGGATGATGGAGGTGTCGAGACCGCCGGAATAGGCGAGCACGACCTTCTTGACGTCTTTTGTCTTGGGCATTGCTGGGGACATTTTGGCGGTTCCGCGCGTGAGTTTCGCGGGCGAGGTATCACGGCATTTCCGGCCAGCGCAAGGGATGAACGGGCTCCGGCCGCCGCAGCCGCTGGACCAGATGCCACGCCAGTCAGTTGCTGGCGTGAGCCGGGAGGCTGCGTTATAGACCGACGATCATTCGCCAGGGCCCACCGATGTCCTTCATTCCCGACACCACCACGCTGATCCAGTTCGCCATCGCCACCATGATCCTGGCGATCACGCCGGGGCCGGATATGACGCTGTTCGTCTCGCGGACACTGAGCCAGGGCCGCGCCGCCGGCTTTGCCTCGCTGGCGGGTGCTCTGTTCGGAACGCTTTGGTGGCGGTCGGCATCTCGGCGCTGATCGTCGCCTCGCCAATGGCCTTCCTCGTGCTGAAAATTTTCGGCGCCGCCTATCTGGTGTTCCTGGCCTGGCAGGCAATCACCAAGGGCTCGGCGTTTTCACCGCAGAAGAAGAACGGGCCGCAAATTTCGCTGTTCCGCAGCTGGGCCGCCGGGCTTGGCGTCAATCTGCTCAACCCGAAGATCATCCTGTTCTTCATGACGTTTCTGCCGCAGTTCGTCTCCGCTCACGATCCGAACGCGCCGGGAAAACTGTTCTTCCTCGGCCTCATGTTCATCGTGCTGTCGATCCCGATGACAGCGCCGATGGTGTTTGCCGCGGAAAGGTTTTCGGCGGCGATGAAGGCCAGCCCGCGCGTAACGCGGGTCGTCGACTATCTCTTTGCCGGTGTGTTTTCGGCCTTCGCGCTCAAGATCCTGACCGCTCAGGCGAAGTAGCGGCCTGCCACCAGCTTCCGGCCCAGCGGCCGGCGCTTAGCCAGTAGAAGATGCCGCCGACCATGCCGCAGCCGATCACCGCGGCGATGGCGCGCGGTTCGGTGACGTCGAAATCCACGTTCTGGTGGACGAAGCCGAGGAAGGCCGCGGCCACGAAGCCGCCCGCGAGTGCATAGAACAGCCAGTCGCGGCGGCTGAGGACCTCGGAGATCAGGATTGCGACCACCGCCGGTATGAAAGCGAAATAGGCGACAAACAGCGCCACGAACGGGATCGAAAAATACAGCGCCGCGGCCGCCGCTGGGTGCGCATCGTCCGGCATATAACCGACGGAAGCCAGGAACAGCACGTTGAGAAAGGCGCTCGCCGCCAATGAGGCGACGACATAGCCGAACAGGATGACAGCGAAACGGAGGATATAGGCGAAGAGGCGGCTCACGCCTCGCCATGCCCCGCAATCATCATGGCTTCCAGCGCCAGGCGGTCGACCTTGCGCATGCGTTCGGAGTCGGATTTGAGCTGCCCGCAGGCGGCCAGGATGTCGCGGCCGCGCGGCGTGCGGATCGGCGAGGCATAGCCGGCATTGTTGATGTAGTCGGCAAACTTCTCGATCGTCTCCCAGTCCGAGCACTGATAGTTGGTGCCCGGCCACGGGTTGAACGGGATCAGATTGATCTTGGCTGGAATGCCTTTGAGCAGCTTGATCAGCCCCTTGGCGTCCTCGATGGAATCGTTGACGTCCTTCAGCATCACATATTCGAAGGTGATGCGCTTGGCGTTGGACAGGCCGGGATAGGCGCGGCAGGCCTCGATCAGTTCCTTCAGCGGATACTTCTTGTTGATCGGCACAAGCAGGTCGCGCAAATCGTCATTGGTGGCGTGCAGCGAGATCGCCAGCATGACCCCGATCTCCTCGCCGGTGCGGAAGATCTCGGGCACCACGCCGGAGGTCGAGAGCGTAATGCGGCGCTTCGACAGCGACAGTCCGTCGCCGTCGGAGGCAATCAGCAGCGCCTTCTTCACCGCCTCGAAATTGTAGAGCGGCTCGCCCATGCCCATCATGACGACGTTGGAGACTTTTCTGCCCTCGGCAGGGACGATGGCGCCGTCGGGTGTGTCGCGGTCGGGGAAATCGCCGAGCCGGTCGCGGGCGGTGAGCAATTGCGCCAGGATCTCTTCCGCCGTCAAATTGCGCACCAGCTTCTGCGTGCCGGTGTGGCAGAACGAGCAGGTCAGCGTGCAGCCGACCTGCGATGAGATGCATAGCGTGCCGCGGCCTTCTTCGGGGATGTAGACGGTCTCGATCTCGACGGGACGGCCGGCGCCGCGCGGCGGAAAGCGGAACAGCCACTTGCGCGTGCCGTCGGAGGAAATCTGCTCCTCGACGATTTCGGGCCTGGCGACGGTGAAATGCTTGTCCAGTTCGGCGCGCAGATCTTTGGAGATGTTGAACATGCCGGCAAAGTCGGAGACGCCGCGCACATACATCCAGTGCCAGAGCTGTTGGGCGCGCATTTTCGCCTGGCGCTCGGGCACGATGCCGGCACTGATGAGGGCGTCACCGAGCTCGGCCCGCGTCAGGCCGATCAGCGACGGCTTCTCGGGCGTGGCGCGGGCGCGCAACGCATCGCGTGCGCCCTCAGTGGTGAGATCGAAGGAAAGGGTCATATCAGCGCCAATATAAGCGAATTGCGGCCGATTTCATCCATCGTGCCGAAAAGAAGCGCGGCGCATAGCACAGGTTGCGGCGAGAGTCATGCGGCGGGAACCGCGCTAGCCTACTTGCACTTGGCGATCGACGTCAGCGCGGCCGAGATGCCTTTCAGCGAAAACACATAGGTCGTCGGATTGCCGCGGCCAGACTTCGCCGAGACCTTCATGTCGGTGCCGGTTTTCATGGCGGCGATCAGCACCGGCTCTTCGGCGGCGTTCTCGACCCAGGCCGACTTGCCGCGGGTGAACATCGAGAACGTCTTCTTGTCGATGGTGACGGTGGCCTTGGAGCCTTCCTGGAATGTGTAGCCGGCGATGAATTGCGGCTCGTAGGACACTTGCTGGCCCGGGCGCTGGCTGACGAAGAAGAACATGTCGCCATGATCGAGCGTCGGCGGCTGCTTGTCGGTCGGCACGGTGAGCACATAGCAGACCTTGCCGCCCTGCGCCTGGTAGCTGTAGGTGCCCCAGGCATTGTGCTGGCCGATCTTGGTCGCCTGCTGCGCCAGCGCCGGCGCGGCAAAGGCCACCAGGACCAGGCTCGAGACTAGTGCAATCAATCCGCGCATCGCTTTTCCCGTATTCCAAATGGTGCGGGGCAGGCCGGCTTGGCGTCCTGCCCGTCGCTTCATTTTGATTTAATCTGGGTTACCAAACGGTGAATTTCCCTTGGAAAAGGACATTCACCCATGGAAACCACCGCCATTTCCGCGCCGCTTCTTGAAAAAACGGCTTTCGCAATGTCCCTGCGGCGACTTGGAGGCCACGAAAGCGGCAAGAGTTTGACTTTTCGAACGGCCGCAGCGGAACCCGAAGCCAAGCCGCTATCGTCCTGTTTGAGCGGAGGATTTCTTCTGAACCCAGTTGCCAACGCGACGCCGATTCAGCTCTTGTCGGCGATCGCCTCCTTGGCGGCCTTGCGGTGCGCAGGGGTGATATGGGCGCTTACCGCGGAGATCGCGGCGGTCAGCACGGCGATGTCGTCGGTGAAGCCGAGGCCGAAGACGAAATCGGGTATGACATCGACCGGCAGCACGAAATAGCCAAGCGCTGCCAGCAATATGCCCTTGGCACGCAAAGGCGTCTTCCTGTCGAGCGCGCAATAATAGCCGGCAACGACCTCTTCCATGAACGGAATCTGCCGGGCGGCCTTCTTGGCCGTGCGCCAGAATTTGGCGCGCACTTCACTCTCGTCGCCGAGCTTGCTGCCGAAGCCGAAGAAATCAAAACCGGGCTGCTGCGCCATCAATCCTCTCCTTGCCGGCCGTCGCGCTACGCGTTGCGCGCGGCCGCCACGGAAAATGTGGTGAAAGTCCCGGTCCACTGCAAGAGGATGGCGCCGATTTGGCGTTGCCGCCCCAGCGTTCAGCGGCCTGCATACCCATTCATCTTCTTGGCCAGCGCGATGTCGAGCGCGGTGACACCGCCGGCATCATGGGTGTTGAGCGTCACGTCGACAGTCTTGTAGACGTTCGACCAGTCGGGATGATGGTCCATCTTCTCGGCGGCCAGCGCGACGCGGGTCATGAAGGCGAAGGCTTCGGAAAAATTCTTGAAGACAAAGCTGCGCTTGATGGAGGCGCCATCGGCTGCCTGCGACCAGCCAGGCAGTTCGGCCAGTGCGGCGGCGATGGCGTCCTTGCTGAGTTTCTCTCTCGTCATGATGATTTCCCGTGCTATCCCAGTTATCGACCCTCACCATAATGCAAGTCGCCCAAAAGTCCTTTGCGTTTTGGGCTTCCAAATGCACGAACGGCGCATATCGAATGAGCGTAAAGCCGATAAATTCCATACTCTTCGTCTGCCTCGGCAACATCTGCCGCTCACCCCTGGCCGAAGGCGTGTTTCGCGCCCCGGAACGCGGCCGCGACATGGTGCTGGACGATATTGTGCTGGACTCTGCGGCGACCGGCGGCTGGAACCTCGGCGAAGCGCCCGACCCGCGCTCGATCGCGATTGCGGCCCGCCACGGCCTCGACATATCAGGGCAGCGGGCACGCAAGGTCAGGCCGGAGGATTTTTCGCGCTTCGACCTGATCCTCGGCATGGATCGGCAAAATGTCCGCGACCTCAAGGCGTTGGCGCCGGCCGGTGCGCGCGAACGTATTCATCTCTTGGCAGAGTTTGCGCAGGGCAAAACCCGCGACGTGCCGGATCCCTATTATGGCGGGGCCGAAGCGTTCGCTTCGGTCTACCGCATGATCCGCGAAGCGTCCGAGGCGCTGGCGACGAGGTTGGTGGCGCGGGCGTCGACGCCGGAGAGCGGCCACGCCTCCTCGACAATGTAGGGACCGCCGCCGACCGAATCGCGCGACGACATCAGCACGAAGCGGCCGACGCGAAACGGCAGCGTCGAAAAATTGCCGCGCGCCGACAGGTACTGGGCGACGTCGAGCGGGCTCGAATTGCGCAAGCGTGCCAGCGTAACATGCGGGGTGAACTTGCGCGGGTCGGCGGGCAGGCCGAGCCGCTGGCAGATGCGGTCGATTTCGCCTTGCAGCGCCGAAAGGTCGGGCGAGGCGAAGACGCCGGCCCAGACGGCGTGCGGCTTCTTCTGGCCGAACGCGCCAACTCCGGACAGGGTGAGCGAGAAGGATGGGCGGTGCACCCGGTCGAGTGCGTTGGCGATTTCGTCGGCGACATGGCCTTCGACGTCGCCGATGAAGCGCAGCGTCAGATGGTAGTTTTCGACATCGATCCAGCGGGCTCCGGGCAGGCCGCCCCTGAGCAGGGACAGCGAAAGAGCGGCGTCACGCGGTATTTCGAGGGCGGTGAAAAGACGCGGCATGGTGAGCCTCCCTTCCTCGAATCGAACTGTGCCCCTAGCGAATCATCGATAGTCAAACGGGGCAAGTGGTTTGTTGGTTGCAGGCATTTTTACGAACAGGCGACCCCGGGCCCTCTGCAGCCCGGTCTTTTGTTTCAAAGTTCGCGCGAGGCGAACAGCGTCCTCTCTCTTGATGATAATGGCCATATGACCCTCCTTTTGGAGGCTATATGTCCTTTTTGGCCACACCGGTCAAAATGATCGCCGCGTGTTATTCTCGTCACGCCGGCGTTCAACCGCCACCCTGAACTGCCGCAATCGCCTTCTCCACGGCGGGCAGGATGCGCTCGACCATCGCTGCGACGCCCTTCGGATTGGGATGCAGGCCATCCTCCAACTGCAGGCCGGACTGCCCGGCGACGCCATCGAGAAAAAACGGATAGAGCGGCACATCGTATTTCGCGGCAAGCTTTGGATAGATCGCATCGAAGGCGTTCTGGTAGTCGGCGCCGAGATTGGGAGCGGCGCGCATGCCGGCCAAAAGCACCGCGATCTTGCGCGCTTTCAGCTTCGCCAGCATGTCGTCCAGGTTCTTTTCCGTGATGCTGGGCGAGACGCCGCGCAGCATGTCGTTGGCGCCGAGTTCGAGGATAACCAGCCTTGTCCCATCCGGCACCGACCAGTCAAGCCGCGCCAAGCCGCCGCTCGAGGTGTCGCCTGAAACGCCGGCGTTGGCGACGGTGACGTCATGGCCTTTGGCGCGCAGCGCAGCTTGCAATTTGTCGGTAAAGCCATCGCCAGGCCCGAGGCCGAAACCGGCCATCAGGCTGTCGCCGAAGCCGACGATGGTGAACGTCTCGGCGCGCACGGACGAAATGGCGCCGCAAAGGGTGACGAAAAGGACGAGCCCTGCGGCATTCAAGCGTTTGAAAGATATCTTGCGTTTGAAAGACATGTGGCAGGCCCCATATACCCGAGGAATTCTTCCGGCGACGGCTTCCGGCAAGCAGAGCCTTCATCCTGATATAGGACGCTTTAATTGTGACAGAAGCCGTCATCGCGCTGAAAGACATATCCCTGACCCTGGGCCAAGGGGCTTCGTCCGTGCATGTGCTGAAAGGCGTCAGCCTTGACGTGACGCGCGGCGAGGCGACCGGCATTGTCGGCCCTTCGGGTTCCGGCAAGTCGACCTTGCTGATGGTGCTTGCCGGGCTGGAGCGGGTCGATTCGGGGACGGTGCGGATCGCCGGCGAATTGCTGAACGGCAAAAGCGAGGACCAGATCGCCTCTTTTCGGGGCCGAAACATCGGCATCGTCTTCCAGTCCTTCCATCTCATTCCCAACATGACGGCGCTCGAAAATGTCGCGGTGCCGTTGGAACTGGCCGGCCATGCCGATGCGTTCGGTGTCGCGGCGCGCGAGCTGGCGGCGGTGGGCTTGAGCGACCGCGTCACCCACTATCCGGGCGAGCTCTCCGGCGGCGAACAGCAGCGCGTGGCGATCGCCCGCGCGCTGGCGCCGTCGCCGCGCATTCTCATCGCCGACGAGCCGACCGGCAATCTCGACCAGGCGACGGGGCGGCAGGTTGCCGACCTTTTGTTCGCCAAGGCGGCCGAGCGCGGCATGACCTTGGTGCTGGTCACGCACGATCCGGCCCTTGCGGCGCGCTGCTCGCGCCAGGTGTCGATGCGCTCGGGCCGCATCGAGGATGCGCCGGTAGCGCAGGTCAAGGTGCCGGCCTGATGCCACTGTCGCAGACGCTGAAGCTCGCGTTCCGCTTCTCGCTGCGCGAGATGCGCGGCGGGTTGTCGGGTTTCCTGATCTTCCTTGCCTGCATTGCGCTCGGCGTCGCTGCAATCGGCGGGGTCAATTCGGTGGCGCAGGCGATCACCGCAGGCGTTGCCGACCAGGGCCAGACGCTGCTTGGCGGCGACTTGCGCTTCCAGCTTAACCAGCGCGATGCGACGCCAGCCGAAAGCACCTTCCTCGACCGCCTCGGCACTGTGTCGCACAGCGCCAATATGCGCTCGATGGCGCGGCTGGAAGACGGCTCCGACCAGGCGCTGGTCGAGGCCAAGGCCATCGACGACGCCTATCCGCTCTATGGCGCGCTCGAGACCGCGCCGCAGCTTGGCAGAGAGGATTTGTTCGGCGAGAAATCAGGCGTCTTTGGCGCCGCCGCGCTAGACCTGTTGTTCGACCGGCTGAATGTGAAGATCGGTGACCGGCTGAAGGTCGGCAGCGCGACATTCGAATTGCGGGCCAGGCTGGTGAGCGAACCGGATGCGGTGTCGGACGGCTTCGGCTTCGCGCCGCGGCTGATGGTCTCGACGCAAGGGCTTGCCGCGTCCGGCCTGATCCAGCCGGGCAGCCTGGTCGAGAATGCCTACAAGGTTCGGCTGCCGGCCGGCGCCAGCGAGGCCGATCTCAAGGCCATCCAGGATCGGGCGGCGAGCGATTTCCCCGAAGCCGGCTGGTCGATCCGCACCCGCTCGAACGCCGCGCCGGCGCTGTCCTCCAACATCGAGCGCTTCTCGCAATTCCTGACGCTGGTCGGGCTGACGGCGCTGGTCGTCGGTGGCGTCGGCGTTGCCAATGCGGTGCGCGCCTATCTCGACGGCAAGCGCGGCGTCATCGCCACCTTCAAGAGCCTTGGCGCCTCGGGCGGCTTCGTCTTCACCGTCTATCTCGTGCAGATCCTGATGATCGCCGGCCTCGGCATCGCGCTTGGCCTCATCCTCGGCGCCGCCATGCCGTTTGCTGCCAGCGCTGCGCTCCAGTCGGTCATTCCGGTGCCGGCTAAAGGCGGCTTCTATCCCGGTGCGCTGGCTCTTGCCGCGCTGTTCGGGCTGCTGGTGACGCTTGCCTTCGCGCTGTTGCCGCTCGGCCGCGCCCGCGATGTGCCGGCGACCGCGCTGTTTCGCGAAATGGGTTTTGAGGGCCGCGGCTTTCCACGCCTGCCCTATCTTGCCACGGCGGTCGGCATCGCGGTCGCTTTGGCGGCGCTCGCCATCCTGTTTTCCGGCGACCGGCGCATCGCCTTGATCTTCGTCGGCGCGACGGTCTTTGCCTTTCTGGTGTTGCGCCTGGTCGGTGCGCTGGTGCAGTGGGTGGCGCGCAAAAGCCCGCGTGTGCGCTCGGTCGCGCTCAGGCTCGCCATCGGCAACATCCACCGGCCCGGCGCGCTGACGCCGTCCGTCGTGCTGTCGCTGGGCCTCGGGCTGACGCTTTTGGTGACGCTGGCGCTGATCGACGGCAATCTCAGGCAGCAGATCTCCGGCAGTCTGCCGGGACGGGCGCCGAATTTCTTCTTCGTCGACATCCAGAATAGCGAGGTCGATGCCTTCTCGACACTGATCGGCAAAGAGGCGCCGAAGGGAACGCTGGTCAAGGTGCCGATGCTGCGCGGCCGGGTGATGGCGCTGAACGGCGTTAGTGTCGACAAGGCCAATGTGCCATCGGAAGGCGCATGGGTGCTGCGCGGCGATCGCGGCCTGACCTACGACGCCAAACAGCCGGCCAATGCGACATTGACCGAGGGCAGCTGGTGGCCGGAGAACTACAGCGGCGAACCGCTGGTCTCGTTCTCCAACGATGAAGGCAAGGCGCTCGGCCTGAAGCTCGGCGATACCGTCACCGTCAATGTGCTCGGACGCAATGTAGCGGCCAGGATCGCCAATTTCCGAGAGGTGCAATGGGAGACGATGGGCATCAATTTCGTCATGGTGTTCTCGCCCAGCACCTTTGCCGGCGCCCCGCATGGCTGGCTGGCGACGCTGACCGAAAAGGATGCCACGGCAGCAGAGGATGCCCGCCTGCTCAACGCCGTCACCCGCGCCTTCCCGGCGGTGACGACAGTTCGGGTCAAGGACGCGCTCGACGTCGTCAACCGGCTGGTCGGCCAGCTCGGCACGGCGATCCGGGCCGCGGCCGGCGTGGCGCTGATCGCTTCGGTGCTGGTGCTGGCCGGCGCACTCGCCGCGGGAAATCGCGCCCGCATCCACGATGCCGTGGTGCTGAAGACGTTGGGCGCCACGAGGCGCACGCTGATCGCGGCGTTTTCGCTGGAATACATGCTGATCGGCCTGGCCACCGCGGTGTTTGCGTTGGCTGCCGGCGGCATCGCCGCCTGGTACATCGTTGCCCGCATCATGACGTTGCCGTCGCATTTCATGCCGGAGGTGGCAGTGGCGACCTTGGTGTTTGCGCTGGTGATCACGGTCGGCATCGGCCTTGCCGGCACCTGGCGGGTGCTCGGGCACAAGGCGGCGCCGGTGCTGCGCGACCTCTAGGCCCAAAACGGCAAGGTTGGCCGAATCTGCCGTTTCCGATTAAATCTTGGTAATGTGCAGTCAAGGAAGCCCAAGAAAACCGGCTTCCGGAGATTCACCAAGCGTTGCAGCCCGTTACGGTCTTGTTCTTGACGTCAAGAACCATCATATTTCGCCACAGGCATGCTGGAGCCCCGCCAGCGGCGCCCAGGTCCGAAAGGGCCTGACACCGTACGGGGCAGAAGCAACAGAGGATTCCAATGGCTGAGCCCATTCGCAACTACCAGACTTCGGCCGTGCCGGGCGCGCGCGCCGACATCGACCAAGGCCTGCGCACTTACATGCTCAAGGTCTACAATTTGATGGGGCTTGGCCTCCTCATCACCGGCGTCGCCGCCTGGGGCGCTTTCCAGCTCGCCGTCACCGGCGACGGACAGCTGACCGCTTTCGGCACGCTGATCTATGCCAGCGCCTTCCGCTGGGTGGTCATCCTGGCTCCGCTCGCCGCCGTCTTCTTCCTGTCGTTCAGGATCCAGTCGATGAGCGTGGCCGCGGCGCAAACCACCTTCTGGGTCTATTCGGGCCTGGTCGGCCTGTCGCTGTCGACCATCTTCCTGGTCTACACCGGCGCCTCGATCACTCAGACCTTCTTTGCCACGGCGGCCGCCTTCGGCGCGCTGTCGCTCTACGGCTACACGACCAAGCGCGACCTTTCGGCGTTCGGCTCGTTCCTGGTCATGGGCGTGGTCGGCCTGGTGATCGCCATGCTGATCAACATCTTCCTGCAATCGTCGGCGCTCGGCTTCGCTATCTCGGCGATCGGCGTGTTGATCTTCGCCGGCCTCACCGCCTACGACACGCAGACCATCAAGGAAATGTACTACGAAGGCGATCAGGCCGACGTTGCCGGCCGCAAGGCGATCATGGGCGCGTTGAGGCTATATCTCGACTTCATCAACCTGTTCATGTTCCTGCTGCAGTTCATGGGCGATCGCCGGTAGGCGGTCTTCCCATCAGGCAACTGGACCAGCTGATATCAAGAGGGCGGCCCAACGGCCGCCCTTTTCTTTTGTGCCGGCCTTTGCTGTCATGGAGGCAGATGAATCGTCTGCATAAATTATGAGCACTCTTTCCATCCGCGCGGCCTTGGAAGGCGACCTCGGCCGAATCACCGAGATCTACGCTGACGCCGTGACGCATGGCACCGCGAGCTATGAGCTGGAGCCGCCCAGCCGCACTGAGATGGGTACGCGCTTCGACAGCCTGACGGTGGGGGGCTTTCCCTATCTGGTGGCGGAACGAGGTGGCGCGCTGCTCGGCTACGCCTATGCCGGCGCGTTCCGGCCGCGCCCGGCCTACCGCTTCATCGTAGAGGATTCCGTCTATGTCGCGCCTGATGCGAAGGGCCAGGGCGTCGGGCTGCTGCTGATGCAGGCGCTGATTGAAGCCTGCCGTATGGCGGGCTTTCGCCAGATCGTCGCGGTGATCGGCGACGGCCATGCAGACAGCGCCTCGGTGCGGCTGCATGAAAAGCTCGGCTTTCGCCATTCCGGTCGCCTGGAAGGCTCCGGCTACAAGCATGGGCGCTGGCTTGACACGGTGTTCATGCAGCTGTCGCTGAATGGCGGCGTAACGGTTCCGCCCGATCCGCATTCGCTGCCGGAGCGGAAGTTTCGTGAGAGCCTGAGGAGGGGAATTGAGGAGAACTGAAGAGAACTGAAGAATTGAGGATCCGAATAGCTGAGAACAAATCCTGCGGTATTTCGACCGTTACATCCTCTTTTTTCAATTCTTCAGCTCTTCAATTCCCCAATTTTCAATTAGGCCTGGACAATCTTCAGCTTAGCATCGAAGACGTTGAGCACGCGACCGAGTTCCTGGCCGCGCTTGAGGATTCGGCCGCCGGCGGCGATGACGGCGAAGGCGCCTTGCCGGCGTGCCAGTTTCGGATCCTTGACGATCTGGAACAGCGGCACTTCGCTGGCCCGGCGGAAGACTGAAAACACAGCCCGATCAGACAGATGATCGATGGCATAGTCGCGCCATTCGTTGGCGGCGACCATGCGTCCGTACAGCTTCAGGATCTCGTCGAGTTCACGCCGGTCGAAACGGACCGGCTGGTCGAGGCGTTCGCGTCGCGCCTCGTGCAGCGGGATCAATATTGCGGATGCGTCCCCATCCTCCGTCCCACCGCTGCGATCGGTCATCCCGCGATCCCTTTGAAAATGAATCTCGCTTGCAGAAGTTGGCGTGTTCGCCGTGGAATTGCAAGGCCCGGCTAACCATCCCGGGACCGCGCTGTTTTCGCAACGTCCAGTCACTTTTATAAAACGCGGTGTTTGAATTGGTGATGCCTCGCCACATTTCTGCCTTTTTTTATCCGCGCTCATGCCCCAATGTCCGACGAATTTACCGGCGTTGCCTGAGACGGTTCGGTCCGGCACCGGCTCGTAAACCCCAAGCCCCCCGCCCACGGGTCTGCGTCGGATCGAACCAACCTCGGACTTTCCTCAGGGAGAGACCGGGTGCGACGATCCCAAAGCCTAAATGACCGACGTCAGAAGCAAGCTGACGTCGGTTTTTTTGTTGGGCGGCGCCAGACACTTGTCGTCGTGATCCTTCACACCCCCTCTGTCCTGCCGGACATCTCCCCGCAAGGGTGGAGATCAGATTTCGCGTTTGCTTTCGCCAATCTCAAACGTGGGACAGGATGGCGGATGTGGCGAAGCTGCCAATCTCCCTCCTTGCGGGGGAGATGGCCGGCAGGCCAGAGGGGGGTGCTGTCCCGCCGATATCAAAAGATATGGACCAGCCTCTTAAGGCTTGTGAATAAACGCCGCGCCCAGAATAGGCCCCGGCAGGCCGTCCTTGCCGACCGATTGCAGCAGCACGGCGCAGCCGCCTTTCTTGGCGATCTCGGTCATCGGCAATTCGTAGCGCTGCGCCTTGCCGTGCCACATGCCGGCGGTCTGGATGCCGGTGACGGCGTTCCAGTAGGTCATGCTGCGGCCGGTGTTCTCGCCCTTGGCGATGGTCACCGTCTGCGGTGGTTCGAAATAGACGATGACGACATGGGCGTCGCTGGGGCCGCTACCGGCGTCGCCGGCATCGATCATGACGCGATCGCTGGTGCGGCTGACCTTGACGCTGACCCGCATGCCTTCACCGGATTTCTCCATGCGGCCAAGCGCGCCGTCGACCTCCTTGCGGCTGGCGCCGTTGACATGGCTGCGACCATTGATGACGGCTTGCGGCGTGTAGACGGAGCGGGTGCCGAAGGCGCGCATATAGTCATATTGCCGGTCGGTATTGTCCTTGCTGCTCAGCGTGTCCTGCCAGCCGAGATAGTCCCAGTAATTGACGTGGTAGGCGAGCGCGACGACGTTGTCCTTGGCCGCCAGCTCGGCAAAGAAAGCGTCCGCCGGCGGGCAGGAATTGCAGCCCTGGCTGGTGAACAGCTCGACCACGCCCAAGGGCCTGTCAATCTGCGGTTTGTCGGTCTGGGTCGTTCCCGATTCCTCGGCGAACCCGGTCCCGGCAAGCGCCGAGAAGGCCAGCGCAAAAGCCGCAAGCCGGAGAGGGTGTCGAGGTGCCATGATCGTTCCGATTCCCGCCGGTGACGCCGGCCTTGTTCTGGTTGCCCAGATTTGTGGCAGAAGCGACAGTCAACGGGAAGTCACGTTGCGGTGAAATTTTTGCTGCCGCAACCATGGGTATGGCCATCACAGGGGGAGCACTTCACCGCCCGGTTCGATCGGGAGCATGGCATCAGGAGCGTGGGGCAGATCTTGCTGAGCCCAGCCGGTTTTTACTCCTGTCGTACAGGGCGGGGCTTCGATCGGGTCGGGCAATGCTTTGGAAAGACTGGGAGTAGGGAGTAGGGAGTAGGGAGTAGGGAGTAGGGAGTAGGGAGTAGGGAGTAGGGAGTAGGGAGTAGGGAGTAGGGAGTAGGGAGTAGGGAGTAGGGGATGTCGTTCCCCGCTACCGCCCAATCCCTACTGCCTAAGCCCTGGCCGCTACGCGGCCAGATCGCGCAGCACGTATTGCAAAATGCCGCCATTCTTGAAGTAGTCGAGTTCGTCCAGCGTATCGATGCGGCAGATGATCGGCACGTTCTTCACGGTGCCGTCGCCATAGGTCACCTTGGCGATCATCGTCTGGCGTGGCTTGATGGTGCTTATGCCGTCGATCTCGACCAGCTCGTCACCCTTGAGGTTGAGCGAGGCCCATGAGGTGCCTTCCTCGAAGACGAAGGGGATGACGCCCATGCCGACCAGGTTGGAGCGATGGATGCGCTCGAAGGACTGGGCGATGACGGCACGGACACCGAGGAGATTCGTTCCTTTAGCTGCCCAGTCGCGCGAGGAGCCGTTGCCGTATTCGACGCCGGCGAAGATGACCAGCGGCACGCCTTCCTTTTTGTATCTCATCGCCGCGTCGTAGATCGATTCCTCTTCCTTCGACGGGTAGTGGATGGTGTAGCCGCCCTCGCGGCCGTTCTCGCCCAGCATGTGGTTGCGGATGCGGATGTTGGCGAAGGTGCCGCGCATCATCACCTCATGGTTGCCGCGCCTTGTGCCGTACTGGTTGAAGTCGGCAACGCCGACGCCATGGTCGGTGAGGTATTTGCCGGCCGGGGAAGCGGCCTTGATCGAACCCGCCGGTGAGATGTGATCGGTGGTGATCTTGTCGCCGAACAGGCCGAGCACGCGCGCGCCCTTGATGTCGCCGATCTTGCCGAAACCGGAGGTCATGCCGGCGAAATAGGGCGGGTTCTGCACATAGGTCGAGTTGTCGTCCCAGGCATAGGTCTGGCCTTCCGGCGCCTTGACGTTCTGCCAGTATTCGTCGCCCTTGAAGACGTCGGCATATTTGCGGGCGAATAGCTCACGTGTGACGTTCTTCTCGATGAACTCCTGGATCTCGGCCGAACTCGGCCAGATATCCCTGAGATAGACCGGCTTGCCGTCGCGGCCTTCGCCGAGTGGCTCGGTGGTCAGGTCCTTGGTGACGGTGCCGGCCAAAGCATGGGCTACCACCAGCGGCGGCGACGCCAGATAGTTCGCCTGCACGTCAGGTGAAACACGGCCTTCGAAGTTGCGGTTGCCGGAGAGCACTGCGGCGGCGATCAGGCCCTTATCGTTGATGGTCTTGGAGATCGGCGCCGGCAGCGGGCCGGAATTGCCGATGCAGGTGGTGCAGCCGAAACCAACCAGGTTGAAGCCGATCTGGTCGAGCTCCTTCTGCAGGCCGGACTTTTCCAGATATTCGGCGACCACCTGGCTGCCCGGCGCCAGCGAGGTCTTCACCCACGGCTTCTGCTTGAGGCCGAGCCGGTTGGCGTTGCGCGCCAAAAGGCCGGCGCCGATCAGCACGCTCGGGTTGGAGGTGTTGGTGCAGGACGTGATGGCGGCAATGACGACATCGCCATGACCGAGATCATGCTCGGTGCCTTCGACGGCATAGCGCTTGTGGATTTCGGCAGCCTTCTTGTACTCGGTCTCCATCGCCTTTGCGAAGCCGGCCGGAATGCCTTCGAGCGGAACGCGGCCTTCGGGGCGCTTGGGACCTGCCATCGACGGCACGACGCTGTCGAGCTCGAGTTCGAGCAGGTCAGTGAAGACAGGGTCGGCCGAGCCGGCGTCACGCCACATGCCTTGCGCCTTGGAATAGGCCTCGACCAGGGCGATGCGGCTTTCCTCGCGGCCCGACATTGTGAGATAGCGGATGGTCTCGCCGTCGACCGGGAAGAAGCCGCAGGTGGCGCCATATTCGGGCGCCATGTTGCCGATGGTGGCGCGGTCGGCCAGCGTCATGTTGGACAGGCCCGGGCCGAAGAACTCGACGAACTTGCCGACGACGCCCTTCTTGCGCAGCATCTGGGTGACGGTCAGCACCAGGTCGGTGGCGGTGATGCCCTCCCTGAGCTTGCCGGTAAGGCGGAAGCCGATGACTTCGGGCAACAGCATGGAAACCGGCTGGCCGAGCATCGCCGCCTCGGCCTCGATACCGCCGACGCCCCAGCCGAGCACGCCAAGGCCGTTGATCATAGTGGTGTGCGAATCGGTGCCGACGCAGGTGTCGGGATAGGCGGTCGTTTCGCCGTCTTCCGTGTTGGTCCAGACGACCTGACCGAGATATTCGAGGTTGACCTGATGGCAGATGCCGGTGCCGGGCGGCACGACGCGAAAATTGCGGAACGCCTGCTGGCCCCATTTCAGGAATTTATAGCGCTCTTCGTTGCGCTCATATTCGAGCTCGACATTCCTGGCAAAGGCCAGTGGCGTGCCGAATTCGTCGACGATGACGGAGTGGTCGATGACGAGGTCGACCGGCACCAGCGGATTGATCTTCTGCGGATCGCCGCCGAGCGCCTTGAGGCCGTCGCGCATGGCGGCAAGGTCGACCACCGCCGGGACGCCGGTGAAATCCTGCATCAGGACACGCGCCGGGCGATAGGCGATCTCGACGCCGGCGGTGCCCTTGTCCGTCAGCCAGCCGGCCACAGCCTGGATAGAGTCCTTGGTGACGGAGCGGCCGTCTTCATTGCGCAAAAGGTTTTCCAGCAGCACCTTCATCGAATAAGGCAGCTGGGCAATGCCGGTGAGGCCGTTCCTCTCGGCCTCGACCAGATTGTAATAGACATAGTCCGCGCCACCCACGGTGAGGGTGCGGCGGCAATTGAAACTGTCGAGGGATTTTGACACGTGCGGTCCGTCCTTGTCTGTTCAGCCTGAAAGGGAACGGACGCCGATGGGCATGCAATCACGCGCAAAGGTGCGGGTACGGCCATTTCCGCTGTCCGTTCCCAGCCAACCCGAGCCGTTCAAGGCGGCGCGTGCGCTGGTTCGGCGCAAATTCTGTTCCCGTGCCGACCGCTGGCACGGATGTCCCGCATATAGAGAATTTTCTGGAATAGTTCTAGACAGTTGCGGAGCAAATTTGTGCGATGCGGCAGCTATCGCGCGGTAAAGTTTTCGGGACGGGCAGGCATGCGGCTGATTGCCGAAAATCTGGGCGGCGAACGCGGCGGCGAGACGGTCTTTTCCGGCATCGGTTTTGCGCTCGACCAGGGCCAGGTGCTGGTCGTCACCGGGCCGAACGGTTCGGGCAAATCGACGCTGCTCAGGGTCATCGCCGGGCTGCTGCCGAAGGCGCAAGGCGACGTGCGCATCGAGGGCGGCGGCGAGACGTTTCCGACGATCGCTTCGGCGGTCCACTATCTCGGCCACCTCAACGCAATGAAGACGGCGCTCAGCGTGGCGGAGAATCTGCGCTTCTGGCGCGATTTCAACGGCGATGGGCAGTCGGGTGTCGAAGAGGCGCTGGAGACGGTTGGTCTCGGCGGCATCGGCCACCTGCCTTTCGGCTATCTGTCGACCGGGCAAAGGCGGCGCGCGGCAATTGCGAAATTGCTGGTCAGTCATAAGCCGCTGTGGCTGCTGGATGAGCCGACGGCCGGGCTGGACAAGGCTTCGGAGGCGCGGTTTGCGGGGCTGATGACGAGGCATTGCGCGGAGGGCGGGATTATTGTCGCGGCGACGCACCTGCCGCTGGGATTGGATGGGGCGAAGGAATTGAGGATGGGGATTTGATGTCGGTGCCAGGCACCCCCCTCTGGCCTGCCGGCCATCTCCCCCTCAAGGGGGGAGATCAGCAGCTCGGCTGCCGAGCAGATTTTGCTGCGCTGGAGATTGGCGAAGGCCGAAATTCTATCCAATCTCCCCCCTTGAGGGGGAGATGGCCGGCAGGCCAGAGGGGGGTGCTCAAGCGCGGGCATCTCAAATCATGCTAGCCCTCTTCCTGCGCGACATCCGCCTCCCCGTCCGCGCCGGCGGCGGAGCGCTCACCGGCGTCATCTTCTTCCTCGCCGTCATCGCCACCATCCCCTTCGGTGTCGGACCGGACCTGAAGCTGCTCGCCCGCATCGGTCCGGCGATCCTTTGGATCGGCGCTCTGCTCGCCTGCCTGCTCGGCCTCGACCGGTTGTTTCAGGCCGATCGCGAAGACGGTTCGCTCGATCTTCTGGTGCTGGGCAATGACCGCCACATGCTGGCGCTGACGGTGCTGGTGAAGTGCCTGGCGCACTGGATGGGCAGCGTTCTGCCGCTGGTGGTTGCGGCACCTCTGCTCGGCCTGTTCATGAACATGGAGCCGCTCAGCATCGGCGCCACCGCGCTCACGCTGCTGGTCGGCACGCCGGCCATCACTTTCATCGGCGCGGTCGGGGCGGCGGTGGCGGTGGCGCTGCCGCGCGGCGGGCTGCTGATCTCGGTGCTGGTGTTGCCGCTGACCATCCCGGTGCTGATCTTCGGAGTGTCGGCGAGCTACGGCGCGGTGGCCGACCCTGATCCGTTCCTGCAGCCCTTCCTCATTCTTGCCGCGCTGACGCTGTTTCTTGCCGTGCTGGGTCCGGTGGCGGCAGCACTGGCGCTGCGGCATGGAACGGACTGATATGACCGCTGCGGCGCGACGGATCAATTGCGAAGCCCCAGCCGCAAAGCTAAGAAAGCCGCAAAGCCATGGGAAGGCCATGATCGAGCACGACGAAGCGACGGTGGAAGGGGCGCGAAGCGCATGAGTGCACACGCACTCTATGTCGCGGTCGCCTATGGCATCACGGCGATCGTGCTGGCCGGGCTGATCGGCTGGATCCTGCTCGACCAGCGGACCCGCAAGCGCGAACTGGCGGAACTCGAAGCGGCCGGCGTGCGGCGTCGCTCGGACAAAGCCGGTACTGGGGCCAGCACTGGGGCCAGCAAGCCATGAGCACGGAAAGCGAAACGCCGGCGTCGCCGCGCCGCCGCCTGATCGTGCTGTTGCCGCTGCTGGTTTTTCTCGGCCTCGCCGGATTGTTCCTGTCGCAGCTTTTGTCGGGACGCGACGAGGCGGCAGTGCCGTCGGCGCTGATCGGCCTGCCGGCGCCGCAGACCAACCTGCCGGCGCTGGAAGGATCAAACCTGCCCGGGCTGGATTCAAAAGCCTTCGCCGGCAAGGTAACGCTGGTCAACGTCTTTGCATCGTGGTGCGCGCCGTGCCGGGAAGAGCATCCGGTGCTCTTGCAGCTGTCGCAGGACAAGCGCTTCGTCATGGCCGCGCTAAACTACAAGGACCAAGCGCAAAACGCGCGCCGGTTCCTTGGTGATCTCGGCAATCCGTTCCAGGCGATAGGTGTCGACGAGGCCGGCCGCACGGCCATCGACTGGGGCGTCTACGGCGTGCCGGAAACCTTCGTCATCGGCAAGGACGGCAAGATTGCCTACAAGCATGTCGGGCCGCTGACAGGGGAGTCGGCGAGGGATGTTCTGTTGCCGCAGATTGAAAAGGCGCTCGCGGCACCGGGCTGACGTTGGCGCCATGCCCCCTCATCGAGCCGCTACGCGGCCACCTTCTCCCCGTGGGGAGAAGAGGGAAGCATCGGCACAGGCTAGCTCCTCTCCCGGGGGGAGAGGTCGAATTGCCCGAATTGCTCATGCAATTCGGTTTGGCAATCCGGGTGAGGGGGCGGTGCCCCGCTGACGTCTGAAATGCTCAGCCGTAGATCTGCCTGTGGATCTGGTAGAGCATTTCCGAGCGGTCGGCGCGCAGGTCGGCCAGATCGCGGCTCGTTAGGTTTTCGATTTCCGCGACGAGGCGGTTGTAGTGGCGGCGCTTGGCCATCGAGGAGCGCGCGCGGGAGAAGAGGTTGTCAAAAGCCATAGCAAGGGTCCTTTCGTGCCGCATATCAGCGGTGAATTTGTTCCTCCCTTGGTCGTTCGCACCATGACATAGGAATGGTGCGATGCAAAAAGAAGATGTTGCAATGCACCATTGCACAGGGCGCATAGCGGGTTAATACAGCGCTACAGCACCATAAACGGCCGGACAGGCTGGCGGGCCATGCCGGCCGGGCACCTTTTGTCTTACAAATTGCGCCTGCGCCACCTTGCCATCGCGCCCGCAGGCTGGCTTGATCCGCGCGTCACGTGATGCCCGGAGGAAATGCATGGCGACCGCAGACTATTACGAAATTCTGGATCCGCGTTTCGCGCGGCTGTTCAACGGCAACGCCCAGGTGGAAAAGCTGTTTACCGGATGTCAGTGGGCGGAAGGGCCGGCCTGGTTCGCCGCCGGCCGCTATGTCGTCTGGTCCGACATCCCCAACAACCGCATGCTGCGCTATGACGAGACCGACGGCAATGTGAGCGTCTTCCGTCAGCCCTCCGGCAATTCCAACGGCAACACCGTCGACCGCCAGGGCCGACTGGTGACGTGCGAGCATTCCGGCCGCCGCGTCAGCCGCACCGAGCATGACGGTTCCGTCACCACCATCGCGGCCGAATGGAAAGGCAAGCGGCTGAATTCGCCCAATGACGCGGTCGTGAAATCCGACGGCTCGATCTGGTTCACCGATCCGAGCTACGGCATCGACACCGACTATGAGGGCGACAAGGCCGAAAGCGAGATCGGCGCTTGCAATGTCTACCGGGTCGATCCGGATACGGGCGAGGTCGAGGCCGTCATCACCGACATGGTCCGGCCGAACGGGCTTGCCTTTTCACTGGATGAAAGCCAGCTCTATGTCGTCGACACCGGCCGCACGCATGGCGCGCAGAACCCCGCGCATATGCGGGTCTTCAACGTCGGCAAGCACGGCAAGAAGGTCTCGGGCGGCAAGGTGTTCGCCGACTGCACGGCCGGCCTGTTCGACGGCTTCCGGCTCGACGAGGCCGGCCGCATCTGGACCAGTGCCGCCGACGGCATCCATTGCTACGATCCCGACGGCACGCTGATCGGCAAGGTCAAGGTGCCGGAAGTGACCGCCAATTGCGTGTTCGGCGGCAACAAGCTGAACTGCCTCTACATCGCCGGCACCACGTCGCTCTACATGGTGCGGCTGATGGTGAACGGGGCGAAGACGTATTGAGGCTGCTGCAAACGCTTCTCTGGCGGCCCTTGATGGCGTTTCTGCGCCTGCCGGCGGCGCCTGTTGCGCTGCGGCCGCCGGAACCACCGCCAAGCGGTTCGCCGGAGCGGATTTCGAAGCCGCCCAGCGGCGGCGGTATCAGACACAATTCAAGGGGAGGACATCATGCCATTCGTCAACATCCGCATCGTCAAGGAAGTGATCGCCGCTGATCCCGCTGGCAAGAAGGCCGACATTGCCAAAAAGGTCACGGCGGCCATCATGGACGCCACCGGGCTTAGCAATGACGACGTCTGGGTGGTGTTCGAAGAGGTCAACGCGCGCGACTGGTATGTCGGTGTGACCGATGTCGAGACGTTGCGGAAGGGGTAGCACAGCGGCACGTTGGGGTGCGCCGCACCCTTTCGTTCGTCATCCTAGGGTCTGCGCCGCGTCGCTTCGCTCCTTGCTCCGCCCTAGGATGACGAGGCAACGTTTGCGCGTATAAAACTCGCGAAAACCTGCACCGCTTCGCGCATGGCCCGCAGGTTCTCGTCCTCTCCCAGGATCGCTTCTATCTCCGGCGGTTTCTTGCCGAGCAAGGCAATCTCCAGAACCGCATTCTCACAAAGCGCGAACGACATGGTGCGCATGATCTCGGCCAGCGCGGCGCGGGCATAGAGCGAGCGCGCGGAGGCGTGGGCCAGCATGGCGGGCTTGCCGACTGCGGCGTCGCGCGAGACCAGCCAGTCGAGAGCGTTTTTCATGCCGCCGGGCACGCCATGGGCATATTCGGGGCAGGAGACGATGATGCCATCGGCGCTGGTGACGGCCTCGATCAGCCGCATGGCCTCGGCCGGTGTGCGCTCGCCTTCGTCATCCGGGTTGAAGATCGGCAGCAGGCCGAGCCCGTCATAGACAGTTACGCGGCAATCCGAAGGCGCGTTCGCGGACAGCGCCGCCAGCAGCGCCGAATTGGTCGAGGCGGCGCGCAGGCTGCCGGAGATGGCGAGGAGTTCGATCACGGGGAAACAGGGCTAGGGAAACCGGCAAAGGACTGCAATGGCGAATCGTACGCGAAATTTACCACAGGGTCTTGCTGTAGGCCTCGTCCAGCGAGCGGTCGAAATCGTCGGCAGTTTCGGCATGCGCCATCTGATCGGACAGGATCTGACCGAGCGTCGGCAACGTCGCGCGGTCGTGCCAGCTGTCCGGCTTCCACAATTCGGAGCGCATGAAGGCCTTGGCGCAGTGCATGTAAGCGGCCTTGACGCTCACCACGACGACGCTTTGCGGTTGCTTGCCGTCGACGGTGAGGCGCTCGCGCAAACCGGCATCGACGGTTATGCGGGCGTCGCCATTGATGCGCAGCGTCTCGTTCATGCCGGGGATGAGAAAAAGCAGCCCGACCGAAGGGTTGAGCAGGATGTTTTCCAGCGTGTCCAGCCGGTTGTTGCCGGGCCGGTCGGGAATGGCGATGGTCGTGTCGTCGAGGACAAGGGCAAAGCCCGGTCTGTCGCCTTTCGGCGTCACGTCGGCATTGCCGGCGCCGTCGGAAGAACCGATCAGCACGAAAGGGCTCTTGCCGATGAAAGAGCGGCAGTGGCCGTCGAGCGCCCTGAGTTCCTTGCGCATCGAGGTGTCGGTCGGCCGCGGCGTCTTGTAGATCGTCCTCAGTTCATCGCGCGTGGTGACGAATTCCATGGCCGTCTCCGTTTATTCTGACGCAATTCCGGACGGCTTCACACTTTTCCTGGAATTGCTCTACTTGCCGGCTTCTTCCACCTTCTCGGCCTTATCCTCGATCGAATGGTGCAGGATCAGCGGCATCTGGCTGAAGGTGAACAACAGGGTGATCGGCATGATGCCCCAGACCTTGAAGGTAACCCAGAAGTCGGTGGAAAAATTCCGCCACACCACTTCATTGGCAAGAGCCAGGAACAGGAAGAACAGGCCCCAGCGGAAAGTCAGCTTGCGCCAGCCTTCGGCATCGAGGCGAAAGGCCGAATCGAAGACATAGCCGAGCAGCGATCGGCCGAAATACAGACCGCCGAGCAGCACGCCGCCGAACAGGGTGTTGACGATGGTCGGCTTCATCTTGATGAACACGTCGTCCTGCAGATAGAGCGTCAGCGCGCCGAAGATGAAGACGACGACGCCCGAGACCATCGGCATGATCGGCAAGGTGCGCAGCAGCAGCCAGGAGGCGATCAGCGCGACCGCCGTCGCCGCCATGAACAGGCCGGTGGCGACGAAGATCGGCCCGCCGAACTCGGCCAGGACAGGAAATTTCTGCACCAGCCAGGCGCCGCGTGCATTGGCGAAGAAGAACACCATCAGCGGCCCGAGTTCCAGCACCAGCTTGAGCAGCGGATTGACGCTTTCTTTCTTCTTTCGCGGGTCGGACGGGTCGCGTTCGAGGATGGGAGGGTTCATGACTTCCTTCTGACGCATGATCTTGTCCAAAAAAGCCTGCAGCTCTTCGGGATCGTGCTTTTTACGCTACGCCCGCGATCGCCCTGGCGAATTCGCTGGCCGAGAATGGTTCGAGGTCGTCGACCTGTTCGCCGACGCCGATGAAGTAGACCGGCAGTTTGTGCTTTGCCGCGATCGCGACCAGAATACCGCCGCGCGCCGTGCCGTCCAGCTTGGTCATCACCAGGCCGTTGACGCCGGCGACATTGCGGAAGATCTCGACCTGATTGAGCGCATTCTGGCCGGTGGTGGCGTCGACCGTCTGCAGCACGGTATGCGGCGCTTCCGGATCGAGCTTGCCCAGCACGCGCACGATCTTTTCCAGCTCCGCCATCAGTTCGGTCTTGTTTTGCAGCCGGCCGGCGGTGTCGATGATCAGTACGTCGGAGCCGGCCTCCTTGGCGCGTTCGAAAGCGTCGTAGGCGAGGCCGGCGGCATCCGCGCCGATCTTCGAGGCGATGACCGGAGACTTCGTCCTCTCGCCCCAGATCTTCAGCTGCTCGATGGCTGCAGCGCGAAAGGTATCGCCGGCGGCCAGCATCACCGACAGGCCACCATCGGTCAGTTTGGCGGCGAGCTTGCCGATGGTCGTGGTCTTGCCGGTGCCGTTGACGCCGACCACCAGAATGACATGCGGCTTGTGCGACAGGTCGAGCTCCAGCGGCATGGCGACATGGGCCAGCACCTTCTCCACCTCGGCCGCCATGATGGTGCGGACATCCGCGTCGGAGACATCCTTGCCATAGCGGCTGGCAGCGAGGGCATCGGTGACGCGCAAGGCTGTTTCCATGCCCAGATCGGCGCGGATCAGCACGTCTTCGAGGTCCTGTAGCGTCTCTTCGTCGAGCTTTCGCTTGGTGAAGACGCCGGCGATGTTGCCGGTGAGTTCTTTCGAGGAGCGGGCAAGCCCGTCGCGCATGCGCTGGAACCAGGAACCTCGCGGCGCCGGTTCGGGCGCCTTTTGCGGCTCGGCTTTCTGCTCGACCTTTTTGGTGACGGTGACTTTGCCGGGAGCTGGTTTTGACTGTGGCGAAGGTTGCGGGGCCGGCGCGGGCGCTAGCTCGGTAACGATGGTCTTGGCTTCGACCGGCGCGGGTACAGCTTCAATCGACGTGCGCTTTACCTCCCCCTTGATGGGGGAGGTCCCAAGCGAAGCTTGGGGGTGGGGGTGATTTGCGCTGGCGTCGGCGCCATCACCCCACCCCGCCGCTTCGCGTCGACCCTCCCCATCGAGGGGAGGGTGGGGCGCCTCGTCCTTCTCCCCGTGGCTATACGGGGAGAAGGTGCCGACAGGCGGATGAGGGGCGGCGCTGACCTCTGAGGTAAGCTGTGCGGGAGGCGCGGACGGTTGCGGCACTTCGATCGGGGCGGCCGGTTCTGCTGGAGTCTCGGCAGGCGTCGGCACTTCGACGGGAGCGGGCTCAGGCTGCGGTTCTTCTACCGACGCGGGCTCCGGCAACGGTTCCGGCTCGGATGGGACGACCGGTTCCGGCGCGGGCGGGATGGTCGGCGCGGGTTTGGGCTTCGGTTCTTCTGGCGCCGACTGCGGCGCAGGCTTTACCTCCCCCTTGATGGGGGAGGTCCCAAGCGAAGCTTGGGGGTGGGGGTGAGTGGCGCAGGCGTCGGCGCTCTCACCCCTCCCCGCCACTTCGTGGCGACCCTCCCCATCGAGGCGAGGGTGGGGCGTCGGCGGCTCGGGTTCCTCGCGCTTCAAGAACTCCGGAACGACCTGCTCGGCCGCCGGCTTCAGCGCCTCAAGCGCATCCCATTTGATCGGCGGCAGGGGAGCGGTTTCGTCGATGCGCTCCTCGACGACTTCCTTCTTGCCGAACGAAAATATGTTCTTGAAAAAACCGGCCATGCTTCAATCGTCTCAGGCGGCGCAGGCAGTGAGGGGCGAGGCTATCAGGCGCGCGCCGTCATGGCCGGTGATGTCTGCCTCGACGATCTCGCCCGGCGCGCCCGTGTCGAGCGCCGCAAGCGTGAACCCTTCGGTGCGGCCGAGGCCGTCGCGCTCGACCAGGATCGACTGGCGCGTTCCCGGGAGTGACGACAAATGGCGGCGATACGCAGCCTCACCAGCGGCGCGCAGCTGGGCCGCGCGCTGCTTGACCAATTCGCGGCGGACCTGCGGCATGCGCGCGGCGGGCGTGCCTTCACGCGGCGAAAACGGGAAGACATGCAGGTGCGTCAGCCCACATTCCTCGACGATCTTTATCGAATTCTGAAACATTTCCTCGGTCTCGGTCGGGAAGCCGGCGATGATGTCGGCGCCGAACACGATTGCCGGGCGCAATTTGCGCACATCTTCGCAGAAGCGGATCGACTGGTCACGCAAATGCCTGCGCTTCATGCGCTTCAAGATCATGTCGTCGCCCGACTGCAGCGACAGATGCAGATGCGGCATCAGCCTGGGTTCGGTGGCGATGGCGTCCAGCAGATCGTCGTCGGCTTCGATCGAATCGATGGAGGACAGCCGCAGCCGCTTCACATCAGGCACCTGCTTCAGGATGGTCTTCACCAGCTTTCCCAGCTTCGGCGCGCCCGGCAGGTCGGCGCCGAAAGAGGTCATGTCGACGCCGGTCAGCACGATCTCGGCGTAGCCGTTGCCGGCGAGACGCTTGACCTGCTCGACAACCGCGCCCATCGGCACCGAGCGTGAGTTGCCGCGGCCATAGGGGATGATGCAGAAGGTGCAGCGATGGTCGCAGCCATTCTGCACCTGGACGAAAGCACGCGCCCGGCCCTCAATGGCGTCGACCATGTGGCCGGCGGTCTCGCGCACCGAGAAGATGTCGTTGACGCGCGCCTTTTCGGTGTCGTTGACGCCGAAATCCGGCAGCGCGCGATAGGAGTTCGCCTTCAGCTTCTCCTCATTGCCGAGCACGAGGTCGACCTCGTCCATGGCGGCAAAATTCTGCGGTTCGGTCTGCGCGGCGCAGCCGGTGACGATGATGCGCGCCGCCGGGTTTTCGCGGCGGGCTTTGCGGATCGACTGCCTGGCCTGGCGCACCGCTTCCGAAGTGACGGCGCAGGTGTTGAAGATGATAGCCCCGCCTTTGAGCGCGCCGAGGCCGGCACTTTCGGCCTCGCGCCGCATCACCTCGGATTCATAGGTGTTGAGACGGCAGCCGAAGGTGACGACGTCTATGCCTTGGGAGTTGAGGCCCTTGGTATCGGCAAGTGCAGACATCAGGCCGCGCTTTCGGTGTCGCGGGCCCAGGTGCCGGTCGACGGATCGAAACTGCCGGAAAATTCCCATTCAGCGGCACCGGTCAGGATGACGTGGTCGTCGTCGCGCCATTCCACATGCAGCGAGCCGCCGCCGGGCGTCATCAGCGTAACGCTGCGGCCGGTGCGCCGGGTGCGGGCAGCGGCGACGACGGAAGCGCAAGCGGCCGAGCCGCAGGCCTTGGTCAGGCCGGCGCCGCGTTCCCAGGTGCGGATGATCATCGTCTCCGCCGACGTTACCTGGGCGATAGTGATGTTGGCGCGCTCGGGGAAGATCGGATGGTTTTCGAGCAGCGGGCCGAAACGCTCGAGTTCGTAGGACCAGACATCGTTTTCGACCCAGAAGATGGCGTGCGGGTTGCCCATCGAGAGAGCCGAAGGCGAATGCAGCACCGGCGCGTCGATGGGGCCGATCTGCAACTCGATCATGCGGGTGTCGCGGAATTCCTCAGCCAGCGGGATATCCTGCCAGCCGAAGCGCGGCGTGCCCATGTCGACCGAGATGGTGCCGTCGGCATGTTCGACGGCGTTGAGGATGCCGGCGCGGGTCTCGAAGGTGAAAGTCTTCTGGCCGGTTTCGGCGGCCAGCGCCTGGACGACACAGCGCATGCCGTTGCCGCAGGCCTGCGCGCCCGAGCCGTCGGAATTCAAGATGTCGATGTAAAAGGCGGTGCCCGGCGTGCGCGAATCGTGGATCGCCATGATCTGGTCGAACCTGGTCGCCGCATCGGCGTTCAGCGCGACAGCCGACGCCGCCGTGACCCTATCGGCACGGCCGCGCATGTCGGCGACGATGATTTCGTTGCCGATGCCGTTCATCTTGGCGAAGGGGGCAGTGCCTGCCATGATCTGAGGTAATTCCTGTGCGTTTCGCCGCTATATGGCGGAAACGGGCGGGAATTACCAGTGTGGGCTGCGTCTAGGTTACCGCGAAAACGCCGAGCACGATCAGCAGGAAGATGACGAGAACGATGCCGATCAGCACGCGCGCGCCGGTGGCGGCGGCACCGGCCAGCGCCGGCATGCCGAGCAGGCTGGCGGCGGCAGCAACGATGAGAAGAATGATGATCCATTTGATCATGGACAATGCCTCGCAAATTGACTGCAGCGGCCTAAGAACGCATCTGCCGCGCTCTGGTTCCCTCTTGCCGCGAGGCTCTCTCCGACTGGGCGCGCTATTCGGCAATCTCGAAGTCGGTCGTGAAAGGCGCCGTCTTTGGCGAGTTCTCGTCGTGCATGAGGAAATCCGCGCGGTATTTGCCGGGGGGAACGCCATCCAGGGAGACGTTTAATTTGAAGAACATCTCTCGGTTATGCGAGCGCGAGGCGAGCTGGACCCGACCAAGCTTTTCGACGCTGCCCAGCTTCTCGCCCGACTGGGAAAGCACGGTAAGGTCAACGTAAAGCGCGATCTGGTTGTTGCCGAGCCCATCCGAGCCGTAGCCGTAACCGACCGGCTCCATATAAAGCACAATCTCTTCGCCCGGCTTGTAGACATGGTTCGGGCGCTCGGCGTAGGCGCCGAACCCGCTGGCCGACAGGATATGCTTCACATTTTGCACGCCAAGCGGCATCGCTTGCCACAGAGCGTCCTCGGCGCTGCGGAATTTGTCCAGCGCGCCGGCGCCATCACCCGCCTGCAGTGCCTTTTCGGCTTCAGCGGCGCGATCGGAGATTTCGCCCGCGAAAGCGGCCGGCGTCGAAATTACCAGCGCGATCAAAACTGCCAAGATTGATTTCATCTGTTCCCCCTGTTGCGATAGAACATCGGCTAAAACGGCAGTGCCGTAAACGGCCAAATGCAGACTTCAGCCGCGCTCGATCTCGGGAACGTCCCAAAGCTCGCCCGGACGGAAGGCGCGAAACCGCTCACGCGCCAGGCCTTGCGCCTCAAGCGCTTCAGTCAGTTTTGCGCCGGCAGTTGCGCTCGACCGCCGATGCGCCGACCTGCTGCGGGCTCCGGTGCCGCTTTCGCAACCAATGTACCGGTTGGAACCGCGCTAGAGCGAAGACATGCCTTTTGTCCGCCAGCCATTTTGCGACAAATTTACAACAATTCGTGGTGCAAACCCTATTTTAACCATATCGGGTTGAAATTTCGCCACCTTCTCCATCTTGGTGAGGGGTGAGATTGTGCGGACGGCTTCCCCCCAGCCGGATCCGACGGAGGTTGGAATGATTTTTTCGAGAAGCGGGCTGATGGCCGTATCGCTGGCAGCGCTCGTTGCGAGCGGCTGTTCGACCTCGCGTTTTTCATCGATGGATGACCAGCAGCCCGCCCCGCTGCAGCCCGCGCCCGCCGGCACGGTGAGCGGAAGCCAACTGCCGCCCCCGGCAGCGCCGGGCACCACCGACCCATCGCAATTCCCGACCGCGCCGGCAGGCGCGCAGGTCGCCTCGCTGCCGCCGGACGGATCGGCGCCGGCCGGAGCCTCCGACCTTACCGCTGCGAGCGTTGCCGGCGTTTGGAACGCCAGCGTGTCCGGACAGAGCTGCAAGGTGGCGACGCCGCAGACCAAATTTGGCGCCGGCTTCCGCGCCGGGCCGCTGCATTGCCCGCCGCCCATCGACGGCATCAAATCGTGGAACGTCGCCGGCAAGCAGCTGACGCTCTATGACGAGAATGGCGGCACGCTGGCGCGGCTCTATTCCTCGGGCGGTTCGAAATTCGACGGCCAGACTACCAACGGCTTGCCGATATCGCTTACAAGATAGGCTGCCTATCCCTAGACAGCGACGTGACCGATGCATCTGCGTGACGGCCTCCAGACCCATGCGACCGTCAGGCAGCGCTACGACCATCTGGTCGCAACCGGCGCCATCGAGCGCGATGCGGCGCAGGAGCGCATCGCCGCCGCGCTCGACCGGCTGACAGACGAGATCTCGGTCAAGCGGCTGGCGCACAAGTCGAGCGCGCTCGGCTGGCTGTTTGCCCGCAAGCGCGAGACGCGCGAGGTCGTCAAGGGCCTCTACATTCATGGCGACGTCGGTCGCGGCAAGACCATGCTGATGGATATGTTCTTCGAGCTGTTGCCGGTCAGGCGCAAGCGCCGCGTTCATTTCAACGACTTCATGGCCGATGTGCAGGACCGCATCCAGAAGCACCGGCAGGCGCGCAAGAACGGCGACGTCAAGGAGGACGACCCGATCCCGCCGGTCGCGCTTCAGCTTGCCGAACAGGCCTGGGTGCTGTGCTTCGATGAGTTTTCGGTCACCGACATTGCCGATGCGATGGTCCTGTCGCGGCTGTTTTCGGCGCTGTTCGCCAATGGCGTGGTTCTGGTCGCCACCTCGAATGTCGCGCCGCAAGACCTTTATCGCGACGGGCTGAACCGCCAACTCTTCCTGCCCTTCATCAGCATTCTCGAGCGCCACGCCCATGTGCTGACGCTCGATGCCGACAAGGACTACCGGCTGGAAAAGCTCGCCCGCACGCCTGTCTATGTCACGCCGGGGGATGCCGAAGCCGATCGTATGCTCGACGAAGCCTGGCAGGCGATGACGCACGGGGCGGCAACGGCCGAGACCGCGCTGACGCTCAAGGGGCGGCAGGTGAGAATACCGGCTGCTTCCGGCAATGCGGCGCGGTTTTCCTTCGCCGATCTCTGCGAAAAGCCGCTCGGCGCGCGCGATTTCCTGGCGATTGCCGGCCGCTTCTCGACCGTCTTCATCGATCACGTGCCGGTGCTGGGCGAAGGCAAGCGCAACGAGGCCAAGCGCTTCATCCTCCTGATTGACACGCTCTACGATCATCACACGCGGCTGGTGGTAAGCGCCGATGCCTCGCCCCCTGAGCTCTATACGGCCAGGCGCGGCAACGAGGTGTTCGAATTCGAGCGCACGGCCTCGCGGCTGATTGAAATGCAGAGCCGGGATTGGCTGGAGGACTGGGCGGAACGGCAAAAGGCGAAGGCGGAAGTGCAGGTCTGAGGGTTCGAAGAGGTCATTATGTAGTGATCCTTCGCGCCCCCCTCTGTCCTGCCGGACATCTCCCCCACACGGGGGGAGATTGGCGGTTTCGGCGCTCCGCTCATTCCTGCGGCCATTGGAGATTGGCGAAAGGTCGCGTGACGTCCGATCTCCCCCCTCGTGGGGGAGATGCCTGGCAAGGCAGAGGGGGGCGCTGTCCCGCCGACGCCTAAAGGTCATACGCATACATTACAAACGCCTCCGCCTGCCCATGCTCCTCCCTGCGTTTTTCATAAAGCCCGCGCGATGGAACATTGTCCGGCTCGGTTCCAACACAGGCTTCGCCGCAACCTTTGCTCGCGGCCGAGCGCGAACATCGCGTCGAGCATTTTTCGCGCGATGCCTTGGCGCTGGTAGGCGGGTGAGACGCCGACTTCGTCGATGTAGAGTCCGTTGACCTTGTCGGGATGGCGGTGGATGATTGTGGGGCATTGGTCGACGACGCCGCTGGCCAATGCCACGATCATGAGATGACCTGATGATGAGGCGAGGTAGGCAGCAAGCCTGTCTGCCCGGACCGGCTCGTCGAACACGTCCTCGGCGATGCGCTTCACAAGGGCGTCATCGCCTGGATATAGTCTTCTGATTTCCACGCTCATTGTGTAAAATCTCCCAAGCTGGCCTACAAACTTTGACGTTTACGTAAGTCCCAATGTTTCTAACCGATTGAAATCATTCACTCGAAAATAATCGATTGAATATATTTTCCACCGGGGCTACTGGATGCGGCGAAATCTAGCTGAGACCATAGCATTCCGGCCTCTTCCTCGACGCCGTCAACAGATCGCCAGGGATTTTGGGCGTCGTCACAGACAAAGGGAAAATTTCCTCACATGGCACGCAACAAGATAGCGCTCATCGGCTCCGGCATGATCGGCGGCACGCTCGCTCACATGATCGGCCTCAAGGACCTCGGCGACGTGGTGCTGTTCGATATTGCCGAGGGCATTCCGCAAGGCAAGGGGCTCGATATCGCGCAGTCGTCGCCGGTCGACGGTTTTGATTCCCGGCTGACCGGCGTCAATGATTATGCCGGCATCGAGGGCGCCGACGTTTGCATCGTCACCGCGGGCGTGCCGCGCAAGCCAGGCATGAGCCGCGACGATCTGCTGGGCATCAACCTCAAGGTCATGGAACAGGTCGGCGCCGGGCTGAAGAAATATGCACCCAAGGCCTTCGTCATCTGCATCACCAACCCGCTCGACGCCATGGTCTGGGCGCTGCAGAAGTTTTCCGGCCTGCCCAAGACCCATGTCGTCGGCATGGCCGGCGTGCTCGACAGCGCGCGCTTCCGCTATTTCCTAGCCGAGGAATTCAAGGTCTCGGTCGAGGACGTTACCGCCTTCGTGCTCGGCGGCCACGGCGATTCCATGGTGCCGATGATCCGCTACTCCACTGTGTCAGGCATTCCGTTGCCCGATCTCATCAAGATGGGCTGGACCTCGAAGGAAAAGCTCGACCAGATCGTCCAGCGCACCCGCGACGGCGGCGCCGAGATCGTCGGTCTGCTCAAGACCGGCTCGGCCTTCTACGCGCCAGCCGCCTCGGCGATCTCGATGGCCGAATCCTACCTCAAGGACAAGAAGCGCGTGCTGCCTTGCGCGGCGCATCTCTCGGGCCAGTATGGCGTCAAGGGCACCTATGTCGGCGTTCCCGTTGTGATCGGCGCCGGCGGCGTCGAGCGCATCATCGAGATCGACCTCAACAAGGCCGAGCAGAAGATGTTCGACGCCTCGGTGGCGACGGTGCAGGGCCTGACCGAGGCCTGCGTCAAGATCGCCCCGCACCTCGCCTCGAAGTGATCCCCCCAAGCAGCCGATCCGGAGACCATCCAGATGAACATCCATGAATATCAGGGCAAGGCGCTGCTGAAGAGCTTTGGCGCGCCGGTGGCCGAGGGCGTGCCGGTGTTCAAGGCAAGCGAGGCGGAAGCCGCGGCACAAGCGCTGCCCGGTCCGCTCTATGTGGTGAAGAGCCAGATCCATGCCGGCGGCCGCGGCAAGGGCAAGTTCAAGGAACTGTCGCCCGACGCCAAGGGGGGCGTGCGGCTGGCGAAGTCGGTGGCCGACGTCGTCGCCAACGCCAATGAGATGCTCGGCCACACGCTGGTCACCAAGCAGACCGGCCCGGCCGGCAAGCAGGTCAACCGCCTTTATATCGAGGACGGCGCCGACATCGATCGCGAGCTTTATCTGTCGATCCTGGTCGACCGCTCGGTCGGCCGCATCGCTTTCGTCGTCTCGACCGAGGGCGGCATGGACATTGAAGGCGTCGCCCACGACACGCCGGAAAAGATCATCACCCGCGCCATCGATCCGCTGGCCGGCGTGACGACCATCGACGTCGACATATTGGTGGAAGCGCTGGGCCTCACCGGCGATGCCGCCAAGGATGCCGGCACGCTGTTCCCGATCCTCTACAAGGCCTTTGTCGAGAAGGACATGAGCCTGCTCGAGGTCAACCCGCTGATCGTGATGAAAAACGGCCGCCTGCGCGTGCTGGACGCCAAGGTGTCGTTCGACAACAACGCGCTGTTTCGCCACCCCGAACTGATGGAATTGCGCGACACCACCGAAGAGGACGAGAAGGAGATCGAGGCGTCGAAATACGACCTCGCCTATGTCGCGCTCGACGGCAATATCGGCTGCATGGTCAATGGCGCCGGCCTTGCCATGGCGACGATGGACATCATCAAGCTCTACGGCGCCGAACCCGCCAACTTCCTCGATGTCGGCGGTGGCGCGTCGAAGGAGAAGGTGACGGCGGCGTTCAAGATCATCACCCGGGATCCGGCGGTCAAAGGCATTTTGATCAACATCTTCGGCGGCATCATGAAGTGCGACATCATCGCCGAGGGCGTGATTGCCGCGGTCAAGGAAGTCGGCCTGGAAGTGCCGTTGGTGGTGCGCCTCGAAGGCACAAACGCCGAACTCGGCAAGAAGATCATCAACGACAGCGGCCTCAACGTCGTGTCGGCCGACGATCTCGACGACGCAGCCAAGAAGATCGTGGCGGCGGTGAAGGGCTGAAGGCGAATGCCTCCGCGCAAGATAAACCTGGTCGAGGCGGCGGATCGAACGATCACCAAGGTCTTCGATCCGCATATCGCCGGCGACGTCAATGACAGCCAGGCGAAGGTCGCCAAGTTCGGCGAGACCTTCGACTGGCATGCACATGAGCATGAGGACGAGGCCTTTCTCGTGCTGCGCGGACGCATCGCCATCGATTTTCGCGACGGTCCGGTCGAGCTCGGCGAGGGCGACTTCATCGTCGTGCCAAGGGGTGTCGAGCACCGGCCGCGGTCGCTGACCGCCGAGCCCGTGGTGTTGATGTTCGAGCCGGCAACGACGCTCAACACCGGCAATGCCAAGAGCGACCTCACCGTCACCGACCTGAAGCGGCTCTGACCATGAACGCGGCTTCCTTTTCCTCGCTCTCGGCCGATCACCAGCGCCTGCAGGCGCTGGTCGGCGCGTGGCGCGGCGAGGAAGAGGTGGCGGAAACGCAATGGGCCGATGGCGGCACGGCGACGTCGGAGGTGCTGGCGGAGGCGCAGTTCGGCGGCCTGTTCGTGGTGCAGCGCTATCGCCAGCGCCGCGACGGCACGGTCTCGTTCGGGTCGCACTCAGTGTTCGGCTTCGACCAGCCAAACAGCCTCGTCACCATGCATCAGTTCGATTCCATGGGTTTTATGCCGGCCTCGCCGGCCACAGGTGCATGGAACGGCGCAGAACTGATTCTGGAGCGGTCATCGCCGCGCGGCTCAGCGCGCGTGACGTATATTTTCGACACTCCCGATGCCTACCGGATGCGACTGCATTTCAAACCTGCCGGCAGCGACAGCTGGCAAGACATGGTGAGCGGCGTCTACCGGCGCGTTTCGCCTTCCTCGATCAACGGTTTTTAGAAAAGGGCTCCGATGTCCATTCTCATCGACAAGAACACCAAGGTGCTGGTTCAGGGCCTGACCGGCAAGACCGGCACGTTCCACACCGAGCAGGCCTTGGCCTATCACGGCACCAGGATGGTCGGCGGCATCCATCCCAAGAAGGGTGGCGAGACCTGGACCGGCGCCAAGGGCGAAAACCTGCCGATCTTCGGTTCCGTTGCCGAGGGCAAGGAAAAGACCGGCGCCAATGCCTCGGTGGTCTATGTGCCGCCGGCGGGCGCCGCCGAAGCCATCCTCGAAGCCATCGAAGCCGAGATCCCGCTGATCGTCTGCATCACCGAAGGCATTCCGGTGATGGACATGGTTAGGGTCAAGGCGCGGCTCGACCGCTCGACCTCGCGGCTGATCGGCCCGAACTGCCCCGGCGTGCTCACCCCCGACGAATGCAAGATCGGTATCATGCCCGGCAACATCTTCCGCAAGGGCTCGGTCGGCGTTGTTTCGCGCTCGGGAACGCTTACCTATGAGGCAGTGTTCCAGACCACCAATGTCGGCCTCGGCCAGACCACCGCCGTCGGTATCGGCGGCGACCCCGTCAAAGGCACCGAGTTCATCGACATGCTCGAAATGTTCCTCGCCGACGACGAGACCAAGTCGATCATCATGATCGGCGAGATCGGCGGTTCGGCCGAGGAAGACGCCGCGCAGTTCCTCAAGGACGAGGCCAAGCGCGGCCGCAGGAAACCGATGGCCGGCTTCATCGCCGGGCGCACCGCGCCGGCCGGTCGCACCATGGGCCATGCGGGCGCGGTTATCTCCGGCGGCAAGGGCGGCGCGGAAGACAAGATCGCGGCGATGGAATCAGCCGGCATCAAGGTTTCGCCATCGCCGGCACGGCTGGGCACGACCCTGGTCGAGGCGATCAAGGCCAAGTGAGTAGCGAGTAGTGAATAGCGAATAGGGAAAAGAGAGTAACGGCGCGACCCGGGAAAAATCCCTACTCGCTATTCGCTACTCACTATTCGCTTTTGAAAAGGAGACGGAGCCAGGCTCCGCGGACAAAAATGGCAAGACAAGATCAGGCCAACGACCAATTTTCGCTCACCTCTTTCCTCTATGGCGGCAATGCCGACTATATCGACGCGTTGTATGCCTCCTATGAGGATGATCCAGAGTCGGTAAACCCCGAATGGCAGGACTTCTTCGCCGGGCTGAAGGACGACGCCGGCGATGTGCGCAAGAACGCCAAGGGCGCTTCCTGGGCAAAGCCCTCCTGGCCGCTGCAGGCCAATGGCGAACTGGTGTCGGCGCTCGACGGCAATTGGGGCATCGTCGAGAAGCATCTGGAAAAGAAGGTCAAGGACAAGGCGGTCACCAATGGCGTCGTGCTGTCGGATGCCGACGTGCATCAGGCGACGCGCGATTCGGTGCGCGCCATCATGATGATCCGCGCCTTCCGCATGCGCGGCCATCTGCATGCCAATCTCGACCCGCTCGGCATCGCCAAGCCGCTTGAGGACTATAACGAGCTGTCGCCGGAAAATTACGGTTTTACCGCAGCCGACTACGACCGGCCGATCTTCCTCGACAATGTGCTCGGCCTCGAATTCGGCACCATCCGGCAGATGCTGGAGATCCTGACCCGCACCTATTGCTCGACGCTCGGTGTCGAGTTCATGCACATTTCCGATCCCGAGGAGAAGGCCTGGATCCAGGCGCGCATCGAGGGTGCCGACAAGGAGATTTCCTTCACCGCTACTGGAAAAAAAGCGATCCTGCAGAAGCTGGTCGAGGCCGAAGGCTTCGAGCAGTTCATCGATGTCAAGTACAAGGGTACCAAGCGCTTCGGCCTCGATGGCAGCGAAGGCCTGATCCCGGCGCTGGAGCAGATCATTAAGCGCGGCGGCCAGCTCGGCATGAAGGAGATCGTGCTCGGCATGGCGCATCGCGGCCGGCTGAACGTGCTGTCCCAGGTGATGGCCAAACCGCATCGCGCCATCTTCCACGAGTTCAAGGGCGGCTCGGCCGCTCCTGACGAGGTCGAGGGCTCGGGCGACGTCAAGTACCATCTCGGCGCCTCGTCGGACCGCGAATTCGACGGCAACAAGGTGCATCTGTCGCTGACCGCCAATCCCTCGCATCTGGAAATCGTCGATCCGGTTGTGATGGGCAAGGCGCGCGCCAAGCAGGACTATCTGTTCGGCCGCAGCCGCGAGGAGATCGTGCCGCTGGAAGAGCGCGCCAAGGTGCTGCCGCTGCTTCTGCATGGCGATGCCGCCTTTGCCGGCCAAGGTGTGATTGCCGAAATCCTCGGCCTGTCGGGGTTGCGCGGCCACCGCGTCGCCGGCACGCTGCATTTCATCATCAACAACCAGATCGGCTTCACCACCAATCCGCGCTTCTCGCGCTCGTCGCCCTATCCGTCCGACGTCGCCAAGATGATCGAGGCGCCGATCTTCCACGTCAATGGCGACGACCCTGAAGCGGTGGTGCATGCCACGAAGGTGGCGATCGAATTTCGCATGAAGTTCCACAAGCCGGTGGTGGTGGACATGTTCTGCTACCGCCGCTTCGGCCACAATGAGGGCGACGAGCCAGCCTTCACCCAGCCGATCATGTACGCCAACATCCGCAACCACAAGACGACGGTGCAGATCTATGGCGAGCGGCTGATCGCCGAGGGCCATATCAGCCAGGCCGAACTCGACAAGATGAAGGCCGACTGGCGCGCCCATCTGGAATCCGAATGGGAAGTCGGCCAGCACTACAAGCCCAACAAGGCCGACTGGCTGGACGGCGCCTGGTCCGGCCTGCGCACCGCCGACAACCAGGACGAACAGCGTCGCGGCAAGACCGCCGTGCCGGTCAAGGTGCTGAAGGACATCGGCAAGAAACTGACCGAGGTGCCGAAGGGTTTCGAGGCGCACAAGACCATCATCCGCTTCCTCGAAAACCGCCGCCAGGCGATCGACTCCGGCGAAGGCATCGACTGGTCGACGGCCGAGGCGCTGGCCTTCGGCGCCATCCTGCTCGACGGCAATCCGATCCGGCTCTCCGGCCAGGATTCCGAACGCGGCACCTTCTCGCAGCGCCATTCCGTGCTCTACGACCAGCGCGACGAGACCCGCTACATCCCGCTCAACAATCTCTCGGCCGCACAGGCCGGCTACGAAGTCATCAACTCGATGCTGTCGGAAGAGGCGGTGCTCGGCTTCGAGTATGGCTACAGCCTGGCCGAGCCTAAGGCGCTGACGCTCTGGGAAGCGCAGTTCGGCGATTTCGCCAACGGCGCCCAGGTGGTGTTCGACCAGTTCATCTCGTCGGGCGAGCGCAAGTGGCTCAGAATGTCGGGCCTGGTCTGCCTGTTGCCGCATGGCTATGAGGGCCAGGGGCCGGAACATTCGTCGGCCCGGCTCGAGCGCTTCCTGCAGCTCTGCGCCGAAGACAATATGCAAGTCGCCAACTGCACCACGCCGGCCAACTACTTCCACATATTGCGCCGGCAGCTGAAGCGGGACTTCCGCAAGCCGCTCATCCTGATGACGCCGAAGTCGCTGCTGCGCCACAAGCGGGCGGTATCGACGCTGCCGGAGATTTCGGGCGAAAGCTCGTTCCACCGGCTTTTGTGGGACGATGCCCAGCTGCTGCAGAACCAGGCGATCAAGCTCACCAAGGATTCCAAGATTCGCCGCGTCGTGCTGTGCTCGGGCAAGGTCTATTACGACCTCTACGAGGAGCGCGAGAAGCGCGGCATCAACGACATCTACCTGCTGCGCGTCGAACAGCTCTATCCCTTCCCGGCCAAGGCCCTGATCACCGAGCTGTCGCGTTTCCGCAATGCGGAGATGGTGTGGTGCCAGGAAGAGCCCAAGAATATGGGCGCCTGGTCGTTCATCGATCCGTATCTGGAATGGGTGCTGGCTCATATCGACGCCAAGCATCAGCGGGTGCGCTACACCGGCAGGCCGGCGGCGGCGTCGCCGGCGACCGGGCTGATGTCGAAGCATCTGGCACAGCTCGCCGCCCTGCTCGAAGACGCGCTCGGCGAATAGAACAAACCCGGCGAATAGAACAGACAGAGAAGAAACGGAACAGGCACAATGGCTACCGAAATCCGCGTTCCCACTCTCGGCGAATCCGTCACCGAGGCGACCATCGGCAAGTGGTTCAAGAAGGTCGGCGATGCCATTGCCGTCGACGAGCCGCTGGTCGAGCTCGAAACCGACAAGGTGACGGTGGAGGTGCCTGCCGCCGCCGCCGGCACGCTGGGCGAGATCACCGCCAAGGAAGGCGAGACCGTCGGCGTCGGCGCGCTGCTCGGTTCGATCTCGGCAGGCGTCGCCACGGCCGCCCCGGCGTCCAAGCAGGAGACCAAGCCGCAAGCGGTGTCGCAGGCTTCGAGCCCGGACGCAGCGCACACGACCAGGCAGGCCGCGGCCGAGACCGCCAAGATTGCCGGCGATGCTGGGCCGGTCGAGCCGCGCACCATGCCGCCGGCGCCAGCTGCCGCAAAGCTGATCGCCGAGAACAATCTTTCGGTCGACCAGGTTTCTGGCTCGGGCAAGCGCGGCCAGGTGCTGAAGGGCGATGTGCTCGACGCGATTTCCAAGGGCGCGCCGTCGCAGCCGGCCGAAATTCCGAAAGCCGCACCGGCTCCGGTCGCCGTGCGTGCGCCGTCCTCGGGCGACGATGCGTCGCGCGAGGAGCGCGTGCGCATGACCAAGCTGCGCCAGACCATTGCGCGCCGGCTGAAGGAAGCGCAGTCGACCGCAGCGATGCTGACCACCTTCAACGAGGTCGACATGTCGGCGGTGATGGCGCTCAGGACCAAGTACAAGGACATCTTCGAGAAGAAGCATGGCGTGAAGCTCGGCTTCATGGGCTTCTTCACCAAGGCGGTTACGCACGCATTGAAGGAAATCCCCTCGGTCAATGCCGAGATCGACGGCACCGACATCATCTTCAAGAACTATGCCCATATCGGCGTTGCCGTCGGCACCGAAAAGGGTCTCGTCGTGCCGGTGGTGCGCAATGCCGACCAAATGTCGATTGCCGAGATCGAGAAGGATATCGGCCGGCTGGGCATCGCCGCGCGTGACGGCAAGCTCTCGGTCGCCGACATGCAAGGCGGCACGTTCACGATCTCCAACGGCGGCGTCTACGGCTCGCTGATGTCGACGCCGATCCTCAATGCGCCGCAGTCCGGCATTTTGGGCATGCACAAGATCCAGGACCGGCCGGTCGTGGTCGGCGGCCAGATCGTGATCCGGCCGATGATGTACTTGGCGCTGAGCTACGATCACCGTATCGTCGACGGCAAGGAGGCCGTGACCTTCCTGGTCCGCGTCAAGGACAGCCTGGAAGATCCGGAACGGCTGGTGCTTGATTTGTGATCGGAGCTGATCCGTCATGAGCGGCTGGCTGGCGCGGTTTGGGTTCAAGCTGGGTCGAGTAGCGGGTAGCGTATTGAGGCGTTCCCGGCCGGCGGCTTCCGCCGCCATCTCTCCGCCGGCGACATCGACTGAATGGGATTCGGCGCCGGCGAGCAGCAATCTCGGTGTCTTCGCTCTCAGCGAAGCCGAAATGGCGGAGCGGAAGATCATCGTCACCGCGATCGGTGAGCTTGAGCTACCGACCGGCGAAATCATCGCTTGCGATCCACTGATTACCGGGCTGGAACGGCCTGTGTTTAGCCGTAAGGTCAGGCCGGGATGCTATCCAGTCACGTTGCTTGAGGCGCAAGGCCGTGTTGCTGCAGCGGTATTGCGGTTTGGCACTGGCTTGCCGGTGCGGTGGGAGTTGGCTGCCTTCGTCCGCGACGTCGGCACATCGTCCTGGAAGTCTGGATTTATTGTCGATGATAATGTTGCTTCGTTCATGGACAAGTCGGTTCTGACGCTGATGTCCGACCAGGAGGAACTCGACAGCTATCTTGCTGACGTTGCATGCTCGTTCGACAAGTTCCGCATGGATAATCCGGTTGATGGAAATCCGCTTAATATAGCCATGTTCGACACTGGCTTCGGTGATGGGAACTATTATTCCTTCTGGGGACTGGATGCGGCCGGCGAGCCGCTGGTCTTGATGACCGATTTCGAGGTGCTCGAAAACGCCGACGGCCGCGAGAGCAGCCAGAGCAATTCATGACAAACATCGCTTCGCCAATGATCGGATTTATGGCCGGGCTGGCTGTTCTCGCAGCGGGTTACGAGGCGCATGCCGCCTGCCCGCTGGCGCTTGCTGTCTATGGCGATGCCGAAAGCGAGGCCGGCATTGATTTCCGGCCGACGACGGATGCGGTCACCGTCACCAACTCGTTCAAGATGGTGCTCGACAAGGGCATCGTTCTCGACGGCATTGTCATGTGGACATCCGGTGTTTCGCGACCGCAAGGGTCGCTGATGTACAAATGCCCGACCGGCGACGTCACCGGTGACGAGCTTGCCGCCTGCACGGTCTGGCAGGGCGTCATCTACAGCGCCGACGATAAGGGCAATATCGCGCTCCTGGCGGCGGAAGGCACGGACGCGCCGCAGAGCCTGATCTTCCCCGATCTCGGGCCGTCGCTGCAGATGTCGACGGCCTTCGGCCCGAACGGTTTCTCGAAACTGCCATGGGACGTGTTTCTGCTGAAAGGTTGCCAGGAATGAGCGCGTCCAAGAAGGTGCTTCTGGTCACCGGCGGCAGTCGTGGCATTGGCGCGGCCACCTGCCGGCTTGCGGCAAAGGCGCGCTACCGGGTCGCGGTCAACTATGCCTCGAACGAGGCTGCCGCCAAGGCGCTGGTCGACGAAATCGAGGCGGCGGGTGGCGAGGCATTTGCCGTCAAGGGCGATGTCGGCGTCGAGGCTGACATCGTCGCCATGTTCGAAGCCGTCGATAGCGCTTATGGCCGGCTCGACGCCCTGGTGAACAATGCCGGAATCGTCGACGTCAAGGCGCGCGTCCATGAGATGAGCCTGGCGCGGCTGGAGCGCATGATGCGCATCAACGTCATCGGCTCGTTCCTGTGCGCCCGCGAGGCGGTGAGGCGCATGTCGAGCAAGAATGGCGGCCAGGGCGGCGCCATCGTCAACATCTCGTCGGCTGCGTCGCTACACGGCTCGCCCGGCGAATATGTCGACTATGCCGCGTCCAAGGCGGCGATCGACACTTTTACGCTCGGACTGGCGCGCGAAGTCGCGACCGAAGGCGTGCGGGTCAATGCGATACGGCCGGGCATCATCGACACCGAGATCCACGCCTCGGGCGGCCAGCCGGACCGGGTCGAGCGGTTCCGCGACATGCTGCCGATGAAACGAGCCGGCACGGCGGATGAAGTCGCGCATGCCGTTCTCTATCTTTTGTCGGATGAAGCGTCCTACACGACGGGCGCAATCCTGAATGTAAGCGGCGGCCGCTGAGCCCCAAGCTAAGGGAAACGAACATGGCTTATGATGTCGTTATCATCGGGTCGGGACCGGGCGGCTATGTCTGTGCCATCAAGGCGGCACAGCTCGGGCTCAAGGTCGCGGTGGTCGAGAAGAACGCCACTTTCGGCGGCACCTGCCTGAACATCGGCTGCATCCCATCCAAGGCGCTGCTTTATGCCTCGGAGATGTTCGCCGAGGCCGGCCATTCCTTCGATGCGCTGGGCGTCGAGATACCGCCGCCCAAACTCAATCTGAAGAAGATGATGGCGCACAAGGACGCGACCGTTTCGGCCAACGTCAATGGCGTCGCCTTCCTGTTCAAGAAAAACAAGATCGATAGTTTCCGTGGCACCGGGAAGGTGGTTGCGGCCGGCAAGGCGTCGGTGACGGCTGAGGACGGCAAGGTCGAGGAGATCGAGACGAAAAATATCGTTATTGCCACGGGCTCCGATGTCGCCGGCATTCCCGGCGTCAAGGTCGACATCGACGAGAAGGTGATCGTATCGTCGACCGGCGCGCTGTCGCTGGAGAAAGTGCCGGGACATCTGGTGGTGGTCGGCGGTGGGGTCATCGGTCTGGAGCTCGGCTCGGTATGGGCACGGCTCGGCGCCAAGGTCACCGTGGTCGAATTCCTCGACACCATCCTGGGCGGCATGGACGGCGAGGTCTCCAAGCAGTTCCAGCGCCTGCTTTCCAAGCAGGGTTTCGAGTTCAAGCTCGGCGCCAAGGTGACAGGGGTGACCAAGGCCAAAAAGGGCGCCGCCGTTACTTTCGAGCCGGTCAAGGGTGGTGCGGCCGAGACCATCGAGGCCGACGCGGTGCTGATCTCGACCGGACGCCGGGCCTATTCCGACAGCCTCGGGTTGAAAGAAGCCGGCGTCGAGGTCGACGAGCGCGGCCGGGTCAAGACCGACGGGCATCTCAGGACCAACGTGGCCGGCATCTACGCCATTGGCGACGTCATCGCCGGGCCGATGCTGGCGCACAAGGCCGAGGATGAAGGCGTGGCGGTGGCCGAGACCATTGCCGGCCAGGCCGGCCACGTGAATTACGACGTCATTCCGAGCGTCGTCTACACCAGCCCGGAAATCGCTTCGGTCGGCAAGACAGAGGAAGAGCTGAGGAAGGCCGGCATCGACTACAAGATGGGCAAATTCCCGTTCACCGCCAACGGCCGCGCGCGCGCCATGCTGCACACGGACGGCTTCGTGAAGATCCTCGCCGACAAAGCCAGCGACCGCGTGCTCGGCGTCCACATTGTCGGCTTCGGCGCAGGCGAGATGATCCATGAGGCGGCGGTGCTGATGGAGTTCGGCGGCTCTTCCGAAGACCTCGCCCGCACCTGCCACGCGCATCCGACAATGTCGGAAGCGGTGAAGGAAGCAGCGCTGGCGACGTTCTTCAAGCCGATCCATATTTAAGGAAACGCTGGAGGGACAGCACCCCCCTCTGGCCTGCCGGCCATCTCCCCCTCAAGGGGGGAGATTGGACTTCACCGCCGCGTCGCGAGCTTTCAAGTTTCTCACGTTTCTAACCCGGCGCTGTTCGTGAGACAGCCGATCTCCCCCTTGAGGAGAGATGTCCGGCAGCACAGAGGGGCGGTGAAGAAATCGCGACGCTCGCTGATAGGCACCCAAACAAAACGGCCCGCTTTTCAGCGGGCCGTTCTTGGCTGGAATCAAGATGCCAGATCAGTTGGCCAGATTACGGGCTCGGCGCCGGAGCAGGCGCGGGCGCAGGAGCCGGTGCGGGCGCAGGGGCTGGTGCGGGAGCCGGTTCGGCGGGCTTCATCGGCTCAGCCGGTGCAGGTGCGGGCGCCGGTGTGCTGGCTGCCGGCGGCTCTGCGGGCGCAGGATGTTCGCCGCTTCTGCCGAAAACATAGTACGCGACAATCGCAAGGATGACGACGACCAGCGCAATCAGCCAGCCGCTGCCACCACCCGACCTGGGCGCTGGATCGTTAGGGTTCGCCATAAAAGTGTCCTCCGTGGATGAAAAGCATCAATCAACACCCCTCAACGCGCAACCGTTGAACGGGTTCATACTAGGCCTTCAAATTGACGAACGCAGGAAAATTCTGATTCGCAACCGCTTGTTGGCCTGTATTTCCCCCGCAAAATCAATCACGAACGAGGTAGAACGAGCTTAGCTGGCCTTTTCCGCCAAAAATAGGGCCAACCGCCTCCGCTTTGCGAATCAGTTGCGCACCGCACAGAGCCGGGCCTTACGTGATTCGGTATTCAAGACGGGCGCTGCTCAGTCGACGGCGGTGACGGTATAGCCGGCTTTGCGAAAATCCTCGACCAGGCCTTCGGGGCCGGGAAGATGCATGGCGCCGACGGCCATGAAGGCATTGCCCTTGGCCAGGATCGGTGCGGCATGGTCGGCCATGACCTTGTTGCGGCCGGTGATCATCGTCCGGTCGAATTCGGCGTAACCTGCGTCGTCTTCGTCGGGCGAGATCGAACGCAACAGCGGCCAGAAGGTGCCGGTGTCGCCGCGCTGGTAAAGCACGATCATGGTTTCGTTGATATCGTTTATCTTGTCGCCGAGCTTCAGGGTCTCGACCAGCCCCTTGATGTGGAACGCAAGCGGCAGCGAGGCCATGGCGCGCAGCTGGCTGATTGCGGTCTCCAACCCTTCCACCGGCTTGCCATTAGCCTTGGCGTCCTGCGCCAGCTTGACGTCGAGAACCGGTGCGCCGCCTGCCTGACGGGCGACCTCACAGACCGGCAGCGCGACCATGGCCGACAGCAGCCACGGCTTCATCTTGGAGACGCTCGCCGGCGGAATGCCGCGCGCATCGAGCCCTTTGTTCACCACCGCCGCATCCTCCGGCGACAACAGCGACGACAACGTCGTGTTGTCGGTGAACATCATCAGCTCGGGTTCCTTGAGCATGGCCTCCATCATCTTCTGCTTGTCGAGCACGTCGGTGGTCTCGATGATGATGGTGCCGGCAGCGTCATAGGCTTTCCTGGCTGCCGGCGGCAGAGTGGTCACGCGCGGGTCGGTCATGTGCATGGTGCCGAACAGGAAGGATGGCTTTTCGCCTGATTTCTCCAGCTTCCACAACAGGCCCTTGCCGTTCAGCGTCGCTGCTGCTTCCGTCTCGATCCTGGAATAGGTGGCGGGGTCTTCCTTCTGCAGGGCCGACAGCAGATCGGCGCCGGCGCAGGCCGGGGCTTCGGCATGCGCCCTGCCCATGGCAAGCAGCAGCACGACGAGAAAAGACAGGCAAAACACGGCGTTGAGCGCGACGAGCAGCTTCAGCGACACAAGGGCCGCGCGATCGGCAATGGCAAGGGCGCGTTTCATGGTGCGGTTCTAGGACTGAAAAGCGGCGAAACGGTTAACCGGCGTGGGGAAATTGTCCTATACTTATACAGTGGTCACGCGCGGGGATGCGCGAATTCGTAAATCTCGAGCAGTCTTGCGGTGTCGACGCCGGTATAGACCTGCGTCGTTGACAGGCTGGCGTGGCCGAGCAGTTCCTGGATGGTGCGCAGGTCGCCGCCGCGCCCGAGCAGATGGGTGGCGAAGGAATGGCGCAACGCGTGCGGCGTCGCGGTGTCGGGCAGGTTCAGCGCCGAGCGCAGCCTGGCCATGTCGCGCTGGACGATGGCCGGGTTGAGCGGCCCGCCGCGGGCGCCGCGAAACAGCAGGCCCTTGGGATCGAGATGGTAGGGACACCGTTTTCGGTATTCGGCGATTGCCCGGAGCGCCACCGGCAGCACCGGCACCAGCCGTGTCTTGCCACCCTTGCCGGTGACGCGCAGCACGGTGTCGGCTTCCGATGCCAGGTCGGCGGCGCTGAGGCCCAGCGCTTCGGAAATGCGCAGGCCCGATCCATAAAGCAGCGTCAGCACGGCGGCGTTGCGGGCAGCGATCCAAGGCTCTTCAGCCAGCTGGCCTTCCACCGACACGACATGTTTGGCATCGCTGGCGGTCAGCGGCTTGGGCAGCGATTTCGGCTGGCGCGGCGCGCGCAACGCCGCGGCACCGGCGGCATTGGCGAGACCGCGCCGTTCGAGGAAGCGCAGCAGCGAGCGGATGCCGGCGAGGCCGCGTCCGAGCGTGCGGGCGCCGGCGCCGGCGTTGCGCCGCGCGGCAAGAAAGCCGCGCAGATCGGCCGGGCGGAGAGTGGCGATGTCGGAAAGACCAGGCGAGCCGCCGCAATGCCCTGTGAGGAAATGCAGGAACTGGCGCGTGTCGCGCTCATAGGCTTCGACGGTCGCCGGCGACAGCCGGCGCTCGCGCGCCAGCATCTTCAGCCAGCTTTCGCGCGCTGCCTGGAGGTCGGGTTTTGCCGGGATGAGAAATTCCTGCATGCCGCCATTGTCAGGCAGCCGGGTTAGGAAGCGGTGAAGAACCTGTCATTGAAATGGCCACGAGCGATCATTGAAATGACGCCGGTAGGGCGTTAGAGCAGGGCAAAGGATATCAGCCATGTCGAAGCCCCAGAACCCCGTGCAAATGGCCGTGATCGGCGCCGCCCACGGCATCAAGGGCGAATTGCGGGTGAAGACTTTCACCGGCGAGCCGATGGCGCTGGCCGATTATGGGCCGCTCTATGCCAAGGACGGCCGCGCCTTCCAGATCATCGACATCAGGCCCGCCAACACCGTCGTGGTGGTGCGCTTCAAGGGCATTGCCGACCGCAACGCCGCCGAGGCGCTGGCCGGAACCGAGCTGTTCGTCGACCGCTCGATGCTGCCCGACGATGGCGAGGAGGACGAATTCTACCACGCCGATCTCGTCGGACTTGAAGTCCGCGACGATAAGGACGCGGTCATCGGCAAGGTGGTGGCGGTGCATAATTTCGGCGGCGGCGACATTCTCGACGTTACCCTCGGCGTGCGCAAAGGCGTGCTGATCCCGTTCACCCAGGCCGCCGTGCCTCAGGTTTCGATCGCCGAAGGTTTTCTCCGCGTCGACCCGGCAGCCGCCGGCCTTGTCGAGGATGAGGATGGCGACGTGCCGCGCGAAGAAGATTTCGACGCGAAGGGCCGACCGCGCGGGCCGCGCGAAGCCGGAGGCAACCGGTGACGTTCAAGGCGTCGGTGCTGACGCTCTATCCCGAGATGTTTCCGGGCGGGCTAGGCCTGTCGCTGGCCGGACGGGCGCTCGAAGTCGGGACATGGTCGCTGGAAGCTATCCAGATCCGCACCTTCGCCAGCGATCGCCATCACACCGTCGACGACACGCCGGCCGGCGGTGGCGCCGGCATGGTGATGCGCGCCGATGTGCTGGCCAAGGCGATCGACCACACGTCGCCGGCGGGCGATCCGCGGCCGCGTTTGCTGATGAGCCCGCGTGGAAAGCCGCTGACGCAGGCGCGCGTGCGCGAACTGGCTGGCGGGCCAGGCGCCGTCATCGTTTGCGGCCGGTTCGAGGGCGTCGACCAGCGGCTGATCGAGGCGCGTGGACTGGAAGAGGTCTCCATCGGCGATTTCATCCTGTCGGGCGGCGAGCCGGCGGCGCTTGTGCTGCTCGACGCCGTTGTGCGGCTGTTGCCCGGCGTCATGGGCAATGCGGTGTCGGGCGAGGAAGAAAGTTTCGAGAACGGCCTGCTCGAACACCCGCATTACACGCGGCCACAGGAGTTCGAGGGCAGGCCGATCCCCGACGTGCTGGTCTCCGGCAACCACAAGAAGATCGCCGCCTGGCGGCGTGCGGAGTCCGAGAAGCTGACCAGGGAGCGCCGGCCGGATTTGCTCGCCGCTCAGCCCTTGGCAAAATAGTAGACGGCGAGAAACAGGCCGACGGCGATGACGAAGCCGCGTACTGCGTTTTGCGGCACGCGCTTGGCGATCCATACGCCGGCATAGCCGCCGAGCGCGCCGCCGGGGATCATGACGATTGCCTGAGGCCAGGCAACAACGCCGCCGGAAACGAAGACCAGTATGGCAACGGCGGCGATGACCACGGCCAGCATGTTCTTCAGCGCGTTCAGCCGGTGATAGTCGCCGGATTGCGTCAGGCCGAGCGTCGCCAGCATCATGACGCCCATGCCGGCGCCGAAGAAGCCGCCATAGATGGCGGTAGCGAACTGCGCCAGCGAACCGGCCAGAGAGCCGACCGTGGCTTCATGCCCAGGCTTCGGCGTTGGTTTCAGCCACGGCCCGGCGGCGAACAAGGCGGTTGCGGCCAGCAGCAGCCACGGCACGAGGGCGCGGAACGACGGATTTGAGAGCGCCAGCAGGATGAGCGCACCAGCCAGCGCGCCCAAAGCCGAGATCAGGCAAAGCAGCAGCGCGCCGCGCCAGAAATGCTTGATGTCGGTCCAGTAAGCCAGCGTCGAGGTGATGTAACCGGGAAACTGCGTTACCGAGGACGTGGCGTTGGCGACGATCGGCGGCAGGCCGGCCAGCGTCATGGCGCCGAAGGTTATGAAGGTGCCGCCGCCGGCAACCGCGTTGACGGCGCCTGACAGAAAACCCGCGAGGAAGAGCAGGACTGCGTCGAAAACAGACATTGTGAGGCCGCCGGACAAGTGTGCTGCTCCCGGATTAGGAAGCTTGAAGGGCCGGCGCAACCCTGCACTGGACGATTGCGTGGTGGCATGCGACCAAAAAAGACAGGGCCAAGGCGTGACAAGTCAGTGAAATAGCTGTATGTGCCCGCCCGTACTGGCGAGAAAAATCTCCCGGACCCGTCAACAATGACGGTGTAGTCGCCCCTGCCCAATGTTTCGAAGACAAGATGTCTCGGGGACAAAGGGCATAGCCGAGCGGTCAATGGAACTGCAAGGCGAGTGTCGGACGCTCTGACTGTCGGAAGAACAAGAAGTGGACTTTTGAGATGGATATCATCCGTCAGCTCGAGGCCGAACAGGCCGCCAAGATCGAAGCCAAGCGCAAGCTTCCCGAGTTTCAGCCCGGCGACACCGTGCGCGTCCAGGTCCGCGTGACCGAAGGCACCCGCACCCGCGTCCAGGCCTATGAGGGCGTCGTCATCGCCCGCGCCGGCGCCGGCTTCCAGGAAAATTTCACCGTCCGCAAGATCTCCTACGGCGAAGGCGTCGAGCGCGTTTTCCCGGTCTACTCGCCGATGGTCGAAGGCGTCGAGATCGTGCGCCGCGGCAAGGTGCGCCGCGCCAAGCTCTATTATTTGCGCGACCGTCGCGGCAAGTCGGCCCGTATTTCGGAAAACACCGGCGTGCGCGCCCGCAAGCTCAACGATGAGGAGCGCGACGCGCTGAACGCCGAGAAGGCCCGCATCGAAGCCGAGAAGGTTGCCGCTGCCCAGGCGCTGGCCGCCGAGACGGCCGCCAAGGAAGCTGCCGAGAAGAAGGCCGTCGACGAAGCCGCCAAGGCCGCCGACGAGGCTGCAAAGGCGGCGGAAGCAACCCCGGCCGAATAAACCTGGTCCAAGGATTTTGAAAAGGCGGCTTCGGCCGCCTTTTTTCGTTTCACCAGACTGTGAACGATTGCCGGCCGAGAGTTTGGCCATGGCTGTTGACTCGAATTATCTTGTACACTAAATGATAGTGTACAAATAAAATGGAGAACTGACATGGCACTCTACACCACACAGGCTCGCGTCACCGGCGGCCGCGCCGGCCACGGCGAGACCAGCGACGGCCTGCTGAAGGTCGACCTCGCTTTGCCGAAGGAGCTCGGCGGACAGGGTGGCGCCACCAATCCCGAGCAGCTGTTCGCGGTCGGCTATGCCGCCTGCTTCGAAAGCGCCATCCGCTTCGTCGCGCGCAAGCAGAAGCTGCCGCTGGACGATGCGGCGGTGAGCGCCACCGTCAGCCTGCTTCCCAATGGTGAAGGCTTCAAACTTGGTGTCGCACTGGCCGCCGAGACCAAAGGCCTTGATCAGGCGGCGGCGGAAGCGCTTGTATCGGCCGCGCATCAGATTTGCCCCTATTCCAATGCGATCAAAGGCAATGTCGAGGTGGCGCTTTCGACCGTGGCGCTTCCGGCAAAGGCAGCATGACGACGAAGACCGAAACCAGGGCCAGCGAAGTCCCGGCGGACACCGCCGGGAGGATCGCCGTTCCGCGCCTCGACCAGCAGCTTTGCTTCGCGCTCTATTCGGCGAGCGGGCTGATGACCAAGCTCTATCGGCCGCTGCTTGACCCGCTCGGCCTGACCTATCCGCAATATCTGGCGATGCTGGCGCTGTGGCAGCATGCGCCGAGCACGGTCGGCGAACTCGGCGAGGCGCTGGGGCTGGATTCGGCGACATTGACGCCTCTGCTCAAGCGGATGGAAGCGGCTGGTCTCGTCACCCGCCGTCGCGATCCGGCCGACGAGCGCCGCGTGCTGGTCGAACCGACTGCCAAGGGCCAGGCGCTGCGCGCCCGCATCAAGGACGTATCCGCAGGCCTTGCCTGCGCCATGCCGCTGGAAGTCGAGGAGCTGAAGTCGCTGCACCGGACCTTGACCGGATTTGTCGCCAAGCTGCGTGAGGCTACGTCACCATCCTGATCCGTCATCTGACGGGTTCCCGTGTCCAGGAGGGGCCTGGTTTGCCGGCGGCGCAATCACGGAATAATTCCGACCACGGGGCGTTCTAAAACCGCGTTGGTTGAAGGCATTGGAATCCGCTTTCACCGGACGCTGAGCACCGGACCGGCTTGCAAGCCGTCTGCGGACGGCTAAAGTCGCGCCTGGATTTTCATGCGAGCCCGGCTGCAAGCGGGCTTCTCATCCTGGAGCGTGTCATGACCAAATCGAAGCTGCTGCTGGCCGCCCTCGCGGCCTGTTTCCTCGCGCCCGTCGCTGCATGGGCGGCCGATGCGCTGCCCGATCTCGGCGGCAAGAAGGTCGTGGTGGTGACGGAAAACGCCTATCCGCCGCTGCAGTTCATCGACGCCAAGACCGGCAAGCAGATCGGCTGGGAGTATGACGCGATGGACGAAATCGCCAAGCGGCTGAACTTCGAGGTGGAGTACCAGAACACCTCCTGGGACGCGATGATCCAGGCGGTTTCCGACAACCAGTACAACATTGGCATGACCGGCATCACCATCAAGGACGACCGAAAGGAGAAGGTCGATTTCTCCGACCCCTATATGCGTTCGGAGCAGTTCATGCTGGTGCGCGCCGATGAAAGCCGCTTCACCGACGCCAAGACCTTCGCCGCCTTCAAGGACGGGTTGATCGGCGCGCAGGCCGGAACGACGCCGTTCTACACCGCCGTCTACAGCGTGCTCGACGGCAATGAGCAGAACCCGCGCATCAAGCAGTTCGAGACCTTCGGCGCTTCGGTGCAGGCACTGAAATCCGGCGACGTCGATGTCGTCCTGACCGACGGCACCGCCGGCAAAGGCTATGTCGATGCCTCCGGCGGCAAGCTCAAGCTGATCGGCGGCCCGCTCGGCACCGAGGATTTTGGCTTCATCTTCCCGAAGGGCTCGGACCTGGTGAAGCCGGTCAACGCGGCGATCGCGGCGCTGAAGGCCGACGGCACGATCGAGGCGCTGAACAAGAAGTGGTTTCTCGACTACAAGATGGGGCAGTAGGCCGTCTTGGCGCGACGGCCGCTGACCCCCCTTGCGGGGGAGATGCCCGGCAGGGCAGAGGGGGGTGTGAAGGATCGCCTCCCTTTTGTTTTGAGCTTTTCCAAAGAGGCCAAAGGTTGTGACTGTAACCGTTTGACAGGTTGGAGGGACAGCACCCCCCTCTGTCCTGCCGGACATCTCCCCCGCAAGGGGGGAGATCGGCAGATCTTGCGAGCGCAGCTGTTCACCAGCGTTGGGCATTGATGCTCGCCTCAACCTCAAAACCCGATTTTCCCTGGTGGCTTGCCGCCGCGATCGCGCTCGCCGTCGTCGCTGCGCTCTCCATTGCCGCCAGCGATCTCTACGCCCAGGTTTTTGCCACCGTCGCCAAAGGCATCGGCATCACCATTCTTGTCACCGTGGTCGCCTTCGCGCTGGCTTCCGCCGTCGGGCTCGGCATTGCGCTGATGGGGTTGTCGGGGTCGCGTTGGCTCAAGCAGATCGCTCGTTTCTATGTCGAGATCATCCGCGGCGTGCCGATCCTGGTGCTGTTGTTCTGGATCGCCTTCGCCGGCGCGCCGGCCTTCGTGGCTGCGTGGAATGCGCTGACCGCGCCGCTGCAAAACGCCGGCTATCTCGGCGAGCTTTTGGTGCGCGACGTGTCGCTGTTGTGGCGTGCGATCATGGCGCTGACCATCGGTTATTCCGCCTTCATCTCCGAGGTCTTCCGCGCCGGCATCCAGTCAGTCGAGAAAGGCCAGATCGAGGCTGCCAAGGCGCTCGGGCTGACGCGCACGCAGCGCTTCCGGCTGATCGTCTTCCCACAGGCGATCCGCACCATCCTGCCGCCGCTCGGCAATGACTTCGTCGCCATGGTCAAGGATTCCTCGCTGGTCTCGGTGCTCGGCGTCGCCGACATCACGCAGATGGGCAAGATCTACGCCGCCGGCTCGTTCCGCTTCTTCGAGACCTATTCGATCGTCGCCTATATCTATCTCATCCTCACCGTCAGCCTGTCGCTGGCGCTGCGGGGGCTGGAGCAACGACTGCGGCGGGCGCAGCAGGAATAGAAGTCCGACGCGGGCACGGCTACGATCGCGGAGGACAGGATTCCGGAGGATGCAGGCGATGACGATCGACAAGGCCAATGCGGCGCTGGGTACCGTCTATTCGGCCGACACGCCGGAAGGGCTGGCCAAGGCCTATGCAGACTGGGCCGCGACCTATGACGGCGAGACCGCTTCGCTCGGCTATCTGCTGCCGTTCCTGATCACCGCCTGGGTGGCGCGCCATGTGAAGGTGGGTGAAGGCCCGCTGCTCGACGCCGGCTGCGGCACCGGCCTGTCAGGCCCGTCATTGAAGGCGCTGGGTTATCACGACATTGCCGGCCTCGACCTCTCCGACGACATGCTGAAGATCGCCGGCAGCCGCAATGCCTATGGCGATCTGAAGCAGGCCATGCTCGGCGGGCCGCTACCCTGGCCGGACGGGCATTTCCGCGCCTTCTTCTCGACTGGCGTGTTCACCATCGGCCATGCGCCGGCGTCCGGCCTGCACGAGCTTGTCCGCATCACCAGGAAAGGCGGCCACGCCATCTTCACCGTGCGCGACCAGGTTTTCGAAAGCGGCGGCTTCCAGGACGTGTTCGACGGGCTGGAGCGGGCCGGGAAATGGCGGCCGGCCGAGCAAAGCCCATGGTTCCGCTGCTATGCGATCGCCGAGCCGGACGCGCTGGTGAAGACTTTTGTGTTCGAGGTGCTTTGAGCGCCGCCCTCTTCGCCTTCTCTCACAAGGGGAGAAGCGAAAACACGCCGCAATTGCCGAAAAGCCAAAACATTGGTATGAGCCACGCCATGGAAGAGCTTTTTGGCGATCCGGCCTATAAGGGTTTCGTGCTGCAGGACAGAAAACGCCTGCCGTCGCGTTTCTCTTCGCGCATTTCCGGCGCGCTCACCAGCCGACTTAGCTAAGCCGCTTTCGCCGCGCCGAAGGCTTCGCGCGTCTGCCCTTCCCCTTTTTGCAAATCAACGGATTTACGCACATGAGCGCACCGCGCACCCTCTACGACAAGATTTTCGACGACCATGTCGTCGACCGCCAGGATGATGGCACCTGTCTGCTCTACATCGACCGCCATCTCGTCCATGAAGTGACCAGCCCGCAGGCCTTCGAAGGTCTGCGCATGACCGGCAGAAAAGTCCGGCATCCGGAAAAGACGCTGGCCGTGGTCGATCACAATGTCTCGACCTCGCCCGAGCGCAAGTTCGGCATCAAGAACGAGGAAAGCCGCATCCAGGTCGAGGCCTTGGCCAAGAACGCTAGGGATTTCGGCGTCGAATATTACTCCGAAAACGATATCCGCCAGGGTATCGTCCACATCATCGGGCCGGAGCAGGGCTTCACGCTGCCTGGCATGACCATTGTCTGCGGCGACAGCCACACCTCGACGCATGGCGCCTTCGGCGCATTGGCACATGGCATCGGCACCTCCGAGGTCGAGCATGTGCTGGCGACCCAGACGCTGATCCAGCGCAAGGCCAAGAACATGCTGGTGCGTGTCGATGGCCAGTTACCGGAAGGCGTCACCGCCAAGGACATCATCTTGGCCATCATCGGCGAGATCGGCACCGCCGGCGGCACCGGCTATGTCATCGAATATGCCGGCGAGGCGATCCGCGCGCTGTCGATGGAAGGCCGCATGACGATTTGCAACATGTCGATCGAGGGCGGCGCGCGCGCCGGCCTGATCGCGGCCGACGAAACCACCTTCGCCTATGTCAAGGGCAAGCCGCGCGCGCCGAAGGGCGCGTCGTGGGACGCCGCGCTCGAATACTGGAAGACGCTGCAGTCCGACGAGGGCGCGCATTTCGACAAGGTGATCGTGCTCGACGCGGCCAAGCTGCCGCCGATCGTCTCCTGGGGTTCCTCGCCCGAGGACGTCGTTTCGGTGCAGGGCGTCGTTCCCAATCCGGAAGAGATCACGGACGAGAACAAGCGGACGTCAAAGATCCGCGCGCTCGACTATATGGGGCTGACGCCGGGCACGAAGATCACCGACATCACGCTCGACCGCGTCTTCATCGGCTCCTGCACCAATGGCCGCATCGAGGATCTGCGTGCGGTGGCCAAGGTGGTCGAAGGCAAGACGGTGAGTGCGCATGTCGATGCGATGATCGTGCCGGGCTCCGGTCTGGTCAAGGAACAGGCGGAGGCCGAGGGTCTCGACAAGATCTTCATTGCCGCCGGTTTCGACTGGCGCGAGCCGGGCTGCTCGATGTGCCTGGCCATGAACGACGACCGGCTGAAGCCGCATGAGCGCTGCGCCTCGACCTCGAACCGCAATTTCGAAGGCCGGCAGGGCTTCAAGGGCCGCACCCATCTGGTATCGCCGGCCATGGCGGCGGCGGCGGCGATCGCCGGCCATTTCGTCGACGTCCGCGACTGGAAATAGCGCAGACTGTTTCAAGCCTGATCTGAGCTTATGCAAACCCCGAACGGCAAAACCGTTCGGGGTTTTGTTTAATGCGCGCCGCTCTAAGACCCTTGGGGTATATGCCCTAGCCGGCACGCCGGATGATTTCATGAAATTCCTCCCGGCTGCCGGGTTCGTCGGCCGCGACCACCAGCGCCAGTTCGCGCTCGTCGAAGATCTTGAACCACTCGTCCCATTCGACCAGCTCGTAGCCGCCTGCGTTGATCGGGCGTTCAGGTTGATCCTGGTCCTGATAGGCGTGCTGGCCGAAGACGAGCCTCAGCAACGGCTGCGTTCCGGTTTCGGGCGATACATCGACGATCGCCGGAAATCCGGCGCGCCCTGCGGCCCATGAGCGAATTGCTTCGTGGTCGGTCAGCGTGATCGTGTCGGCCATGAATAACTTCTCCTTGATTGCTGTCACGAAACGCCTGCCTCAGGTCCCGGTTCCGTGCAGCAGCTTCATCAGTGGCGACTTGCATATTCGTCCCGGCTTAACCGCTTGTTGGGGCTTGCGCTCTAAGGTCTTCCCTGACGTCAAGCGGGGAAGTCACCGTCCTTTGGACACCGGCCTGTTCATAGCGCTGCTCAATCCGACGATCGCGCTGGCGCTCGGCGCGGCGTTCCTCGTGCTGTGGTTCTACCAGCGCCACCGGCCCTATCTGGCTGTGCTCGGCACGAGCTATTGCGTGTCCGCGCCCGGCTTCCTGCTGCAGTATTTCACGCTGCCCGGCGGCATGGTGCTGACCAAGCTGGTCTCCAACCTCTGCTTCACGCTCGCCGCCTGCTGCCTCGTCGGTGCGATCATCTCGCGCTACGGCAGGCGCGTGCCCTATATCGCGATCGGCATTCTGGCGGGTGGCGGGATGGTCGCATTCTCCTGGTTCCTGTTCGTCCAGCCGGACCTAACTTGGCGCATCCTGTCGATCAATTTCGGCTTTGGTGGCCTCAGCCTGCTGGTCGCAGCCGAGCTGCGTGCCGTGCGCAAGAACGGCCCGACGGAAAAAATCCTGTTCGTATTGTCGCTGCTGTCCGGGCTGAACTTCATCGGCCGCACGCTGCTCGTCGTCATCTGGCACGGGCCGTTCACCAGCTATGACGGGTTTTATGGCTCGTCCTACTGGACGACGGCGCTTTTGACGCACGCGCTGCTGTCGTTGCTGATCGCGCTCTGCCTGTTCTCGGCAGCTGCGCTCGACGTGATGAAGGCGCTGAAGACCGAGACGCACACCGATCCGCTGTCTGGCCTGCTCAACCGCAGGGGTTTCGAGGAGCGCGCCTTGCTGGTGCTGCAGCATTGCGCTGTTACCAAGGTGCCGGTCGCGCTGGTGCTGGCCGATCTCGATCACTTCAAGGCGCTCAACGACAAATACGGACATGCCGCGGGCGACCAGGTGATCGCCGACTTCGCCGCCAAGCTTCGCGCGGCCGCCGGCACGCGTGCGGTTGCCGGCCGCATCGGCGGCGAGGAGTTCGCTGTGCTTCTGTCGCTGAGCGATCTTGCCACGGCGCGGCTGTTTGCCGAAGCCGTGCGCACGCACTATTCGGCCGGCAGTGTCGACGGGTTGCCGCCGGGCACCAGGGTGACCGCGAGCTTCGGCGTCGCGGCGCGCACCGGCGACGAAGGGCTGGAGCCGCTGATGCGGCGCGCCGACGAAGCGCTCTACAAGGCCAAGAAGAACGGCCGCGACAGTGTGCGATTGTCCTATGAGCGGGCGGAAACGGTGTTCATCCCGGATACAGGCAGCGTCGGTTAGCGTCTCGCTTAAACGGCCTCTCGGCCGTGCCGGATCATCAGCGGCAAGGGCTGAGGTTGGGCATTTCGCCATCGGAGAGGCCGTACATATAGGAGCGGCCCTTCACGAACACCGGCGGCTGGTAGCAGCCACGCCTGGAGATGTGATCCGCCTCGTCTTCATAAAGGACTTCCGGTTCCGCTTCCGGCTGCCCGGCGCTGGTGTAGTCGGACAATTTCTTGGCCAGCCTGCCTTGGCCGACAATGATGCGCTTGTAGCCGGCGGCGCTGTCGATGACGAGATTGCCCAGGGAATCGGCATAGACGCGGTCATGATGGCGCGACCAGGCCATTGCCGGGGCGGCGAAGCCGAGACTGGCTGTCGCCAGCACAAGCGCCGCAAGGCGCGCTCTTCCTGAATTCGAAAGCATGGTGTCCTCTCTGCTGTGGACCCGATCGAATCGGAAATTAACCTGTTCTTAACCTTTGTTAAGAGGGCAGGCGCATCCGGCGGCGATCTCTCGCCAAACATGGTTAATATCCGACGGGATGGAAACCCGGGCGTCATCATTCGGCCATGCTTGCCCGCACCATCGGCCGCGACGCACACAACTACGCTGACGTGGGGTGAGCTTGATCTTGGTGGAACATCGCGGCTAGTTAGCCGCGCAGGAGGACAGCATATGGCGTTACGCCGGACGTTTCGGGTGACGCTGTTGTCGATCCCCTTGCTGACTGCCGCAGCCTGCGTGCCGCAGAACGGCGCGCCGACGGCGGTGAATACCGTACCACCCACTGTCGCGCCCGTGCCGGCTCAGCAGTCCGCCGCACCTGTGGCGCCCCCGGCTTCCGCAACGGCTCCGACAGCGCCTGCCGCACCTTCAGCCAAGATCGTCACCGACCTTACCGCGCCGCGGTCTGCTGTCGGCACGGCAACTTACAGATGCGGCAATGGCGGCATGATCACCATCCAGAACCTCGGCACGGCGTTGCGCGTTGTCAGGCCCGATGGCACGACCGAGGAGTTTGCCGCATCACCCGCCAACCAGTCCAGCCGCTACCAGGAAGCCGCGTCGCATGACGCAATCGTGATCGACGCGCGCGAGGCGCTGGTGATGAAGAGGGGCTCGACACCACAGACCTGCAAACGATAGCCTGGCGTCGATTGCAAAGGAAATGCCGCACTGCAGCGAACGGTGCGCCGGCTTTCGACGGTGGCCAAATCGATTGGAGCGAAACAGCAGCCTTTTGTCAGACTAAATGACGTTTTCAAAACGATTTTCCGGCTTTGACGCGGTGCAAAAAGAGCATTAGAAACCGGCTGTCTGAAGTCATATATCGAGGCGGTAAGTGCCGCTTTCCACCGCGGCTCCGGACATCGAACTGGGGCAGCCATGAGCAAATCACCAGCCACCCGAACCGCCAGACGTGAACGGCCGCTCTCGCCGCACCTGACGATTTACCGCCCACCGATCACCATGACGATGTCGATCATTCACCGCATCACTGGCGGGGCGCTGTATTTCGGCACGCTGCTGGTCGCCGCGTGGCTGATGGCGGCGGCGAGTTCGCAAGGCGCTTTCGATTGGATCAACTGGGCCTTCGGCACCTGGCTCGGCCGGCTCATCCTGTTCGGCTACACCTGGGCGCTGATGCACCACATGCTGGGCGGCGTGCGCCATCTCGTCTGGGACACCGGCGCCGGGCTGGAGAAACACACGGCATCGAAGATCGCCTGGGCGACGCTCGCCGGTTCCATCCTGCTCACGCTGCTGATCTGGGTCGCCGGCTACATGGCGCGGGGAACCTTGTGATGAGCGGCACGAACAACAACGATATGCGCACGCCGCTGGCCAAGGTCCGCGGTCTGGGCTCGGCCCGCGAAGGCACCGGGCATTTCTGGCGACAGCGGCTGACCGCCATTGCCAACATCCCGCTGATACTGTTCTTCGTCGGGTTCCTGATCGCGCTCAATGGCGCCGGCTTCGCCGAGGTGCGGGCGGCGCTCGCCAGTCCGTTCGTGGCGCTGGTGTTGGCGCTGGTGCTCGTTTCCGGTCTCACCCATATGCGTGTCGGCATGCAGGTCATTATCGAGGATTACGTGCATGCCGAAGGCATGAAGCTGGCGCTGATCGCACTCAGCACGTTTTTCACCATAGCGGTCGGCGTCGCCTCGATCTTCGCCCTGCTCAAACTGGCATTCGGAGGCTGATTTGGCCAAGGACGCGAAATCGGCCACCGGCTATACCTTTGTCGACCACAAGTTCGACGTGGTGGTCGTCGGCGCCGGCGGCGCCGGCCTGCGCGCCACGCTCGGCATGGCCGAGCAGGGCCTGCGCACGGCCTGCATCACCAAAGTGTTCCCGACCCGCTCGCACACGGTGGCGGCACAAGGCGGCATTGCCGCGTCGCTGTCCAACATGGGTCCGGACTCCTGGCAGTGGCACATGTACGACACCGTCAAGGGTTCGGACTGGCTGGGCGACGTCGACGCCATGGAATATCTGGTGCGCGAGGCACCGGCGGCGGTCTACGAGCTCGAGCATTACGGCGTGCCGTTCTCGCGCACCGAAGAGGGCAAGATCTACCAGCGGCCGTTCGGCGGACACATGATGAATTATGGCGACGGCCCGCCGGTGCAGCGCACCTGTGCTGCCGCCGACCGCACCGGTCACGCCATCCTGCACACGCTCTACGGCCAGTCGCTGAAGAACAATGCACAGTTCTTCATCGAGTATTTTGCGCTCGACCTGATCATGGAACCGGACGGCACCTGCACCGGCGTCGTCGCCTGGAACCTCGACGACGGCACCATCCATCGCTTCTCCGCCAAGATGGTGGTGCTGGCGACCGGCGGATATGGCCGCGCCTATTTCTCGGCGACGTCGGCGCACACCTGTACAGGCGACGGCGGCGGCATGGCGGCACGGGCCGGCTTCCCGCTGCAGGATATGGAGTTCGTGCAGTTTCATCCGACCGGCATCTATGGCGCCGGCTGCCTGATCACCGAAGGCGCGCGCGGCGAGGGCGGCTATCTCGTCAATTCCGAGGGCGAGCGCTTCATGGAACGCTACGCGCCGTCGGCCAAGGACCTGGCCTCGCGCGACGTCGTCTCGCGTTGCATGACGCTGGAGATCCGCGAAGGCCGCGGGGTCGGCAAGAACAAGGACCATATTTTCCTGCATCTCGATCATCTCGATCCGGCCGTGCTGCATGAGCGGCTGCCGGGCATTTCGGAATCGGCCAGGATTTTCGCCGGCGTCGACCTGACCAAGGAGCCGATCCCGGTGCTGCCGACGGTGCACTACAATATGGGCGGCGTGCCGACCAATTACTGGGGCGAGGTGCTGAACCCGACGGTCGAGAATCCTGACCGGGTGTCACCCGGGCTGATGGCGGTCGGCGAGGCCGGCTGTGCCTCCGTGCACGGCGCCAACCGGCTGGGCTCGAACTCGTTGATCGATCTGGTGGTGTTCGGCCGCGCCGCCGCAATCCGCGCCGGCCAGGTCATCGACCGTAATTCGGCGATCCCTTCGCCCAACGAAGCCTCGGTCGAAAAGATCATGGATCGCTTCGACCGGCTGCGCCACGCCAATGGGTCGACGCCAACCGCCGTTCTGCGTGAGAAAATGCAGAAGGCGATGCAGGAAGACGCGGCCGTGTTCCGCACACAGGAGTCACTCGAAAACGGCTGCAAGCGCATTTCGCAGATATGGACCGAGCTCAAGGACCTGAAAGTCTCCGACCGTTCGATGATCTGGAATTCCGATCTGGTCGAGACGCTGGAGCTGGAAAATCTGATGGCCAACGCCATCACCACGGTCTACGGCGCCGAGGCGCGCAAGGAGAGCCGCGGCGCGCATGCGCGCGAAGATTTCTCGGCCCGCGACGACACTATCTGGCGCAAGCATACGCTGGCCCGGCTAAGCGAGGACGGCCAGGTGAGCCTCAGCTATCGTCCGGTGCACACCGAACCGTTGGTGGCGGAAAAGGACGGCGGCATCAGCCTCGCCAAGATCGCGCCCAAGGCCAGGGTGTACTGACCATGGTGCCGAAGCTCGTCATCCGAAAGGACCTGAGGTAATGGTCGAACTCACGCTTCCCAAGAACTCCAAGGTGCAGCCGGGCAAGACCTGGCCGAAGCCGGAGGGCGCCACCAACCTGCGGGAATACCGCATCTACCGCTGGTCGCCCGACGATGACGAGAACCCGCGCATCGACACCTATTTCGTCGACATGGACGATTGTGGGCCGATGGTGCTCGATGCGCTGCTCTGGATCAAGAACAAGATCGATCCGACGCTTGCCTTGCGCCGCTCATGCCGCGAAGGCATTTGCGGCTCCTGCGCCATGAACATCGATGGCTCCAACACGCTGGCCTGCACCAAGGGCTGCGACGACATTTCCGGCGCCGTCAAGGTCTACCCGCTGCCGCATATGCAGGTGGTCAAGGATCTGGTGCCCGACCTCACCAATTTCTACGCCCAGCACGCCTCGATCCAGCCATGGCTGAAGACAGTGTCGCCAGAGCCGGCCAAGGAATGGCTGCAGAGCCATGAGGATCGCGAAAAGCTCGACGGGCTCTACGAGTGCATCCTGTGCGCCTGCTGCTCGACCTCGTGCCCGAGCTATTGGTGGAACGGCGACCGCTATCTCGGCCCGGCGACGTTGCTGCAGGCCTATCGCTGGCTGATCGACAGCCGCGACGAAGCCACGGGCGAACGGCTCGACGATCTCGAAGACCCGTTCCGGCTCTACCGCTGCCACACCATCATGAACTGCGCCCAGACCTGCCCGAAGGGGCTCAACCCGGCCAAGGCGATTGCCGAGATCAAGAAGATGATGGTGGAGCGCAGAGTCTGACGCCGCCGCTACCCGCCGACTTTTCGCCGGACGCCGTCGCGGCGCTGCGCGCCCGCCTCGATCTGGTGCGAAGCCAGCCTGTAAAAATCCTGTTTGCATCGAAAGCGGCAGCCGCGCCTGGGGGTTTCCGTCTCCCGACAGCGATTATGACTGCCGCTTTGTCTATATCAGACCGGTAACCGATCACCTCGTGCTGCAGCAGGCGCGCGATGTGATCGAGTTTCCGATCGAAGGCGAGATCGATGCCGGCGGCTGGGATTTGCGCAAGGCGTTGCTGCTGGCGCTTGGCGGCAATGCCGTCATAGTCGAATGGGCGAAGTCGCCGATCGTCTATGAGGAGGTTTCGGGGTTTCGCCAGCGCCTTCTCGATTTGCTGGCCGAGATCGTCGATCCGGCGAAGGTATCGCACCACTATCTCGGCCTTGCGCGTTCGCATGTCGCCAAGATCGGCAGTTTCTCCGGCGAGGTGAAGCTGAAGAAGCTGTTCTATCTGATCCGCCCGCTCGCGGCGCTCGACTGGATGGAACAGCGCGGCTTTGCCAGCCTGCCGCCGATGAACCTTGGCGAATGCCTCGATCAGACCGAGATACCGGCTCAAGCCAGCGACGAAATCCGCGGCCTGATCGAGCGCAAAAGCCGGACGCGGGAGATGGGCTCGGGCCTCATCCCGACCGCAATCGCGCGCTATCTCGAAGCCCGCTATGGTCACCACGAAATGAACCTAGTCGGCCCCGTCAGGGACAAAGCCGGCCAAGCGCGCAAACATGCCCTTGCAACCGAATTTTACCGCCGGGAGGCTGAACTTCAATGAGCGATGACCTTCCCATTCTCAATCCCGTCGAAGCCCGTGTGCTCGGCTGCCTGATCGAGAAGAAGGAGCTGACGCCGGATGTCTATCCGCTGACGCTGAATGCAGCACTTGCAGCCGCCAACCAGAAGACGGCGCGCGAGCCTGTCATGGCGCTGGAGCAGACGGAGGTGCATCGGACTCTCAAGCTGCTCGAGCAGAAGGGGCTGGTGCGTCAGATGTTCGGCTCGCGCGTCGAGCGCTATGAGCATCAGATGGCGCAGCGCTTCTCGCTGACCACGCCGCAGACCGCGGTGATCGGCCTGCTTTTGCTGCGCGGGCCGCAGACGGCGCATGAGTTGCTGGCGCGAGCTGAGCGCATGGCGCGGTTTTCGTCCGTCGAGGACCTGCGTGGCGAACTCGACATGCTGATCGGCCGCCGCCCGCCGCTCGTCCAGGAAATACCGCGCGGGCCGGGGCAGCGCGAGGACCGTTTTATGCATCTGCTCGCAGGACCGGTGGACGTCGCGGCGTTATCGGTGCAGCGGAGCGCGCCGGCCTTGCCTGCTTCCGACCTGGAAGCGAGATTGGAGGCTCTGGAGCAGGAAGTCGTAGCCCTTCGCGCCCGGCTTGATGCGCTGGGCGCCCAATAGTATCCGAGACGTCGGCGGGACAGCACCCCCTCTGGCCTGCCGGCCATCTCCCCCTCAAGTGGGGAGATCAGATGTCACGCCGGCCTTCGCCAATTACGAACGTCGAAAGAAGAGTGCCAGCTACCGAGCTTCCAATTTCCCCGGGAGATGCCCGGCAGGGCAGAGGGGGGCGCGAAGAATCGCTACCCCGGGCAAAATCGGCGGATCACCCCAGTTTCGCGTCGAGCGACACTTTGATGGCGCCGAGCGCCTTCGAAACCGGGCATTCGGCCTTGGCCTTCTCGGCCAATTCCTTGAACTTCGCCGCATCGATGCCCGGTACCTTGCCGATCAGGGTGATGGCGCTGCCGGTGATGCCGGTGCCGGGGACCAGCGTCACCACCGCCTTGGCGTCGAGCTCGGTGGCGGGCGTGCCGTTCTCGGCCAGGAAATGCGACAGCTGCATGGCGTAGCATCCGGCGTGTGCCGCCGCGATCAACTCTTCGGGATTGGTGCCGGATTTGCCGCTCTCGTCCTCGAAGCGAGCCTTGAACGAATAGGGCGTGCCCTTCAAGGTGCCGCTCTGGCTGTCGAGCGTGCCCGTGCCCTCCTTCAGATTGCCTTTCCAGACGGCGTTTGCGGTACGGTCCATAGAATTCTCCTTGATTACAGCGACAGCGCCGGCCACGCGGCGTTCCCTCCAACTATAGCGCGGCGGCAGGGGAAGACCACCGCGCTGTTTCGGCCGGATGCGACGCCGGCGTGCCCTGCAAATTTTTCTGAAAAAATGTGCGTGCAAAAATGTCGACTTGCATCGGCGCCGGCCGTCCTGCGAGCGTCCACGGATTCTCGTGGCGGATGGAGATCCAAGATGAACAATCTGTTTTCTGCCCATTGGAACAACGCCGACAAAAGCGCGCGTCTACACGAGATCGAGTGCTCGCGACCTTCCGGCTTCGGCCGGCTGCTTGCTGCGGTCGCCGTGATCGGCATTGCGGTCTGCGTGCTCGACCACGCTGCTGCCGGCAAGGATGCCGCCGGCGCCGTGATCGCCTATGGTTCGTCACAGCAAGGGAGCTGGAAATGAAATATGTCTGTCTGGTCTACGGCGAGGAAAAGGACCTCCATGCCATGACGCCTGAGCGTCTGGCCAAGCTCGACGCCGATTCGATGGCCTATGACCGGTCATTGGACCAGCAAGGCAAGCTGATCATCGCGCAGGCGCTGCAATCGGTGAAGACGTCGAAGACGGTGCGGCGGCGCCAAGGCAAGCGGCTGATCACTGACGGTCCGTTTGCCGAAACCAAGGAGCAGTTGCTTGGTTTCGTCATGATCGAAGCCGACACTCTCGACAAGGCGCTGGAGATCGCCGGCAAAATTCCGCTGGCTGAAATCGGCACCGTCGAAGTCAGGGCGATCTACGACGTGCCGGGGTCATAGGCGGCGGCGACGTCATGCAGGCCGGCGGATCATATCCGCCGCCTTCTCGGCGATCATCACCACTGGCGAGGCGGTGTTGCCGGAGACGATGCGCGGCATGATCGACGCGTCGATGATCCGCAGCCCCTCGATACCGGTCACGCGCAGGTCCGGGCTGACGACGGCGCGGCCGTCGACACCCATCCTACAGGTGCCGACCGGGTGGAAGATGGTCGTCGCGATCGAGCCGATCTGGTGCAGCAGGTCCTCGTCCGACTGGTGGGCGAGACCAGGCAGGATTTCTTCCGGATGGAAGCCGGCAAGAGCCTTGGCGGTCATGATGCTGCGCGCCTGGCGCACCGAACGCAGCGCGATCTCGCGGTCGCGCGCCGTAGAGAGGTAGTTCAGCCGGATCTCCGGCTGCACGGCCAGCTCGCGCGTCGTAGCGTGCACCGAGCCGACGCTCTCGGGCCGCAGATTGCAGACCGACATGGTGATTGCCGGGAACGGGTGCAGCGGGTCGCCCAGCCGGTCGGTAGACAAGGGCTGGACGTGGTACTCCAGGTCCGGCGTCGCCATCGACGGATCGGATTTCGAGAACATGCCGAACTGGCTCGGCGCCATCGACATCGGTCCCGAGCGGCCAAAGGCATATTGCAGCGCGATCTTCGCCTTGCCGCTCAGGCTGTTGGCTAGCGTGTTGAGCGTCAGCGCCGACGACACTTTGTAGACAGTGCGGATCTGCAGATGGTCCTGAAGGTTCTCGCCGACATCGGGGCTGGCGTGAACCACATCGATGCCGAGCGCGGCGAGGCGATCCGGCTCGCCGACCCCGGAAAGCTCCAGCAGTTTCGGCGTGTTGATCGAGCCGGCGGTCAGCAGCACCTCGCTCCTGGCCTTTGCCTCGATGGTTTGGCCGCCGACGCGATAACAAACGCCGATAGCACGCTTGCCCTCGAACAACACCGTCTCGACATGCGCGTTGACGACCAGCCTGAGGTTCGGCCGCCGCAGCGCCGGGCGCAAGAATGCCTTGGCTGTGTTCCAGCGCACGCCCTTGCTCTGGTTGACTTCGAAGAAGCCGGACCCCTCATTGTCGCCGTCGTTAAAATCCTCGCGCGGCATGATGCCGAATTCCTTGGCGGCCTCCTGCACGGTGTTCAGGATCGGCCACGACAGGCGTTGCCGCGCCACTTTCCATTCGCCGCGGGAGCCATGCAGCTCGGTCTTGCCGCCATGATGGTCCTCGGATTTGAGGAAGTAGGGCAGCACATCGTCCCAGCCCCAGCCGACATTGCCCATCTGCCGCCAGCCATCGTAGTCCGCCGCCTGTCCCCGCATGTAGATCATGCCGTTGACCGAGGTGCAGCCGCCCAGCACCTTGCCGCGGGGATAGACCAGCGAGCGGCCGTTCAGGCCGGCTTCGGGGGCAGTCTTCATCATCCAGTCGGTGCGCGGATTGCCGATGCAATAGAGATAGCCGACCGGGATATGCACCCAGTGATAATTGTCGCTGCCGCCGGCCTCGAGCAGCAGCACGCGCGTCGCCGAGTTTTCGCTCAGGCGATTGGCCAGCACGCAGCCGGCGGTGCCTGCGCCGACAATGATGTAGTCGTAGTCGCCATCGAGCCGTTGGGTCATTGCGGTGGTTTACTCGGCGGTGTTCTACTCGGTTCTGCGGCGTGTTCGGCCCAGAACGATCGCAGCGTATCGGCAAGGCCGCAATAGGCGCGATAACGCCTGTTGTAATGGTCCTGCATGGCCGGGTTCGGACGGTAGGCGGCGCTTGACCGGGTCATGGCGTCGACGCCGGCCTCATAGTCGGCGAACAGGCCGGCCGCGACCCCGGCGCCGATCGCCGCACCAAGTGCGCCGGTCTCGCGTGCTTCAGGGACGGTGATCGGCACGCCAAGCCCGTCGGCGAAGATCTGCGGCCAGTGCTCGCTGCGCGAACCGCCGCCGGACAGGACCGCTTTGTCGAAGCTGACACCGGCGTCCTTCAGAACATTGATGTGGCGCCGGTGCTCGAACATCACGCCCTCGAACAGCGCGCGCAGCATATGGCCTTCCCTATGCCAGCCGGCGAGGCCGTAGAAGCCGGCGCGGAACTCCGCTCCTTGTCCCGACCCGTAGAGAAACGGGTGGAACATCGGATCGTCCCAGGTTGGCGTCACCGCGCCGACAGCCGCGTTGCAGTGGCCGAACGGATCGTCATGATGGGCACCGCGCTCGATGCGAAGTCAGCGTTATCGCTAAGCGGTTGCATCATTAGGGCCTGTGACGAGCGATCTGAACCCAGGACGTCCGATCTCGGCGTCTGGATGATTAGGGGGCCAGCTCTGTTTTCTCATCAGATACAATTCTTGCGTGTTGAAGCAACGCCGGAGTTCTCCTATCGTCGCCGCAATTTTCGGGGGAATTCGACATGCCTTTCCTGATTGCTATTCTCGGCGTGCTGGGAGCCGGGGCGTTCTGGTGGTATCGCATGAAGGCTATGAACGAAGCCGCGCGCGAGGTCGCCGACGTCGTCGGCCGCGTCCAGGGCAACATAAGGCGCAAGAAGCTGCGCAAGCAGGCGGCGCTGTCGCCGCTGACGGCGATCGACGATCCGGTGGTGGCGGCAGCAACGCTGATCATGGCAATCGCGGCGGAGCATGGTCCGATCCTGCCGAAGCGCGAAACGGTTATCCGCGAGGTGATCTCGCAGATTGCGGACAACCAGAAGAAGACCGATGAAGCCGTCGTCTACGCCAAATGGGCCGCGGCGCAGATCGACGACACGACGATCGTCATCGACAAGCTGGCGCCCTTCCTGCGCGAGCGCCTCGATCCGCATGAGCGCGAAGACCTGCTGCAGATGCTGGATCGTGTTGCCAAGAGCGGCGAGCAGAGTTTCAAGGTCGCCGACCAACGCATGCTGCGACTGCGGCAGAAGCTGGGGTTTGAGGTCAACTGAGAAACAGCCCGGGCGCATGTCATTCTGGATAGCGAGCGTGGTAGGATCGGCTGCCGCTTACCTTATCGGCTCTACGCCTGCCGGCTATCTGGCGGGGAAACTGCTTAAGGGCATCGATATCCGGGAGCACGGCTCCAAGTCCACCGGTGCGACAAATGTATTGCGCACACTCGGGAAATGGCCAGCATTGGTGGTGCTTCTGGTGGACGTGCTGAAAGGGGCGGCAGCGGTCATCTTTGCCCGTTGGTTTTGTTTCTGGTCTTCCGCAACGCCGCCGTCGGCAATATCTGATATGCCCGTTTGGGCTCCTTGGGTTGTATGCTTGGCCGGACTCGCTGTTTTGCTTGGGCATAGCCGTTCGATCTGGCTGAATTTCACCGGCGGCAAATCGGCTGCGACGGGGTTGGGTGTTTTGTTGGCGATGTCCTGGCCTGTGGGTCTAGGCGCGGCGACGGCATTTGCCGTGGTGTTGGCAGTTTCCCGAATTGTGTCCCTGAGTTCGATGCTGGCGGCGCTCACCGCGATCGCCCTCGTCGGCGGCATGGAACAACCATTGCCCTACCGGTTGCTGGTCATCGCCGGCGGCATCTACGTGATCGTGCGCCACCGCGCCAACATTGCGCGGCTGATGTCAGGAGCCGAGCCGCGTCTATGACAAAGCGGCACTCATTCCCGGCCTAAATCGCCTCACCCTTGAGCAGCCGTGGTGTGCCGTTGGACAACCCCGACGCCTGGCGGATGAAGAACTCCTTCAGCCTGGGCATCCGTTCGACAAGGCCGAGGCCTATGTCGCGGAGCTGGCGCAGCGGGCCGATGTCGTTGGAAAACAGCCGGTTCAGCACATCTGTGGTGACGCCCATCTGCACCGTGTCGAAGCGGCGCCATTGCTGGTAGCGCTCGAGCACGTCGAGCGCGCCGATATCCTGTCCCAAGCGATCGGCCTCGACCACCACTTCAGCAAGGGCCGCCACATCCTTGAAGCCGAGATTGAGGCCCTGGCCGGCGATCGGGTGGATGCCATGCGCGGCGTCGCCGGCAAGTGCTACGCGCGGGGCGACGAAGGCGCGCGCGATGGTCAGGCCGAGCGGCCAGGCGCGCGGCTTGTCGGTGACGCGGATTTCGCCGAGCTTCAGGCCGAAGCGCATTTCAAGCTCCTGCTCGAAGACGAGGTCGTCGCCCGAGACCAGCTTCTCGGCATCCTCGGAACGTTCGACCCAGACCAGCGACGAACGGTTGGTGCCGTCCTCGGTGGGCTTGAGCGGCAGCGTTGCAAACGGGCCGGCCGGCAGAAAATGCTCTTCGGCGCGGCCATTGTGCGGGCGCTCATGCGCCACCGTGCAGACGATGCCGGACTGGCCATATTCCCATTTCACCGTCTTGATGCCGGCCATGTCGCGCAATTTGGAATTGACGCCGTCGGCGGCGACCAGCAGCCGCGCCTCAATCGCCGCGCCGTCGGCCAGATGCACGGTGATGCCGGCGCCATTGCCGTCGAACGATGCGACCGCGACACCTTCGATGATGTCGATGCCGAGCTTTTGCGCGCGGCGGCGCAAGGCGCCGTTCAGGTCCTTGTTGGCGACCATGTGGGCGAACGGTTCGCCCGGCGCGACCTCGCCATCGAAGGTGAGAAACACCGGACGCACCGGATCGGCGGTGCGCGAATCGGTGACGATCATCTCGGTGATCGCCTGCGATTGCCCGACGATTTCCTGCCAGACGCCGAGCTGGTCGAGCATGCGGCAGGCGGCGGCGGCGATCGCCGAGGCGCGGCGGTCCTTCTGCCAGACGCCGGCGGGGGCAGCATCAACGACCGCCACGGCGAGGCCCGGCCGCGCCTGTTTCAGCGACACGGCGGCGGCGAGGCCGACATAGCCGGCGCCAGCGACCAGCACGTCGAGCGGGTTTTTTGCGTCCGTGTTGCGGTTCGCCATGTCAATTCCTTTCGAAGTCTCGACCATCCCCGCCCACTGGGGCATTCCGGCCTTGACTGCCCGCCATTCCTGTCGGAAACCGCCATAGCATCTTACGGCGAGGTCACGAAGCATGACGGCGGCCATGGACGAGCTTCTCAGCATTCTCGACCTCGAGCAGCTGGAACACAATCTGTACCGTGGTCGCAGCCCCAAGCTCGACTGGCAGCGCGTTTTCGGCGGCCAGACCATTGCCCAGGCGCTGGTCGCCGCGCAGCGCACCGTCGAGCCCGAGCGCCACGTGCATTCGCTGCACGGCTATTTCATGCGGCCCGGCGACACCAAGGTGCCGATCGTCTACGAGGTCGACCGCATCCGCGATGGCGGCTCCTTCACCACGCGGCGCGTGGTGGCGATCCAGCACGGCCAGGCGATCTTTTCGCTGGAAGCCTCGTTCCAGCAGGATGAGGTTGGCCTTGAGCATCAGCTGCCGATGCCGCGCGACGTGCCGCCGCCCGACAGCCTGTTGTCGCAGCGCGAATTGCTGGGCAAGTTCGGCGAGGCGGTGCCGGACGGCATCAAGCGCTATTGGGAGCGTGACCGGCCGATCGAGATGAAGCCGGTGATGCTGAAGCATTACATCAGCCGCGAAAAGCTGGAGCCGCAGCAGAACATCTGGATCCGCACCACCGGCCCGGTGCCGGCCGACCGCGGCATCCAGGCGGCGGTGCTTGCCTACCTCTCCGACATGACGCTGCTCGACACCTCGACCTTTGCGCACGGCCGCGCCATTTTCGACCGCGACATCCAGGCGGCGAGCCTCGACCATGCGATGTGGTTCCATCGCAGCCATCCGCTCGATGACTGGATCCTGTACACGCAGGACAGCCCCTCGACGCAGGGGTCGCGCGGCTTCACCCGCGGCTCGCTGTTTGCCCGCGACGGCACGCTGATCGCCTCGGTTGCCCAAGAAGGCCTGATCCGGCTGAAGCGGCCGCCTGCGGAATAGGCATTTTCGAAAAATTGCCTACTTTTTAATCAGTGACTGTCCGTTGACAGTGCGCACCGTGGCGCCGGGACTCGAGCGATCCGTTTGTTTACAATGAGTTAACACCCTGCTTCGGCAACTGGCACGGAGCTTGAATCCTGTTGGGCACTCTCCGGGCTTTTTGGGATCGGTGAAGGTGTGCAAACGCGGGGGACCGCAACAGCAAAGGGTGAAACCTTATGAAAATCGTGATGGCAATCATCAAGCCGTTCAAGCTCGACGAGGTGCGCGAAGCGCTCACCGCCGTCGGCATCCAGGGCCTGACCGTCACCGAAGTCAAAGGCTACGGGCGTCAGAAGGGACACACGGAAATCTATCGCGGGGCGGAATACGCGGTCAGTTTCCTGCCGAAAATCAAGATCGAAGTCGCGGTTAGCACAGACCTGGTCGACAAGGCCGTCGAAGCCATCACGGCGGCGGCCAAGACCGGCCAGATCGGCGACGGCAAGATCTTCGTCTTCGGCATCGATCAGGCGGTGCGCATCCGTACCGGCGAAACAGACACCGACGCACTTTGAGCGGCGAACACGTATTCCAATGGAGAGTTCAATGAATATACCTTCCACCTTGAAGTCAGTGGCGCGCTCCGCGCTGCTGGGCTCCTTAGCGCTCGGAGCATTGGGCACGGTTGCTGCCTTCGCGCAGGAGGCGGCTCCCGCCGTCGCGGCGGCAGCGCCAGCAGCGCCGGCTTTTACCGTCGACAAGGGCGACACCACGTGGATGATGATTTCCACCGTGCTGGTGCTGTTGATGACCATTCCCGGCCTTGCGCTTTTCTACGGCGGCCTGGTTCGTACCAAGAACATGCTGTCGGTGCTGATGCAGGTCTTCACCATCACCAGCGTGGTCATGATCATCTGGGTCTTCTACGGCTACAGCCTCGCCTTCACCCCGGGCAACGCCTTCGTCGGCGGCCTTTCGAAGATGTTTCTCTCCGGCGTCAACGTATCAACGCTTTCGGAAACCTTCAGCAAGGGCGTCGCCATTCCTGAACTGGTGTTCGTCGTCTTCCAGATGACCTTCGCCTGCATCACGCCCGCCCTGATCGTCGGCGCATTCGCCGAACGCGTCAAATTCTCCGCCTTGATCCTTTTCGTTATCCTATGGGTGACGTTAATCTACTTCCCGATCGCGCACATGGTCTGGTTCTGGGGCGGCCCGAGCGCCTATGCCGACCCGTCCGGCCTGATCTTCAGCTTCGGCGCCATCGACTTCGCCGGCGGCACGGTCGTTCACATCAATGCGGGCATTGCCGGTCTCGTCGGCGCGCTGATGATCGGCAAGCGCATCGGCTACAAGAAGGACATCATGGCGCCGCACTCGATGACGCTGACCATGGTCGGCGCTTCATTGCTGTGGGTCGGCTGGTTCGGCTTCAACGCCGGTTCGAACCTCGAAGCGAACGCCTATGCGGTGCTGGCGATGATCAACACCTTCGTCGCCACGGCGGCGGCGGCAGTGGCCTGGATCGTGCTTGAATCGCTGCTGCGCGGCAAAGCCTCCATGCTCGGCGCTGTTTCGGGCGCGGTCACCGGCCTCGTCGCGATTACGCCGGCTGCAGGTTTTGCCGGCCCGATGGGCGCTATCGTGCTTGGCATCGTTGCCACCTTCGTCTGCTACTTCTTCGTCTCGGTGGTGAAGAACACGTTCGACTATGATGACAGCCTCGATGTCTTCGGCGTCCACTGCGTCGGTGGCATCATCGGTGCGCTAGGCACTGGCATTCTGGTCAATCCCGCCCTCGGCGGCGCCGGCATCGTCGACTATTCGACGGCCGACTTCGCCGCCGGCTATGCCGGCACGGCCACGCAGCTCCTGGCGCAGGGCAAAGGCGTCCTGGTAACCCTGCTGTGGTCGGGCATCGGCAGCGCAATCCTCTACAAGGTCGTCGACTTGATCATCGGTCTGCGTCCGACAGCCGACGCCGAGCGCGAAGGCCTCGACCTGACTTCGCATGGCGAAGCGGCCTACCACTCGTAAGCCTTGCGGGGCGGCTCGGCCGCCCCGCATTCTCCCATCCCGTCGTGACGCTCCCGAAAGGAGTTCACGCTTTGAGGCCCGGGTCATTCCGGGCCTCTCTTTTTGGCAACCGTGCTGGCAGGCCTCGGTCCCTGCGCAATCACGTTCTAGTGATGGCCGCCGGCGGGGAGACGTCGACCGGATTGGTTCTGAACTGTTGAGACTGCCTACAGTGGAGTGAGCAAGATCCGTGGCTCTGGGTGCGTATAGTTAATGCGGCCTTAACCTTCCCCCCGATAGTCTGACATCCGAATCTGCCGGAGTGCGTCATGCGCCCGGCCAGTCCATGACAGACGGGGAACGAAGCATGCGTTCAGGGGCTTCAGCACCGCTCGCGCTGACCGATACGGGGCACGGCATCCAGGCATTCGCGCGGCGCCAGGTCGGGCGGCTGGTCGGCGCCGGCCTGTTTGCGCTGGTCGCCTTTGGCGTCGCGGCGCTGGCGACCTGGAACGTCGCCGATCCCAGCTTCTCGCACGCCACCGCCAACATCGTCACCAACGCCATGGGTTATGCGGGCGCGGTATTCTCCGACCTCGCCATGCAGTTCTTCGGCCTTGCCGCGGTCGCCGCCCTGGTGCCGGCGGTGATCTGGGGCTTTCTCCTGTTTTCGGCGCGCGGCGTCGACAGGCTGCCGAAGCGCGGCCTTGCGTGGTTCGGCTTCGCGCTGCTCGCGGCGGCGATGGCCGGCTGCGTGGTGCCGCCCAAGACGTGGCCGTTGCCGACCGGCCTCGGCGGTGTGTTCGGCGACATGGTGCTCAATATTCCGGGCGTGGTCATTGGCGGCTACCCGACCGGCATCGTTGCCAGCATCATTGCCATGGTGCTCATTGCGCCGGCGCTGTGGCTGTTTGCCTATGGCTCGGCGCTGATTGCGCGCAAGAACGGCTTTGCCGTCATGGAGCGCACCGCGGAGCCCGATCCCCGAGAGGACGATCTGCTCTTCGACGAAGACGAGGACGAGGGCGACGAGGGGATACTGGCGCTCGGCGCCGTTACCCACTGGTGGCTGTCTTTCCGCGCCTGGATGCATCGCCGGGCTGTGCGCCGCCAGCAGGAGCGCGACGAGTTCGAGCCGGAGATGGAGCAGCGCTCCACCGCATGGCGCCGCGCCGCCGAACGGGTCGAATCGGCGGAATTCGCCGAAGCGCGGATGAGCCCGGATGGCCGCGCCCGCGTCGAGCCGGAATTCTTCGCCGCCATGGTCAATGACCGCAGCGTTTCCGTCGATCCGGACGATGACGACGTCCTCGATGCCGGTTTCGACAATGGCGACGAGGAGGTCGAACTCGACGACGAGCCGGTCCAGCGCCGTGCCGCGCCGAACGCCAAGGTGCAAAACTTCCGGTCAGATGCGGCGACCCGCGTCGCCGCACCTGCGCCGCGTCCCGCTCCCGGCGCGCGCGTCCAGCGCGAGGCGCAGACCTCGCTGATCGGCTCGGAAACATTCGAAATGCCGTCGCTGCATTTCCTGTCGGAGCCGAAGAACGTGGTGCGCGACGCCAGCCTGTCCAAGGACGCGCTGGAGCAGAATGCGCGCCTGCTCGAAGGCGTTCTGGAGGATTTCGGCGTCAAGGGCGAGATTATCGCGGTACGGCCCGGCCCGGTGGTCACGCTCTATGAACTGGAACCGGCGCCCGGCATCAAATCGTCGCGCGTCATCGGCCTGTCCGACGACATCGCCCGCTCGATGAGCGCCATTGCCTGCCGCGTCGCCGTGGTGCCCGGCCGCAACGCCATCGGCATCGAATTGCCGAATGCCAAGCGCGAGACCGTCTATCTCCGGGAGATCCTGGCCAGCCGCGATTTCGAGACGACCAAGTCCAAGCTGGCGCTGGCGCTGGGCAAGACCATCAATGGCGAGGCGGTGATCGTCGACATCGCCAAGATGCCGCATGTGCTGGTCGCCGGCACCACCGGCTCCGGCAAGTCCGTCGCCATCAACACCATGATCCTGTCGCTGCTCTACAAGCTGACGCCGCAGGACTGCCGGCTGATCATGATCGACCCGAAGATGCTGGAACTTTCGGTCTATGACGGCATCCCGCACCTTCTGACGCCGGTGGTCACCGACCCGAAGAAGGCGGTGGTGGCGTTGAAATGGACCGTGCGCGAGATGGAGGACCGCTACCGCAAGATGTCCAAGGTCGGCGTGCGCAACATCGACGGCTTCAACGCGCGCGTGCAGTTGGCTGAAAAGAAGGGCGAAAAAATCTCGCGCACCGTGCAGACCGGCTTCGACCGCCAGACCGGCGAGGCGATCTACGAGACCGAGAACCTCGATCTCGAGCCAATGCCCTACATAGTGGTCATCATCGACGAGATGGCCGATTTGATGATGGTCGCCGGCAAGGACATCGAAGGCGCGGTGCAGCGCCTGGCACAAATGGCGCGCGCGGCCGGCATCCATGTCATCATGGCGACGCAGCGTCCGTCGGTCGACGTCATCACCGGCACCATCAAGGCCAATTTCCCGACCCGTATCTCCTTCCAGGTGACGTCGAAGATCGACAGCCGCACCATTCTGGGCGAGCAGGGCGCCGAGCAGCTGCTCGGCATGGGCGACATGCTGTACATGGCCGGAGGCGGCCGCATCCAGCGCGTGCACGGCCCGTTCGTCGCCGACGACGAGGTCGAGAAGATCGTCGCCCATCTGAAGCTGCAGGGCGTGCCCGAATATCTCGACGCCATCACCGAGGATGACGGCGAGGACGATGACGAGCCGTCGGGCAAGGGCGGCGCTGGCGGTGGCGGCAACAGCAATTTCGAGGATTCCGACGATCCCTACGACCAGGCGGTCTCGGTCGTGCTGCGCGACGGCAAGGCGTCGACCAGCTATATCCAGCGCCGGCTCGGCATCGGCTACAACCGCGCCGCCTCGATCATCGAGAAGATGGAGAAGGAAGGCATTGTCGGCCCGGCCAACCATGCCGGCAAACGCGAAATCCTGGTGCCGACCGAGGACGACAAGTTCTGATCAGCCGATACGGCCCGGCGGCAACCTTGAACCTTTTGGCGCGTTACAGCGACTGAGCGCTGTCCGGCCCGCCAAACTTAAGTCTAACTGGGGGTCCACGGACTGCAACGAGACACACACCACACGAGAGTGACCGGCATGAAAAACGATCTTTCCGCGATCAGCGATTTCGCTCCAAACCGTCGCCAGTTGCTCGGCCTTGGCCTGATGCTTGCCGGCGCCGCGGCCATCAACGTCGTGCCGGGGTTCCAGCTCCTGGCCTCGGCGCAGGCGGCGGTGCCGCCGACGGCGCAAAAGATCGCCGACCATTTCTCCTCGGTCAAATCGATGAGCGGCGAGTTCGTCCAGTTCGGCCCCAACAACCAGCAGACCGGCGGCAAGTTCTTCCTTGAGCGGCCAGGCAAGATTCGCTTCAACTATGACGGCAAGTCGAATTTCCGGGTGATTTCCGACGGCAAGTCGGTGGTCATCCTCAACAAGCGGCTGAAAACGTCCGATCTCTATCCGTTGTCGAAGACGCCGCTGAAGCTGTTGCTCGACACCAAGATCGACCTCTCGGGGGGCCGCGTGAAATCGATCAAGGAAGAGAGCGACCTCACCACCATCCAGCTTGCCGACAAGTCGGTGTTCGGCAATTCGAAGATCACTATGATGTTCGATCCGAAATCCTATGATCTGCGCCAGTGGACCATCACCGACGCGCAGGGCAAGGACACCACGGTGATGATCTACAACACCAAGGAAGGCGTCAGCTTCCCTGCGGACACCTTTGCCATCGACTATGCGGCGAACCGCGAGCTGAACACCAACCAGCGCTAGATGCGGTGAGGCCGGCCTGCCAATGGCGATCTCCTGCGCTTCCGGTGCTCACGTGGTTTAAGTACGCTCCGCTCCGGTTCTCGGAGACCGCCATTCGACTCGGCCTGACCTGAATCAGAGCCGCCGCCCGCAAAGGCTGGCTTGTGTTTGTGGCGCTAGGCTGGCAGTAGATCGGCGACCTTGTTCGGACCGCCGCATGCCCTTCTCCATCGCCACCTGGAACATCAACTCCGTGCGCCTGCGCATGCCGATCGTCGAGCGGCTGCTGACGGAGCAGGCGCCCGATGTGCTTTGCCTGCAGGAGACGAAGGTTCCCGACGAGCTGTTTCCGGAAAAGGCGTTCCGCAAGGCCGGCTACGAGCACATCGCATTCCATGGCCAGAAGGGCTATCACGGCGTTGCGACGGTGGCGCGGCGGCCGATCGAGATTGTCGAGAAACGGCGCTTCTGCGAGATCGATGACAGCCGGCATCTGTCGGTCAAGGTGCAGGCCGGCGGCAAGGCAATCCTGGTCCACAATTTCTACGTGCCGGCCGGCGGCGACGAGCCCGATCCGGAGATCAACCGCAAGTTCCGCCACAAGCTCGATTTCGTTGCCGAGATGAACGCCATCCGCGCCGCGCATGACGAGGTGTCGGCCTCGATCCTGGTCGGCGACCTCAACATCGCTCCGCAGGAGCACGATGTCTGGTCGCACAAGCAATTGCTCAACGTCGTCAGCCACACGCCGGTCGAGACGCAAAATTTCGACGCGATGCGGATCGCCGGCGACTGGGTCGACCTGATGCGGCTCGACGTGCCGCCAGAGCAGAAGCTCTACACCTGGTGGAGCTATCGCGCGCGGGACTGGGAAGCCTCGAACCGCGGCCGCCGGCTCGACCATGTCTGGTCGTCACCGAACCTGGTGCCGAGCTTTGCCGGCTATGAGATCCTGCGAGAGGCGCGTGGCTGGGAGCGGCCCTCGGACCATGTGCCGGTGATTGCGCGGTTCGACCTGGATTAGGCGGGCCGATATTCAGGTGAGGCCGGCCTGCAAATGGCCGATACCTGCGCTTCCGGTGCTCGCGTACTTTGAGTACGCTCCGCTCCGGTTCTCGGTATCAGCCATTTTCGACTCGGCCTGACCTGAATCTCGACACACCCAAGCGTGAGCGCGGTCGCGGGGACCTACCCGCCAAACCTTGGGGCCAGCTTCTCGATGCGGGCGATCATGGCCTGGAAATCATCGAGGATGCGCTGGTGCAGTTTCACCGCCACCTCGGGATATTCCTCCAGGATGCGGCGAAACATCTTGCGGCTCAACCTTATCACTTCCGAATCGGTCTCGGCCGAGGCGCTGGTCAGCCGTCTTGAGTCGGCGATCAGCGCCAGTTCGCTGAGGATCGTGCCGGGGCCGGCGGTGCCGATCGGGATGCGGTCGCCATCATGCTCCCGGTAGAGCACGATGCGGCCACTGACCACGATATAGGCCGAGTCGGCTTCGTCATCCTCGCGGTACAGCTTGCGGTCGGCCTGCAGATGGGTGGCTTCGGCGCCGAAGGCGAGCAGGCGCAGCTGTTCCTGCGTGAAACCCTCAAAGAGCTTCACGGCGGACAGGATGCGGATGTCGTCATCCAGCGCCATCTCTAGCTGCGTCCCCGAACGGTCAGTCCAATCCCTCCCTTAGAGCGCCGCGCGTCCAATTGAACGCGCAAAGGACGCTCTAACACTTCAATCTGCGCAGCGGGCCGATCCAGGCTCCCCCAGCCGGATCCTCCCCGAAACAGTCCCGCCCCGACCGCCTATTGAACAATGAAAAGTTTAAGGAACCAGCTTGTAGCCGCCGCTTTCTGTCACAAGAATTTCAGCATTGGAAGGATCGCGCTCGATCTTCTGGCGCAGCCGGTAGACGTGAGTTTCGAGCGTGTGCGTGGTGACGCCGGAATTGTAGCCCCACACTTCCTCAAGCAGGACGTCGCGCGTGACCACCTTCTGGTCGGCTCGATAGAGATATTTGATGATCGAGGCTTCCTTCTCGGTCAGCCGCACCTTGCCGCCGCGCTGGTCGATCAGAAGCTTCTGGCTGGGCTTGAACGTGTAGGGCCCGACCGAAAAGGTGGCGTCCTCGCTCTGCTCGTGCTGGCGCAGTTGTGCGCGTATGCGGGCGAGCAGCACGGCGAAGCGGAACGGCTTGGTGACATAGTCGTTGGCGCCCGCCTCGAGGCCCAGAATCGTGTCGGAATCGGTATCGTGGCCGGTCAGCATGATGATCGGCGCCTTGTAGCCGCCCTTGCGCAGGATCTTCACCGCCTCGCGGCCATCCATGTCGGGCAGCCCGACATCCATGATGAGTAGGTCGATGAGCCCGCCGCGCGCCGCGGCGACGCCTTTGGCGGCGGTCGCTTCCTGCAAGACGTCGAATTCTTCGTAAAGGGCCAGTTGCTCGACGAGGGTTCCGCGCAGGTCGTCATCGTCGTCAACGATCAGAATGGTACGTGATGTCATGGATCAATCCATTGTTTTGAAAAGAATTTTCAGTTGACCGCCCCCCATTTATGCGGAAGCTGACCGGCGCAACAGTCCGATCACAGTGATTTGTTCCGTGACACGATCATACAAGAAAAAACGCGATCGCAATGCAGCCGGCGCAATTTTGCCGAAAGGGCTGCGTGTGCTGGTGGTTCGGGCGAGGCCGGGCAACCCCAGCCAGGGGATATTGCAGGCCGGCAGCAAGGTGTTTGCCTGCGCGCTCGGACGCGGCGGCATCTCAGCCAACAAGCGCGAAGGCGACGGTGCGACGCCGCTTGGCGAGATGCGGATTTTGTCAGGATATTTTCGGGGCGATCATTTCGCGGCCGGCCGCAAAACCCGGCTGGCGATGGCGCCGATCGGCGCCGATCTCGGCTGGTGCGAGGTGCCGGACGACCGCAACTACAACCGGCCGGTGAAAATCCCCTATGGCGCCAGCCATGAGCGAATGCGGCGCGACGACCGCCTCTATGACGCCTGCCTGGTGCTCGACTGGAACATGGCGCCGCGCCGGCGCGGCCGTGGCAGCGCCATCTTCTTCCATCTGGCGCGCCCAGGCTTCACACCGACGCAAGGCTGCGTGGCGGTGACAGCGCGGACAATGGCGCGGCTGTTGCCGCTGGTGTCGGACCGGACGGTGGTGAGGGTGGTGAGGTAGGGAGTAGGGAGTAGGGAGTAGGGAGTAGGGAGTAGGATGGCCTCGGCGTCGTTTCACTACTCACTACTCACTACTCACCGTTGCCTAACGCCTTCTCGGCTTCTGCCACCCAGTGTCCAGCAATCCAAGCCGGCCGAGTTCCCGGTCCACGGCCCGCGTCACGTCCTTGCGCTGCGCGCCGACGTCGCGCAGCTGGCGATCCGACAGGTCCTCCACGTCGTGGCGCGGCAGGTTGATGGCGACTTTCGCCTGGCGAAGCCAGTCCGTTACGGCATGCAACCAGTTCGAGCGAGCTGCTGGCGAGTTCAAAACGAAGATGGACATGATGCGCTCCCGTGTTCCGCCAGATATCAAATCCGGCTTGATGGTGTTTCGATGGATGCATCATGCCGCATTGAAATCCATGAGAGAAACGAGTAGTTCTTTTCGGATCGTCAAGTTTTATTTGAGGATAAGGTGATGTCCCGTCTGTTGCCCGGAACGCGCGCGCTGAGGACTCTGGAAGCCGCCGCCCGCCACCTCAATTTCACCCGCGCTGCCGACGAGCTCGGGCTGACGCCGGCGGCGGTCAGCCACCAGATCAAGGAAATCGAGGATCAGCTCGGGCTGGTGCTGTTCACGCGAACCAGTCGTACCATCCGGTTGACCGAGGCAGGTACGGTGCTGTTCGAGGCCTCGATCGATGCGCTCGACCTGCTCAACCGGGCGGTGTCGCGGGCGCGCAAGCTGACGCGCGGCACGGCATTGCTGAAGGTAACGCTCGACGCGCAGTTCGCGTCAAAATGGCTGATGCGGCGCGTCGACGATTTTCGCAAACTTCAGCCCAGTATCGAACTGAGGTTCGACATCGGCTACGAAGTGCGCGATTTCGAACTCGACGACGTCGATGTCGGCATCCGGTTCGGGGTTGGCAAGTATCCGGGGCTTCGCGCCCATCGCCTGTTCGACAACATCCTCATTCCGGTGTGCAGCCCGAGCCTGCTGACCTCCGGCCCGCCGCTGCGCGAACCGCGCGACCTCTTCAACCACACGCTGGCCCATATCGAATGGTCGCGCCAAGGCGTGACATGGCCGAACTGGCGCATGTGGATGGCGGCGGCCGGCATCAACGATTTCGACGACAGCCGGACTATCGTGTTTGGAACCTCTACCGATGCCGTGCAGGCGGCGCTCGACGGCAATGCCGTGGCGCTCGCCGAGTTCGCCATGGTGGCAAACGACCTTTCCCAGGGAAGGCTGGTGCAGCCCTTTGAACTCGGTCTGCGCGTGGGGCCGGAGTTCGGCTACTTCCTGGTCTATCCCGAGAGCACTGCCAACGATCCGCGCATCATCGCTTTCCGTGAATGGATCCTCGACGAAGTCGCCAGGACGCAGACCTGACGACTTCTGCAGGCCTCAGCCGGCGACCGGCGTCCCGAACCAGCCGATCACCGCGCCGATGATCAACAGCACGCCGAGCCAGTGGCCGCCGTCGATCAGGGTCAGGTCCCAGCCGAAATTCTCATAGCGATGGTTGGCCGTCAGCGTCGTGGCGACGAAACCCAGCCAGAGGACGAAGCCGAAGACCAGCCCTGCGACAAGGACCGGCTCGCCGCCGGTCATCGCGCCGACGACCAAGGCCAAGACCAGCGCCATGATCAGCTCGGCGATGAAGGAGATGATGAAGGGCAATATAGATTTCTTTGACGTTGACGGATCGATCCTGGCCGCCCTTATCCAAGGCCTGCTGAGGGCCGTGTACCAGACGGCGCCAAACAGCCACGCCGCGACGGCCGCGACAACCACCGCCAGCCAGTTCACCACTGAAAAATCCATAAAGTCCTCCCCTCAAGCATGCAGCCCAAAGCCTGACGGTTCTGGGATAACGACATGCGTATTCTTCAAATCAATGCGCGATGGAACGCCTGTTCGGCAATGCCGTCAAGCGAAGCGCCACACCGTGGTGCGCTTGACCAGGGCGTCCTCCAGCGCCCGCGTCACCGCCACTTCGTAGACGGCGAGCGGCTCCAGTCCCGCCTTCGGCATGTAGGAGCGGCCCGGATCGCCGACGAGGATGTCAGCGCCGCGCGCCTTCAGTGTCGAAAACCACGGCATCAGCGTGTCGGCGAAGGATTTGTCGTAGAAGACGTCGCCGGCCAGCACCACGTCCCAGCCGGCGTCGGTGCCGATGCAGTCCGTGCCGCAAAAGTCGATGGCAACGCCATTGGCCTCTGCGTTGAGGCGGATCGCCGTTTCGCAGAACGGGTCGATGTCGGCGGCGATCACGTGCGCCGCACCCGCCTTGGCGGCGGCGATGGCGACAAGGCCGGAGCCGGAGGCGAAGTCGAGCACGCGTTTGCCCCGCACATCCGACGGATTGTCCAGCACGTAACGGGCAAGGCCCTGACCGCCGGCCCAGGCAAAGGCCCAGAACGGCGGCGGCAGGCCGATTTCAATCAGCTCGTTCTCCGTGCGCTGCCAGAGGTCATGCGCTTCGTCGGCAAGATTGAGGACAATCTCCGGCACATGCGGCGGCGACATAAGCGCCGTGTTGTCGAGAATGAACTTTTTCGCGCTGTTCGGCGTGAGGACCGTCACGGAGCCGGCGTCAGGCCGCCCATGCGGCAGACTTCCTTCCATTCGGCCGGCGTCACCGGCTGTACGGAAAGCCGTCCAAGCCGCACCAGCGCCATCTCGGCAAGCTTCGGATTTGCCTTGACCTGCTCCAGCGTCGGCGGGTTCGGCACGTCCTTGAAGGCGCGGATGTCGACGCATTCCCAGCGCGGATCGTCGGTGGTGCTGTCGGGATGGGCAAGCCCGCAGACTTCGGCAATGCCGACGACGTTCAGCCCTTCATTGGAGTGATAGAAGAAGCCGAGATCGCCGATCTGCATCGCCTTCATGTTGTTGCGCGCTGCATAGTTGCGCACGCCGTCCCACTGCGTGCCGGCCTTGCCCTTGGCCTTCAGCGCCTCGAAGGAGAAGACCGAAGGTTCGGATTTGAACAGCCAGTAGTTCATGTCTTTGCTCCAACTACTATTTTTTGCGCAATTCCGGACGGAAAACCGTTCCACACTTTTCCTGGGATCGCTCTAGGCGCCGTCGGAACTAACTAGCCGCCGGCTTGTTGAAGGTCCAGTTCCACTGGCGGATTTCGACACTTTCGAACAGCCCGGCCTTGGCATAGGGGTCGGCAGCCGACAGCGCCTGCGCACCAGCGAGATCGGGCGCTTCGACGACGACGAGGCTGCCGTTGGGCTTGCCCTCGGCGTCGAGGAACGGGCCGGCAAAGGCCAGTTTGTTGTCGGCGTTCAGGCCTTCGAGAAAGGCGACGTGGACCGGCCGCGTGTCGACCCGCACCTGCAGGCTGCCGGGCTTGTCCTTGCAAATCAACGCAAACAGCATGTTAAACTCCGGTTTGTTAGGGGATCAGAGGTCGGTTTCGGTCTTCAGCGGCCGGGTCATCAATGCCGTGACAGCCTGCCGAATGGTGATCGTGCCGTCCAGTATCGCCGACACCGCAGCGATGATCGGCGCGTCGATGTCGCGCTCGGTGGCGATGCGGGCGGCGATCGCCGCCGTCGGCACGCCTTCGGCGAGCGGCAGTCCGGCCAAGGGCTTGCCTTGCCCCAGCGCCAGCCCATAGGCGAAATTGCGCGACTGGGCCGAAGAGCAGGTGAGCAAAAGGTCGCCGAGGCCGGAAAGCCCCATCAGCGTCTCCGGCTTGGCGCCGAAGGATGCCCCGATGCGGCGCAGTTCGACGAAGCCGCGTGTCACCATGGCGGCCTGCGCGCTGGCGCCGAGCCCAGCGCCGGTGACGGCGCCAGCGGCAATGGCGAAGACATTCTTCAAAGCGCCACCGATCTCGACGCCGATCAAATCGTCGCTGGAATAGCAGCGCAGATTCTGCGCCGAAAAGCGCGCGGCAAGCTCGGCCGCCAAGGCGTCGTCGGGGGCAGCAACCACGACAGCGGTCGGCAGACCCCTGGCCACATCGGCGGCAAAGCTCGGACCGGACAAGGCCGAAACCGGAGTTTCGGGCAGGATCTCACCAACGATCGCCGACAGCAGCGCGCCGGTGTCGCGCTCAATGCCTTTGGCGCAGAGAACCAGCGGGATGCCTTTCGGCATATGGGGCTTTGCCGTCGTCAGCATGGCGCGCAGCGCCTGCGCCGGCGCCACCGCCAGCGCGCAATCGGCATCGGTCAGGGCCGTGCCGATATCGCTCGTCGCCGCAATGCCTGCTTCAATGGCGATGCCGGGGAGATAACGCGGGTTCTCGCCGCGGCGGATCGCGGAAACAGTCTCTTCGTCGCGGGCGTAGAGCTGGACATCGTGACCGGCGCGCAGCATCGCCAGCGCCAGCGCCGTGCCCCAGGCGCCGCCGCCGAGCACGGCGACGCGCCAGCCGGCTCTGTCCCTGCCGCTTGTGTTGCCGGCGCTCATGCTTTTGCTCCGCGCCGGCCGGAGCCGACCATCGGGGCCGAAATGCTGTCCAGCGGCCAGCGCGAACGCGGCACGAAATCGAAGCCGTTCTCTTGCGACAGGCCTGCCCGCAACCGCTCGATCCCGGCCCAGGCGATCATCGCCGCATTGTCGGTGCAAAGCTTCAGCGGCGGCGCGACAAAGGCGAAGCCGGCCTCGGCGCACTGCTTCTGCAGCGTCGCCTTGATCGCTCTGTTGGCGGCGACGCCACCGGCAACGACCAGCGCCGGCTTGGCCTTGTCCGGAAATTCGTCACGGAAGCGGGCCAGCGCGCGGGCCACGCGGTCGCCAAGCGCATCGGCTACCGCCGCCTGGAACGAGGCGCAGATGTCGGCGACATCCTGCTCGCTTAGCGGCTGGATGGCGGTCGCCGCCTGGCGCACGGCGGTCTTGAGGCCGGAGAAGGAGAAATCGGGCTGCGCCGAGCCCCTCATCGGCCGCGGAAAGGCAAAGCGCGTCGCATCGCCCGACATTGCCGCCTTTTCGACGTTCGGGCCGCCGGGATAGGGCAGGCCGAGCATTTTGGCCGTCTTGTCGAACGCTTCGCCGAGCGCGTCGTCGATGGTCGTCGCCCAGCGCTGGTAGTCGCCGACGCCGCGCACGGCGACGATCTGGGTGTGGCCGCCGGAAACCAGCAGCAGCAAATAGGGAAAGTCGAGCCCGTCGGTCAGCCTTGCGGTCAGTGCGTGGCCTTCGAGATGGTTGATGGCGATCAGCGGCTTGCCGGCGGCCGCTGCAATCGCCTTGGCCGTCATCAGGCCGACGATCAGCCCGCCGACCAGGCCGGGGCCCGCAGTGGCGGCAATGGCGTCGATGTCGGCCAGGGCTACGCCCGAATCCGCAAGAGCGGCCTCGACAATGCCGTCCAGCGCCTCGACATGGGCACGCGCGGCGATCTCCGGCACGACGCCGCCGAAGGCGGCGTGCTCCTCGATCTGGCTGAGCACGATGTTGGACGCAATCACCGGCACGGAATCGCCGTCCAGCGTCACCACGCTGGCGGCGGTCTCGTCGCAACTCGTCTCAATGCCCAGAACGCGGATCAATTCGTCGCTGTCTCCAGAGATTGTGTCGCCGGACTTTCCTAGTTAGTAGAGGCGGGCCTCGTTAGGGAGAGCGCCGGAAACGCAAAGCCAGCCGGGGGTTATCACGGACCGCGCGCCATGCAAACTTTGAAAATAGGAACACGCGGCAGCCCGCTGGCGCTCGCCCAGGCGCATGAGACGCAGGCGCGGCTGATGGAAGCGCATGGCATGCCGGCGGAAGCCTTCGAGGTCGTCGTCATTTCGACCAGCGGCGACCGCATCCAGGACCGGCCGCTGTCGGGAGCCGGCGGCAAGGGGCTGTTCACCAAGGAAATCGAAGAGGCGCTGCTGGCCGGCACGATCGATATCGCCGTGCATTCCTCCAAGGACATGCCGACAGTGCTGCCGGTCGGGCTGGAGCTGTCCGCCTTCCTGCCGCGCGAGGATGCGCGGGACGCCTTCATCGGAAAGGCGGTGAAGCGCATTGTTGATTTGCCGCAAGGCGCCAAGGTCGGGTCGTCTTCGCTCAGGCGCCAGGCGCTGATCCGGCGCATGCGGCCGGACCTAGACGTGGTCATGTTCCGCGGCAATGTGCAGACCAGGCTGCGCAAGCTGGAGGAAGGCGTCGCCGAAGGCACGATCCTCGCTTATGCCGGGCTGAAGCGGCTCGGGCTCGGCCATGTCGTCACCGATCTGATGCCGCTCGATGCTTTTCCGCCGGCGCCGGGACAAGGCGCAATCGGCATCGAAACCCGCATCGGCGACAGCGAGGTCGAAAAGATGCTGGTGGCCATCCATGATGTGCCGACAGGCCAGGCGCTGGCCTGTGAGCGCGCCTTCCTGGCGGCGCTCGATGGCTCCTGCCGCACGCCGATCGCCGGCTATGCGACGATATCGGGCGGCAGGCTGGTTTTCGCCGGGCTGATCATTTCGCCCGATGGCACGCAATCGCATGAGGTCAAGGCCGAAGGCTTGGCGCTGGATGCCGCTGACATCGGCACGGACGCGGCCAGGATGGTGCGGGTCAAAGCGGGCGAAACCTTCTTCGACGGCTGGGTCTGATATGCGTGTCCTGGTGACGCGGCCGCAACCTGGGGCGTCGCGAACCATGCGGCGGCTGCAGGAATTGGGATTTGAGCCGCTCCTTCTGCCGCTGACCGAAACGGTGACACTGCGGGTTGGCGCCGATGCTGCGAGCGACAATGCCGTGGCCGTCGCTGTGACCAGCGCAAATGCGGTGCGGCATGCGCCGAAAGAACTCATTCGTGCGCTCGCCGCCTTGCCTTGCCATGCCGTCGGACGCAGGACGGCTGAAGCGGCACGTTCGACAGGGTTCTTGTCGGTCAGCGAAGGGGCGGGCGACGCCGAGCGGCTGGCCGAGGCGATTGCTGCCGGCCTTTCCGGCAAGGCGGTCGTCTATCTCACAGGGCGCGTGCGGTTTCCGGCATTCGAGGCGCGGCTGCGAAAGGCCGGCGTCGAGGTCCGCACCGTCGAAACCTACGACACGATTTCGCTCGATTATTCCGATGCTGAAATCCGTACACGCCTGTCCGATCAGGCGGTCGACGCGGTGCTGCTCTATTCAGCCAAGGCGGCGGCAGCGTTGCAGGCCTTGGCCAGCCGGGCGGAACTGCGCGATCTCTTTGAAAACATGCAGGCTTTTGCGCTCTCCGAGCGCGTGGCAGCGGCGTTTGACAATGCCGCCGGCAAAAAAATACGCATTGCGCGGGATCCGCAGGAGGAGGCGCTGCTTGAGCTGTTGCACCGCGGCGACTGAGCGCCGTGTCATCACGCCGCCCCTTTTCACCTGATGATGATGTGCTAGACCATTTTTCAAACCATCACGCGCCGTCGGGCGCCCAGACGAAGCAGGATTGCGGAGCCCAGGCATGGTCAAGACGCCGAAGATGCGACATTCGAAAAGCCACCGCGAGCCGGTGACCATCGAACTCGAACCCGGCGCTGTCTCGCGCATTGCCGATGCGGATGCCGCCAAGACGGATGTCGCCAACTCGGACGACGTCGAGGCCCCGGCAGAGTCGGTTGCAGCCGAGGATGCCGCTGCCATGGCCAATGCGCAGCCGGAGACGCCTTACGAGCCCGTTCATGCCGATCAGGCCGATCTCGAGCCGTGGGAGCACTCCGATGCCGCGGCACAGGCCGCTCCCGAAAGCGCAGATGCCAAGGCGTCCACCCAGGCGGAGCAGCCTTACCCCACCGCTTCGGATGCGCCACCGCGCGCCAGAACCTCCGACTACAGTTTCGAGGATGCCTCGCCCAAGCCGGGTGCACCCAAGGAAACCCCAAGGACAGCCGGGAACCAGCCCATGGCCGCGCAACCGAAGCGCACGAACGGCATTGCCGCCGGCATCATCGGCGGTGTCATCGCGCTGGCTGCCGCCGGGGGGCTGCAGTTTGCCGGCGTGCTTGGCGCTCCGGGCTCAGGGGCGGGCACGGTCTCGCTCGACGGCGTCAATGGCGAGATCGCTTCGCTGAAGCGCGAAGTCGCCGACCTCAGGGAAGCCAGCGGCAATGGCGCCGCAACGGCCAAGGTCGACGGGCTGTCTTCGGCGCTGGATCAGGTCAAGGCCGATGTCGCATCGCTGAAATCGGCGGTCGAAAAGGGCGGCGCCGGCGACAATGCCGGGCTTGCAGCGCTTGGCGACAAGGTCAAGCAGATCGAGACGGCGGTCGCCGCCCTTGGCCAGGCCGGTGGTGCAGCGCCCGTCGATCTCGCGCCGCTCAATGAAAGACTGGCGGGCCTCGACGCACTGGTGAAATCGGCCGGCGAGGCAGCCAAGGCGCAGGAAGGCAAGATCGCCGCGCTGGAGCAGTCGGTGACGCAGCTCGCCGGCAAGGTCGATGCGCAGGCCTCGCAGCCAAAGATCGCGATGGCCATCGCCGCTTCGGCCTTGAAGGCGGCGCTTGACCGCGGCGCGCCGTTCGCCGCCGAGTTGGAGACCTTCGCGGCGATCTCGCCCGATGCACCGCAGATTGCAGCGCTGCGCCCCTACGCTGAAAAGGGCGTCCCGACCCGCACCGAGATCGCCGGCGAGGCCGACGCCGCGGCCAATGCGATGGTCGCGGCGGCGACGCCGGTCGATGAAAATGCCGGCTTCTTCCAGAACCTTTTGTCGAGCGCCGAATCGCTGGTCAAGGTCCGGCCGATCGGCGCCGTCGAAGGCGCCGGCGCGCCGGAAACCGTGGCGCGCATCGAAGTGGCGGTCAACCAGGGCGACTACGCCAAGGCGCTCAGCGAATACGCAACGCTGCCGGATGCGGTCAAGGCTGCCGGCGCCGACTTTGCCGGCAAACTGAAGGCGCGCATCGACGTCGAGACGCAGGTCGACGCGCTGATTGCAGGTGCGATGAAGGCATGAGGACGACACGATGATCCGCATTCTCATCTTTCTCGCCGCCGTCTTCGCGCTCGGCCTCGGCTTTGCCTGGCTGGCCGATCGTCCCGGCGAGATGGTCGTCACCTTCAACGGTTACCAATACCAGGTCAGCCTGATGGTGGCGGCGGTGGCGATCGTTGCCGTCGTCGCAGCGGTGATGATCGTCTGGTGGCTGGTCAAGTCGCTGTGGAACAGCCCGTACACGATCTCGCGCTATTTCCGCGTCCGCCGCCGCGACCGTGGCTATCAGGCGCTGTCGACCGGCATGATCGCAGCCGGCGCCGGCGACGGCGCGCTGGCCCGCAAGAAGTCCAAGGAAGCCGCCAAACTGATCCGCTCCGACCAGGAGCCGCTGATCCAGCTGCTCGAAGCGCAAGCCTCGCTGCTGGAAGGCGACCATGAGGGCGCGCGGGAAAAATTCGAGGCCATGCTCGACGACCCCGAAATGCGGCTGCTCGGCCTGCGCGGGCTCTATCTCGAAGCCGAGCGGCTCGGCGACCGCAACGCGGCGCGTCACTATGCCGGGCGCGCCGCTTCCGTCGCGCCGCAACTGGCTTGGGCCGCCGAATCGACGCTGGAAGATTTGACCGGGCGCGGCGACTGGGACGGCGCGCTGAAGCTGGTGGAGGCGCAGAAGTCGACCAGGCAGATCGAACGCGACGCCGCCAATCGCCGCCGCGCTGTGCTGTTGACCGCCAAGGCGCAGGCGCTGACCGATAGCGACCCCAATGCAGCCAAGACAGCGGCACTCGAGGCAAACAAGCTCGCGCCCGATTTCGCACCGGCCGCGGTTGCAGCCGCCAATCTTCTGTTCAAACAGAACGATGTGCGCAAAGGCTCGAAGATCCTTGAGGCAGCCTGGAAGGCGGAGCCGCATCCCGAGATCGCCGAGCTCTACACCCATGCAAGGCCGGGAGATGCCGTGGTCGATCGTCTCAACCGGGCGAAGAAGCTGCAGGAGCTGAAGCGCAACAATGCCGAATCGTCGATGACGGTGGCGCGCGCCGCGCTCGATGCGCAGGATTTTTCCACCGCCCGCCGCGAGGCGGAAGCCGCGATCCGCATGGATCGCCGGGAAGGCGCTTACCTGCTGCTGGCCGATATCGAGGAGGCAGAGACCGGCGACCAGGGCAAGATCAGGCAATTGCTGTCCAAGGCGGTCAGGGCGCCGCGCGATCCGGCCTGGGTCGCCGACGGCGTCGTCTCCGAACGCTGGGCGCCGGTATCGCCGGTCAGCGGCAAGCTCGACGCTTTCGCCTGGCGCGCACCGATGGAGCGGCTGGGCCAGCTCATCGACAGCCATGAAGAAGCGTCCGAAGCCGATGTGCCGGTGCTTGCGGCACCCGCCAAGCCGGCAAAGGAAGCCGAAGTGATCGATCATCCCGCCGTTGCCAGGACGAGCAGCGAGGCGCCGACCGAGCCGAAGCCCGCTGTGGGCGATGACCAGGTCACACCGGTCACCGCCGCCGCTTTCGCCGCAATACCGCCCGATGCCGAACCCGTCGAACCTGCCGAGGAACTGGCTCGGCTGCCCGACGACCCTGGCGTCGACCCCGACGACGAAGCGGAGAAGTCACCGCGCCGCTTCCGCCTGTTTTGATCCCTGAAGCATGATCCCAAAAAGTGGATAGCGGTTTTGGAAAAGATCATGCTCCAATAAAGTGAAGTGAGCACCATGTTCGAACGCGTCCTGGCCTTTCTGAAAGACCTGCCCTCCGGGGCTGGGGCTCGCGCCAATGCGGACGATCCGCGCGTTGCGGCGTCGGCTTTGCTCTATCATGTGATGAATGCCGACGGCGTGCGCCAGGATGTCGAGTGGGAGCGGTTCAAGCAGGTGCTGGCGCAGAGCTATTCGATCAGCGGCGACGAGCTCGATGCACTGGCTGCCGCCGGCGAGCGCGCCGACAATGAGGCGATCGACCTCTATGCCTTCACCAGCGTCTTGAAGCGCCATCTCGACGCCGAGGCGCGCAAGGCTTTCATCGGCCTGATGTGGGAAATCGTCTATGCCGACGGCGAACTGCATGAACTGGAGGACAACACCGTCTGGCGCGTCGCCGAGCTAATCGGCGTCGAGCGCCAGGATCGCGTCGAGGCGCGCCGCAAGGCGGCGGCCGCCGCGCCCGGCGCCAGCGGAACGTCGAGCGACGAATAGGATTCTGCCTTTCCATGCCGCCCAGACCGAGCTCGAAACCAAAAATCCTGATCGTGCTGCATCAGCAGACTTCGAGCCCCGGCCGGGTTGGCCACATGCTGCTCGAGGAAGGTTTCGACCTCGACATCCGCCGGCCGCCTCTCGGCGACAGCCTGCCGGAGACGCTGGAGGGACACGCCGGCGCCGTGGTGTTCGGCGGGCCGATGAGCGCCAATGACGAAGATGAGTTCGTCCGCCGCGAGACCAACTGGCTCAATGTTCCGCTAAAGGAGAACCGGCCCTTCCTCGGCATCTGCCTTGGCGCGCAGATGCTGGCCAATCATCTCGGCGGCAAGGTCGAGGGGCATGGCGAGGGGCTGGTCGAGATCGGCTGGTATCCGCTGAAGCCGACCGAAGCCGGCAAAAAGCTGCTGCCCTGGCCCGACATGGTTTACCAGTTTCACCGCGAAGGCTTTTCGCTGCCCAGGGATGCGACGCTGCTGGCCACGGCGGAAACCTACCCCAACCAGGCTTTTCGCTATGGCGACAATGCCTGGGGCATCCAGTTCCATGGCGAACTGACCCAGTTGATGATGCAGCGCTGGGTGGTGCGCGGCGCACACCGTTTCGAATTGCCCGGCGCGCAGCCCGGCCGCGACCATCTCGGCGGCCGGCTGATCTGGGATATGCACCTCAAGCGCTGGCTGAGCGAGTTTTTGAGCCTGATCTTCGGCAAGCCTACTGAGGGATAGAGCAAATCCAACTACTCTGAACGGCCGAGCTTGCCCAAAGACGACTTACCTCTGGGAGGCGTGTACGATGGATCCGGGACCTTAGCCCGTTCCCGCAGATTTGGATTGCGCCCCAAACACTCCGATGGATCGAAAAACTCCGTGGCGCATTTAAGCTTCGGCTAATAACGGCCCCAGGAGAGAACCAATGAAGAAGACGCTGCTCATTTTAAGCCTACTCATTCCGCTCGCGGCATGCTCCCGCACCGAACAAGGCGCTGCCGTCGGTGGTTTGGGTGGCGCAGCTGTAGGCGCAGCAGTGGCCGGCGACCCGGTAAAAGGGGCCGTTGTTGGCGGTGCGGTCGGAGCGCTGGCCGGGGCGGTCATCGGGCACGCCAGCGAAGCCGGCCAGTGCAGATATCGCGGTCGGAACGGTCGAGTTTACGTTGCTCAGTGCCCGGACGGCTACTGATCTCAAAGGCGCGTGATCTCTTTCGATCACGCGCCTGCTCGGGGTAGGATAACTGAATGGCATATAACAGCAAAAGACTGCTGGCTTTCTGGTTAGCCGTTGTCAGCGCTGTCGCGATAAACGCCGAACTTTCGACCGCGGCCTTGGCCGCACCTGTAGAAGCGAAGACGATTGCCGATCACTTCTCATCGGTAAAGTCCATGTCCGGGGACTTTGTCCAGTCGGGCCCAAGAGCGGAGAGGACCAAAGGGAAATTTTTCCTCCAGCGGCCGGGCAAGATCCGGTTCAACTATGCAGGCCAATCAGGGGTCAGCGTAATTGCAGATGGAAAATCCTTGGTGGTCTATAACAAGAAGCTCAAGACATCGCGGCTTTATGCTCTCTCGAAGACGCCGCTCAAGCTGCTCCTCGACAATCAGGTCAACTTTTCCGGCAATCGCCTCAAAAGTATCAAGGACGATGGCGCCCAGGTGATCATCAGGCTGGCCGACAAGTCGGCCTTCGGCAATTCGAATATCACTATGGTGTTTGACAGGGAATCGCTCGATCTACGCAGATGGACCCTGACTGACGAGAGGGGCCTTACCTCGACAGTCACCATATCCAACGTGAAGCAGGGCGTTCGCGCTCCTGCGGGCACCTTCACTATCAACTATGCTGCAAACCGTGAATTCAACACCAAAACGAAATAGTCGGCAGCGCCACGAACTGCCCGTGTAACACTACTCGGCGGCCGTCTCGGACGGCACCTCTGCCGGTGCCGAAGACTCGGCCTCGGCATGCGGCTTGCGCCGTGAGAACAGCGACCTGAGCGTGACGTAGAACACCGGCGTCAGGAACAGGCCGACGAAAGTGACGCCCAGCATGCCGGAGAACACCGCGGTGCCGAGCGACTGGCGCATTTCCGCGCCCGGGCCCGTCGCGATCATCAGCGGCACGACGCCGAGGATGAACGAGAAGGCGGTCATCAGGATCGGCCGCAGCCTGAGCCGGCAGGCTTCGACGGCAGCCTCGGCTGCCGACAGGCCGCGTTCCTGGGCCTGCCGCGCGAACTCGACGATCAGGATCGCGTTCTTGGCGGCAAGCCCGATCAGCACGATGAGGCCGATCTGCACGAGGATGTTGTTGTCCAGCCCTCGGAACGACACGCCGAGCAACGCTGCGAGCACGCCGAGCGGCACCACCAGCACGATGGCGAACGGCAGCACCCAGCTTTCATATTGCGCCGCCAGCGCCAGGAACACGAACAGCACCGACAGTCCGAAGATATAGACAGCGGCATTGCCGGTGTTGCGCTCCTGATAGGCGAGTTCGGTCCATTCGTAGGAGGTACCGGCCGGCAACGTCTGTGCCGTGATCGCTTCCATCTTGGCAAGCGCATCGCCGGTGGAAACACCGGGCGCGGCGTTGCCCTGCAGCGGCACGGAGACGTACATGTTGTAGCGCTGGACCAGCGCCGGGCCGGTGACGTCGCGGATCTCGATCAACGTGCCCAGCGGAACCAGCGCGCCGGTCGCCGAGCGCACCTTCAGTTTCAAGATGTCGGCGCGATCGAGGCGGAACGCCTGGTCGGCCTGCGCGCGCACCTGGTAGACGCGCCCGAAAGCGTTGAAGTCGTTGACGTAGGCGGTGCCCAGATTGATCGACAGCGTCTCGAAGATGTTGGGGATCGGCACGTTCAGGATGCGCGCCTTGTCGCGATCGATCGCCAGGAAGAATTGCGGGCTGGACGCGGAGAAGGTGGTGAACACGCCGGTCAGCCCCGCCGTCTTGTTGGCCTTGCCGGCAATTTCATAGGCAAGCGCCAGGATCTGCCGCATGTCGGCGCTGTTGCGCTCCTGGATCTGCAGCTTGAAGCCGCCGGCATTGCCGACGCCGCGGATCGGCGGCGGCGGCAGTGCGATAATGAAGGCTTCCTTGATGCTTTGCAGGCTGCCGAACAAATTGCCGATGACCTGGGTCGCGGACTGGCCGGCTTCCAGTCGCTCGTCAAACGGCTTGAACCTGGCGAAGATCACGCCCGCGTTGCTGGCATTGGTAAAGGTGGCACCGGAGAAGCCGGCGAAGGCGACCGCGTAGTCGACGCCCGGCGTTTTCTGGATGATCTGCGACGCCTGCTGGACGACGGCATCGGTCCGCGATAGCGAGGCGCCGTCCGGCAACTGGACGACGACGATCGCATAGCCCTGGTCGAGCGACGGAATGAAACCGCGCGGCACCGTCTGAACCATATAGACCGTGGCGTAGATGAGGGCCGCGAAAACGGCCAGCGTGGCGGCGATCGCTATCCGCGAGCCGACCAACACGCGCACGATGCTCGAATACCAATGGGCGACCTTGTCGAAGCCGCGATTGAAGCCGTCGGCGAGCGCCCGTCCGAACCGCGCCAGGAAAAAGCGCGGCGGCGCCGCAGCAGTGTGGTGCGGCTTGAACAGCAGCGCGGCCAAGGCCGGCGAGAGCGTCAGCGAATTGAATGCCGAGATCGCCGTCGACACCGCGATGGTGATCGCAAACTGCAGGTAGAACTGCCCGGAAATGCCGGGAATGAAGGCTGTCGGCACGAACACGGCTATCAGCACCAGCGAGATCGCGATGACCGCCGTTCCGACTTCGTCCATGGTCAGATGCGACGCCGGATTGGGCGCCAGCCCGCTGGCGATATTTCGCTCGACGTTCTCGACCACGACGATCGCATCGTCGACGACGATGCCGATGGCCAGCACGAGGCCGAACAGCGTCAGCATGTTGAGGGAGAAGCCGGCGGCGTAAAGCACCGCCAGCGTGCCGATCAGCGACACGGGGATCGCCACGATCGGCACGATCGCCATGCGCCACGATTGCAGGAAGACGATGATGACGATGATGACCAGAACCATCGCCTCGAGGATCGTCTTGTAGACCTCCTGGATCGACTCGGCGACGAACTCGGTCGGATTGTAGACGATGTCGTAGCTCAATCCCTTCGGGAAGTCCTGGGAAAGCTCCTTCATCTTGTCCTGGATCTCCGCGGCTGCGGCGAGCGCATTGGTGCCTGGCCGCTGGAAGATGGCGAGCGCCACCGCCGGTTTGCCGTTGAGATAGGAGTTGGTGACGTAATCCTTGGCGCCGAGCTCGATGCGCGCCACGTCCTGCAGCTGGATCAGGCGGCCGTCTTCGGCCGATTTGACGATCACGTATCGGAAGTCCCGTGCGTCGTTGAAGCGGCCTTGCGTGGTGACCGTGTACTGGAACGCCGTGCCGGTATTGGTCGGCGGCGCGCCGATGGAGCCGCCTGACACCTGGACGTTCTGGTCGCGCAGCGCCTGCACCACATCGCCCGAGGTCATCCCCAGGGCGGACAGTTTTTCCGGATCGAGCCAGATGCGCAGCGAATATTCGCGTTCGCCAAAGATGATGAGGTCGCCGACGCCGTCCAACCTGAGCAGTATGTCGCGCACCCGCGAGCGGGCGTAGTTCGAGACGTAGAGCTGGTCGTAGGTATTGTCGGGCGACAGCATGTGCACGACCATCATCAGGTCGGGCGAGCTCTTGATGGTGGTGATGCCGAGGCGGCGGACTTCTTCGGGCAGGCGCGGCTCGGCGACCGACACGCGGTTCTGTACCAGCACCTGCGCCTGGTCGAGATCGGTGCCTAGCTTGAAGGTGATGGTCAGCGCCATCGCCCCGTCGCCCGACGAATAGGACGACATGTAAAGCATGCCCTCGACGCCGTTGATCTCCTGCTCGATCGGCGTTGCCACCGTCGCTGCCACTGTCTCGGCGTCGGCGCCCGGGTACTGGGCGCGAACGACGATGGTCGGCGGCGCGATCTCGGGATATTGCGCGATCGGCAGCTGGGTATAGGCAATCCCGCCGAGGATCAGCAGGACGATCGAAACCACCGATGCGAAGATCGGACGGTCGACGAAGAAATGGGCGAACCTCATTGCTGCAACCCGGCGGTCTCGACCTTGGGCGGCAACGTCACCATCTCGACTTTCACCTTGGTGCCGGGCCTGGCGTGCATCAGCCCGTTGACGATGATCGTCTCGTCGCCGGTCAGGCCCGCGCGGATCACCCGGTAGCCGTCGAGAAGCGGGCCGGTGCGCACGGGCTTCGCCGACACCATCCCGGCCTCATCCACCAGGTACACGATGCGGCGATCCTGATCGGCGCCGACCGCCTCGTCGGGCACCAGGACGCCGCTATGCGGCAGCGACCCCGGCACGTTGATGCGCCCGAACATGCCTGGCTGGAGAACGCCGTCGGCGTTGGCAAACCTTGCACGCACCCGCATGGTGCCGGTCGCGTTGTCGATCCGGTTCTCGGCAAAATCGAGCTTGCCCTTGAATACCGCCTCCGCGCGGTCGGCGACGCGAACCACCACCTCGAGCCCGCCGGCGCCTTCCTGCATGCTGCCGCCGCGCTCCTTCGCGTCGCGGGCGTAGCTGAAATACAGGCGCTCATCGACGTCGAAATAGAAGTCGATCGGATCGCGCGTGACGATAGTCGTCAGCAAGGTGGAATCCGGCTGCACGAGGTTGCCGACCGACACCAGCCGGCGGTCGATGCGGCCGGACAAGGGCGCCTTGATCTCGGTGAACTCCAGGTTCAGGTTGGCCGTCGTCAGCGCAGCCGTCGCGCCTTGCATCTGCGCCTGCGCCGAAAGGTATTCCCGCCGACGGTCGTCGACCGTCGCGGCCGAGATATTGCCGGTCTTGGCGAGTTCATCGGCGCGATCCAACTGCATCTTGGAGAATTCGAGCAGGGACTTGGCGACGTCTACTTGCGACTTGGCGGCATCGTAGGCCGCCTGGTACGGACGCTGGTCGATGGTGAAGAGCAGGTCGCCCTTGTTGACCAGTGCGCCGTCCTGGAAGCTGATGTTGTCCAGATAGCCGCTGACGCGCGAACGGATGGCGACCTCGTCGACGGCTTCGAAGCGCCCGACGAACTCGTCGTCTTCGACGATTTCACGCACCACCGGCTTGGCCGCCGTCACCACCGGCAGTTGCTGGTCCTGCGCAAACGCGTTGCTGCTGAAAGCCATGCCGAGCAGGAATGCCACTGGGACGGCGGAGCGGGCCAGCCAGCCGACCGATCGGCTGGGTCGCCCGCTTGCGTCGCGATGCGATTGCCGATTCCCTGAAGTGTCCATTTGCGTCCCCGCTAGCTGGACCCGGAGGTCGGGTGGTTCTCTTCTATATTTAAGGTTTCTCGTCGAGACCAGAGCACTGCAGTATTGTGCATGGCAACATAATCATTTTCCATATGGACTGAAATGTCCACCCTGTGGCTGCCCCGCCATCTGGCTAGTTCGCCCAGAACCGGCCCATCCGCTTCCGGCCCATCTCAGCCGTCATCGGCGCAAGCTGATTTGGACCGAGCGCCGGATCCTGCGGCTTACTCGATCAGTTGCGGCTGTTGAGATGCCGCACCCTTCGCAGTTGCGGAAACAGCACCGCCCACAGTCCGGCGACGGCAATCGCACCGACGCCGCCGATCACCACCGCCGGCACGGTGCCGATCAGCGCCGCCATGGTGCCGGCGCGGAACTCGCCGACTTCGTTGGAGGCGCCGACGAAGACCTGGTTGACGGCGTTGACGCGGCCGCGCACCTCGTCGGGTGTCCACAGCTGGATCAGCGTCTCCCTGATATAGACGCTGAACATGTCGGTGGCGCCGAGGCCGGCAAGGGCCAGGATCGACAGCCAGGTGATGGTCGAGACGCCGAACAGCACGGTGAAGGCGCCGAACCCGGCGACGAAGCCGAGCATGATCTTGCCGGCATTGTCGCGCAGCGGATGCCCGGCAAGCCAGACCGCGACACAGATGGCGCCGATGCCGGGCGCCGAGCGCAGCAGGCCGAGTCCCCACGGGCCGAGTTCCAGAATATCGCGGGCATAGACCGGCAGCAGCGCCGAGGCACCGGACAGAAGCACGGCGAAGAGGTCGAGCGAGATGGCGCCCAGGACGATCTTCTCGCTCCAGATGTATCGGAAGCCGGCAAACAGCGTCTCCATCGTCGGCTTGTCGGTGGCGCTCTGCTGGGCCGGTTTCGGAATGGTGAAGATCAGCAGACCGGCCACCAGCATCAGCACGGAGGCAACGGCGTAAGCGGCTTCGGCCGAGACGCCATAGAGCAGGCCGCCGGCGACCGGGCCGACAATGGTCGCCGTTTGCCAGGCGGACGAGTTCCAGGCGATCGCATTGCCGAAATCTTCCGGCGGAACAAGGTTGGCGAACAGCGACGACGAGGCCGGCCCATAAAAAGCGCGCGCCAGGCCGAACATAGCCAGCACGATGAAGATCGGCAGCGGGCTGACGAGACCGCGCAGCGTGAAGTACAACAGGACAAGCGCACAACCTGCCTCGACTACCGTCGCCAGCGCCATGATCAGGCGGCGGCCGAAACGGTCGGCGACAACGCCGGTGACCAGCACCAGCAGCAGCGACGGCAGGAACTGGACGATGCCGACAATGCCGAGATCGAAGGGATCGCGCGTCAGATCATAGATCTGCCAGCCGACGGCGACGGACACGATCATGGTGGCGAAGGTGGTCAGGAAACGCGCCGCCCAATAGCTCAGGAAGGAGCGATGGCGGAAGGCGGCGTAACGCCGGTCAGGCGGTGTATGGGAATGGGATGTCATGGATACAGGCCCCGTTGCTTGCATTGGCCGGCGGGGCACTTCCCGGAAATGGGCGCTGTTCCGGCCAATGAAACTTATCAAAGTTCGGGGCGCGTATGCGTGAAAATCGGGCCTGGATCAAGCGGTTTTCCAGCCGCTCGCCCGATTGGACGCGGACGTTACTGCCTCAGCGCGGCGGTGATGGCGTCGAGGCCGCCCTGTAATTCCGCCTCTTTCGGCCAGCCGAAACCGACGCGGAAGAAGCGCTTGGGCATATCGAACCAGTGGCCGGGACCGACATAGGTGCCGTGGTTTTCCAAGAGATTGACGTAGAAACGGTCGAGGTCGAAGTCTGGACTGACATTGAGCCTTGGAAATCCGACGACGCCGCCTTGTGGCCGCACCCAGTCGACCAGCGGCTCGCGGTCGATCCAGTCTTGCACGATGTCGCGGCGTTTCGCCATCTCGGGCAGCAGCGCGCCCAAGAAAGCGTCGCGGCGCCCCAGCATGCCGCGCGCAATGCCTTCGTCGATGACGCTGCCGCAAATGCCGATCTGCTCCTTGGCGGCGAGGAAGCGCTCCTGCAGTTCGGCATCGCTGGTGATCAGCCAGCCAATGCGGATGCCGGGAATGCCGAAGGCTTTCGACAGCGACGAGACGCTGATCGCCTTGGGGCTGAGAGAAGCCGCCGCCGGCAGGCGCTGTCCATAGGAGAGGTCGCGATAGGTCTCGTCGACCAGCAGATGGCAGCCGCTCGCTTCGGCCAGCGCAATCAGCGCGTCGAGATCGGCCCGGCCCATCATCGTGCCGGTCGGGTTGTGCGGGCAGGTGACGCTGATCAGCTTGGTGTTCGGTTGCATGCTGGCGGCGACGCGGCCGAAATCGATGGCAAAGCCTGCGTCGAAATCGAGATCGACATAGGAGATGGCGCAGCCGATCGCCTTGGGGGTCTCGATGTTGGTGGCGTAGTTCGGCCGGACGACGACAAGGTGGTCGCGCTCCGACAGAAGCGAGGTCGAAATGATGAAGAGCGCGCCCGCCGCACCGGCGGTCACCAGAACATCGTCAGGCGAAATGCCGGAATCCTGCGCCGCGATCAGCGCCCGCAACTCCTTGTCGCCGCGATGCTCGCCGTAGAACAGCGTGAGATCCGGCAGCGACAGGCCGACGTCGGAAAGTTTCTGATCGGCGATCGAGCTTTCGGAGAGATTGAACCGAATGCGATCGTAGCCGTATTCCTCCGGCGCCTCTTTCTCGATCACCATTCTGGCGTAGTTCATGGCTGCTCCCCCAAAGTCCTGACACTCAGAGGTACAAGCCATAAAAGCACGAAGCCTGCCAAGGCTCATTCGCTGGCAGGCTTCTGTTCCAGTCGTCCAAACGATTGGCTCAGCGCCGAGGCGCTGAGCCCACTCAGGCCGGGACTTTGGCCTTCCGACCCTTGGCTTTGGCTGGCGGCGCCACTGCGGCCTTGCGGCCGAGGCCGATCGACTTGGCCAGCTCGGAGCGCGACGCCGCGTAGTTGGGGGCAACCATCGGATAGTCGGCCGGCAGGCCCCATTTGGTACGATAGGCTTCCGGCGTCAGGTTGAAATGGACGCCGAGATGGCGCTTCAGCGATTTGAATTTTTTGCCGTCCTCGAGGCAGATGATGTAGTCCGGCGTCACCGACCGCTTGGGATTGACGGCCGGGATCTGCGGCGCCGCCACTGGGGCCGGCGGCTGGCTGAGCCCGCCGATCGACGCCGCAACGCTGGCGATGAGATCGCTCAGGCCGGCAACGGGCAAGCGGTTCTTCTCGACGTAAGCGGACACGATATGGGCGGTAAGCTCGAGCAGGTCGATGTCCTTGTCAGAGTCGTTGCTGTCGTCGGCCAATTTATCTCTCCGTCGCTAGGGGGGTGGCGGAAACTCCCAGAGTGGTCCCAGCGGAGCCGGAAATCCGCTCTAGTCATTTGTCTTGCCGCATATGTGCGGTTGCGCCAGATGATTCCATCCGGTGCCACCGATCTAATCGCCAAATCTGCGTAACGCAATGACTTCGTATCGCGCCACACGTCATTTTGAACAACTATACTGAATTTTAATACTATCAGACGATGAGCGCCTTGTCGCGCCATAGTCGAAAACCGCCCTCGAAAGCGCGCGTATTGTCGCCGCGCCTGGATGTGGCGGGCAATTCATCCAGTCTGTCGACATTGCCGCCGCCGATGACGACATAATCCGGCTGCAGCGCCGCACGCAGCCGCCCGACGACGTCGAAAACGTATTTGCGCCATTTCTTCTTGCCGTATTTCTCCAGGCCGCGCTCGCCGACATAATCTTCGAAACTGCCGCCCTTGCGGTACGGCAGATGCGCCAGTTCCATCGGCTGGCCGACATTGTTGAGGATCATCGCCGCGCCCAGGCCGGTGCCGAGGCCGAGGAACAGCATGCGCCCGCCATCGTAGCTGCCGATCGCCTGCAGCAGCGCGTCGTTGACGACCTTGACCGGCTTGCCGAAGGCGGCGGCAAAATCGTAGCCGTCCCAGCCCTTGCCGAGATTGGCGGGATCGAGCGAAGGCCTGTTGTGCTCGACCGGGCCGGGATAGCCCATCGAGATCACGTCATAGGCCAGCCCTTCGGCCAGCGTCTTCACCGTGGCGACCATCTGCTGCGGCGTCAGATCCGGTCCGGAATCGGCCCGGCGCATCTCGCCGCCTGCGCTGGTGAGGATTTTTACGTGCGAGCCGCCGACATCGATCGTCAGCACGATCGGTTCCGCCTTGGCCTTCGCGGGCCTGGCTGCCTTGGCCATGTCGTTTCCTCCGCTCACTTGGCGCGTTCCCCGTTTCAGGGAAACGGGGGAATGCTCCAACTCTTTGTTTTTACGCAATTCCGGACGGAAAAACCGCTCGCACTTTCCTGGAATTGCTCAAGTCGGATTGATCCAGCCGTTGGGCGGCCCGAAGCTGGCCATGGCGTCGGCCGGCCCCCAGGTCTTCGGCTCATACATATGCGGCGGCGTGGTGTCGCCGAGCACCGGGCCGACAATGCGCCAAGCAAGCTCGCTGGCATCCTGGCGGGTGAACAATTGGCCATTGCCGTTCATGGCATCGCCGATCAGCCGCTCATAGGGCGGCATGTCGCCCTTCGAATCGTCGAGCGCGGTGAGCTCGACCTGCTCGCCGACCATGTCGTCGCCGGGCGCCTTGCGCTGCGCGCCGATCGAGATCGCCACCTGCGGGTCGATGCGGAAGCGCACGTAATTGGCGTCGCTGGGCTTGATCGGGTCGAAGACGTCGAGCGGCGGCCGCTTCAGCCGCACGATCACTTCGGTCACATGCACCGGCATGTTCTTGCCGGTGCGGATGAAGAAGGGCACGTCCTGCCAGCGCCAGGTGTCGACCATGAAGCGCACCGCGGCAAAGGTTTCGACCGGCGAGTTCGGCTTCACGCCGGGTTCAGCGAGGTAGCCGGTGAACTGGCCGCGCACGACGTCGTCCTTGGTCAGCGTGCGGATGGCGCGCAACACCTGCACCTTCTCGTCGATCAGATCGTCGGCCGAGCGGCCGACCGGCGGTTCCATGGCGAGCAGCAAAAGGATGTTGAGCAGATGGTTCTCGATCACGTCGCGGATAGCGCCGACATCGTCATAGAATTTGCCACGGCCTTCAACGCCGAAGTCCTCGGCCATGGTGATCTGTACGCTTTCGACGAAGTTGCGGTTCCAGATCGGCTCGAGAAAGGAATTGGCAAAGCGGAAATAGAGCAGGTTCTGGATCGCCTCCTTGCCGAGATAGTGGTCGATGCGGAAGATCGACTGCTCTTCGAACACCAGATGCAGCACGCGGTTCAGCCAGCGCGCCGATTGGAGATCGTGGCCGAACGGCTTTTCCACCATCAGCCGCGCGCCATGCGCGGTACCGGATTGCTCCAGCCCCTGGACGACGGTCTCGAACATGGTCGGCGGCACCGCCATATAGTGAAGCGGCCGCTGCGCCGAGCCGAGCGCCGTCTTCAGCTTCTCGAAGGTCGCGCCGTCGCGGTAGTCGCCGCTGACATAGCGCAGCAGATTGGCGAATTTGGCGAAGATCTTTTCGTCGATCTTGCCGAGAGCGTTGACGATGCCGTCGCGGGCCCGCGCCTGCAATTGGTTGATGTCCCAGGCATCGAAGGCGACGCCGATCACCGGCTCGGCCAGCGTCCCCTTGGCTACCATCTGGTAGAGGGCCGGAAATATCTTCTTGTGGGCAAGGTCGCCGGTTGCTCCGAAGAGCACCAGCGTGTCGGACCGTTCCGGGCTCATCTTGCGCGTCTCCCCTGCGGCCTTCACTTGCCGGCCTTCGGCTTTTCGACATGGCCGCCAAAGGCATAGCGCATGGCCGACAGCAGCTTGTCGGCGAATTCGGATTCGCCCTGCGAGGAGAAGCGGTCGAACAAAGCCGAGGACAGAACCGGCGCCGGCACGCCGGTGTCGATCGCCGCCTTCAGCGTCCAGCGGCCTTCGCCGGAATCGGAGACGCGGCCGCCGAACTGGGCCAATGCCGGGTCGCTCTTCAGTGCGCCGGCGGTGAGGTCGAGCAGCCAGGAGCCGATCACACTGCCATGGCGCCAGACCTCGGCCACCTGCGGCAGGTCGATGTCGAACTGATAGTATTGCGGGTTTTCCAAAGGGCTGGTCTCGGCGTCGGCAGTGCGCTGTCTTTTGCCGGCATTGGCCGATTTCAGGATGTTCATGCCTTCGGCGTAGGCGGCCATGACGCCATATTCGATGCCGTTGTGGATCATCTTGACGAAATGGCCGGCGCCGCTCGGTCCGCAATGCAGGTAGCCAAAGGGTGCGGTCCCGCCCGCCTTGTCGGGCGTGGCGCCGGCATCGGCGCCGGGCGCCAGCGTGGCGAAGATCGGATCGAGGTGTTTGACCGCCGTATCGGGGCCGCCGATCATCAGGCAGTAGCCGCGCTCCAAGCCCCAAACGCCGCCGCTGGTGCCGACATCGACATAGTGCAGGCCCTTGGCCGCAAGCTCGGCCGCCTGGTCGACAGCGTCGTGATAATAGGAATTGCCGCCGTCGATAATGATGTCGCCGGGCTCCATCAATGCTGCCACCTGGTCGGCGATCTTGCCGGTGATCGCCGCCGGCAGCATCAGCCAGGCGCTGCGCGGCTTGGAAAGCTTGCCGACGAACTCCTCCATCGATGCGGCGCCGATGGCGCCATCGGCAACCAGGGCGGCAACGCTTGCCGGGTTGATGTCGTAGACGACGCATTGATGGCCGTCGCGCATCAGGCGGCGCACCATGTTGGCGCCCATCCTGCCCAGTCCCATCATTCCGATCTGCATGGTGTTGTCCTAGTCGCTTGAGGAAAGAAATTGCTGGCGAGTTAGTTCTCAATGCCGACGGTGAAGTCGACATTCTCCCAACGGTCGCCGTCGGGCCAGAAAAAAGTGAAGACGATCGTATTACCTCGCGGAATATCGGTCACCGGCAGATCCGCCAGATGGACGCCAAAGACATTCACGGACGTGTTGATTTCATGGCTGGTCTGCCACTGGTCGCCGCTCCAGCGGATCAGTGCCGGCTGCAGCAGTTCAACCCGCAGCGTCTTGCCGGCTTCCATGGTGCGCAGCCTGTTGTTGAAGCGCCATATCCTCAGCGGCGAGCCGGTCTTGTCCCTGACATAGCGCTTGACGCCTTGCGGCGGCATGTCGAAGACGGCGCCGTCGCGGAGCGAGCGCAACAGCTTGATGTGTTCCGAATGCGCCCAGACCAGCGGCATGGCGCTGCCCGACGGCTTGCCCAGCCACAATTCGCGCTCCGGTATGTCGGCGCCGTCCCAGACCTGTTCCGGCAGCAGACCGCCCACACCAGCCGAAGCCTCGAATGTCCTGAGCAGGCTTGCCGCCTTGTCCTTGTTACCGGCGGCCAGCTCGTAGTGGGCGCGTTCGCCGGCCAGCAACGGCCAGGGCCGGCCCTGGCCGTTGCCGTCGAAGGGCGCGCCGTCGGCGTGTTCGCCATAACCGTCGCTGGTGTAGCGATACCAGAGAGGCCCTTGCGGCAGGTCGCAGCGCAGTTGCGCGTCGATGATCTTGACCGTGCCGACGATGCGCGGATCGTCCGCGGCCCTGAGGCCGAAGCGGACCAGCGCCAGCGCGTCCGGGCTGACAATCGCTTCGGCCGGCTTGTCGGTATCGCCCGGCGGACGGTTCTTGATCGGTACGAAGCCGTCCTTCGGCGATGCGGCGCCTGAACCGTCGGCCGGCGCGATGCGGATGTAGTAGCCGTCGACGCCAGCCTCGTGGCACTCCGGTGTGCCGCTGACATAGGTCCAGCGCTCGATCTGGTCGTTCCAGTAATCCGCGACCTCGCGCAAATAGTTAGCCGGCTCCGGTTTTCCGTCAACGTCGAACAGATCGGCGGCGCCAAGCAGTGCCGATATTTCGACGGCGAGCGTGAATGGGCTGTAGCCGGCATCCTCCTCCCAGCGGTCCTGCCCGGTGACGGGGCCGTTGCGCACGACATAGGACGCTGCTTTCTCGACCATCGGCATGAAGGCGGCGAGCTTTGCGCGCGGCAGGTGGCCGGCGCGGTGCAGCGCATCGGCAAGCAGCAGCGGGAAGGCGCATTCGTCCATCTGGATGCCCGGCCAATAGAGCGAGCCGTCGAGCCACACATTTTGTGGCCAGTGGCCGTCCGGCTGCTGGATGGAACGGAGATAGGCGAGGATCTCAAGCGCCTGCGCCGGATCGCCGGCGGCGAGGAAGCCGCCCGCGGTTTCCACAAGGTCGCGCGGCCAGACCAGATGATATCCGCCAAGGTCGTCGTCGCCCTTGCTCGCTCCCCAGGGGATCGACAGGCTGGCAACGGCCGCGCCGGGCCTCGCCAGCGACAGGTGCGTCGCCAGCACCGCTGTGCTGACGCGGTAGGTGTTGAGGCCGGATGCATCATGGTGGTCGAGCGGCGTCAGGCCTGCCTGCCATTTCCGCCATTTCGCGACATAGGCCTTTGCCGCCGGCTCAAAACCGCGTTTCAGGCTGGCGGCGGCGTTTTCGGCCGCTTCATCCGGCGTCGCCCCAAACCCAAGCGCAAGCAAGGCTTTGCTGTTGGCTAAGGAAAAGCCGATCTCGCCGGTCAGCGCGACATTGCCGTCCTCCGCGCTTTGGCAGGCCGGATCGAGCCGGCCGGCGCGGCTGAGTTGCTGCCAGCCGTCGGAAAAGCCTGCATAGCCGGCCGAGCAGTCGCCCCAGGGCAGCGAGGAGGCAAGCGCCAGGCAGACGCCGCGCCCGGATGCAAACAGCATCGGCTTGCCCTTGTGCTCGCCGATCCAGGCGGTGTTGGCCATGCCGGCATTGACCAGATGCGGCGCCAGCAGGGCGTAGACGCGGTAGTCCGTGGCCACGCCCTCGAGTGCCGTGAAGCTGGTTTCCTGCAGCAAGGCCGGGCGCGCCGGATCCGCCAGGATGCGCTTTTCGACCCGGTAACAGGCCGTCGCGTTGACCAGCCGGTAGGCGGGCACGCCGTCCTCGAACGGCTCGATGGCATGTGTGGCGTCACGCTTCTCCTCGGAAAACCAGCCGCCGGGACCGGTGACCAGCAGTCCCATGTCGCGCGTGCAGGCGCTGTCGAGGCCGGGATAGTAGACTTCATTGACGATGCCATGGCTGAGCGTGAACCAGACGCGGCTCGCCGTTGAAAGCGCGGCACCTACGCCGCTCTTGGCGCTTGACGTCCAGCGCGCCGGAATTCCGGGCGCGCCCATTCTTTTGGGTGCACTGGGGGGAAGGGTCGGCGGCGTCGCTGCCATGCATGGTCTCCTGGGCCCTTCCCTAAACCAGCAGGCGAAGGCTTTTCAATCATCGCACCTGAAGTTGATCGCCAAAGCGTAACCGATCGCAGTTGACAAGCGAGCTCATCTGCATTTGTCTGACAATAGATAAAAAACAGGCAGACAACGCCAAAACCATCTGCAACAGTCGGCGGGCCGACAATCTATGGGAGGATTATGACATGAAGACACTGCTCGTCCTGAGCGCTCTGGCGGCGATGCTCGCCTCGGGCACGGCGCTTGCCGACACCAGCGGCAAGAAGATCGCCTTCTCCAACAATTACGCCGGCAATTCGTGGCGCCAGGCGATGCTCGACAGCTACGGCATCGTCACCAAGAAGGCGGTGGAGGATAAGATCGTCGGCGCCGCCGACATCTTCACCACCGCCGACAAGGAAGTGCCGACCCAGGCTGCCCAGGTGCAGAACCTGATCCTGCAGGGTTATGACGCCATCGTCATCAATGCCGCATCGCCGGATGCGCTGAACGGCGCCATCAAGCAGGCCTGCGATGCCGGCATCGTCGTCGTCTCCTTCGACGGGACGGTCACCGAACCTTGCGCCTACCGCGTCGTCGTCGACTTCAAGGATATGGGCAAGCAGGAAGTCGAGCAGATGGCCAAGTTCCAGCCCAAGGGCGGCAATTTGCTGGAAATCCGCGGCCTTGCCGGCACCTCGATCGACGATGCCATCCATGCCGGCATCCTCGAAGGCGTCGCCGCCCATCCCGAGTTCAAGATCGTCGGTTCGGTGACCGGCGACTGGGACCAGACGACGGCGCAGAAGGCGGTCGCGACGATCCTGCCTTCGTTGCCCGACATCGTCGGCATCGTCGACCAGGGCGGTGACGGTTATGGCGCGGCACAAGCCTTTGCCGCCGCAGGCAAGCCGCGTCCGACCATCATCATGGGCAACCGCCAGGACGAGCTGAAATGGTGGAAGGAGCAGAAGGACAAGGATGGCTACCAGACCTGGTCGGCCTCGATCGCGCCCGGCGTGTCGTCGCTGGCCTTCTGGGTGGCGCAGCAGGTGCTCGACGGCCGCACCGACATTCCGCATGACCTTTTGGTGCCGTATCTCGCCTTTACCCAGGACAATTTCGAGACCGAGCTGCCGAAAATCAAGGAGGGCGGCGTCGCCACCCACGAATACAGCCAGGAAGACGCAATCGCGGCGATCAAAGCCAATATCAAGTGATGCATTGCATTCATTGCCAGCGGCATGACCGACCGGATATCGTTGAGCATGCCTGAGGCCAATACGGACATCATCAGACTGGGCGGCGCCGAAAAACAAATCGGCGCCGCCCATTTGGACATCATCAGGCTGAACGGCGCCGAAAAACATTTCGGCGCCGTTCGGGCGCTTAACGGCGTCGATTTTTATGTCGCATCAGGCGAATGCGTCGGGCTGGTCGGCCACAACGGCGCCGGCAAGTCGACGCTGATGCATATGGTGGCCGGTACGCTGCAGCCCGATGGCGGTGAGATCGCGGTGCGTGGCAATGCCGAAACCGACTACTCGGTGGCGCGCGCGCTGAAACTCGGCATACGCTGCGTGTTCCAGGAACTGTCGCTCTGCCCTAACCTCAGTATCGCGGAGAATACGCGCATCAACCATCCGGCGCTCACCGGCTTCGGCTGGCGACGCAAGGCGGCTGCTCTCATTGCCGCCAAGCTGGACGAAATCTTTCCGGATCACGGCATCTCGGCGGACGACATTGCCGGCGATCTCTCCATCGGCCGGCGGCAGATGGTCGAGGTGGCGCGCGCCTTCACGGTGACGCGCGATCCGCTCGACCTGGTCATCCTCGACGAGCCAACCTCTTCGCTGGACGCGCATACTGCGGGCCAGCTGCTTGCCTTCGTGCGCCGTTTCGTCGCCACCGGGGGCAGCTGCATCCTGATCTCGCATGTGCTGGGCGAGGTGCTGCAGAATGCCGACCGCATCGTGGTCATGCGCGACGGCAAGGTGGTCGCCACGGACGTTGCAAAAGCGTTCGACCGCGACCGGCTGGTGACGACGATGGGCGGCGCGGAAGCGCGCGAGAAGATCGCGGCGGAGATCGCCGCCAGGCCGGCGGCGGGCCCGCTCAGGGTGCGGGCGCGGCCCGAGCGGCAGCAGGACGGCAAGGAGCTTGTCGCCCGCGCCGGCGAGATCATCGGGCTTGCCGGGCTTGCCGGCCATGGCCAGACCGACCTGTTGCTGGCGATCTTTGCCGCCGCGACGCGTAGAAGGCTTGATATCGAGGTGACCGCCCCGGTGGCGCTGGTGGCCGGAGACCGCCAATCGGACGGCATTTTCCCGCAATGGTCTATTGCCGAAAACATCGGCATCCGCTCGCTGGCGCGGCTGCGCAAAGGGTTGCTGATCTCGCCGCAGCGCGAGGCCGAGCTTGCTGAGTTCTGGAAGCAGAAGATCGGCATCCGCACGCCTGACATGACCAACAACATCTTCTCGCTGTCCGGCGGCAACCAGCAGAAGGCGCTGTTTGCCCGCGCACTGGGTTCCGATGCGCAGATCGTGCTGATGGACGATCCGATGCGCGGCGTGGACATCGGCACCAAGCTCGAGGTCTACGATCTCGTGCGCGAGGAGGCGGCCAAGGGCCGGACCTTCCTCTGGTACACCACCGAGACCGAAGAGCTCGACAATTGCGACCACATCCATGTCTTCAAGAACGGCCGCATCGTCGCCAATCTCACGCGCGACGAGCTGACCGAGGAAAAGATCATCCAGTCCTCATTCGGCGACGCGGCCTGAGATGACGGCAGTCGCTCCCGGCCCTACGTCCTCGCCGCGCAGCAGCGCGGCCCGCGCGCGCCTGCTGCGCAGCCTGTTGCCGGCGCTGTCGCTGGCGCTGGTGGTTATCGCCATCGCCTGGCTCAACCCACGCGCCATCAGCTATTTCGGCTTCAGCCTGATGTTGAACCTCGCTATTCCGATCGCGCTGGCGACGATCGCCCAGATGTTCGTCATCGCCGGCAATGAGCTCGATCTGTCGATCGGCACCTTTGTCGGCTTTGTCGGCTGCGTCACCGCGACCTGGCTGAAGGACGCGCCGCTGCTCGGCGTGATCATCCTGCTCGGCTCCATAGGCGTTTATGCGCTGCTCGGCGCACTGATCCATCTGCGCAATCTGCCGTCGATCGTGGTGACGCTGGGCATGAGCTTCGTCTGGCAGGGGCTTGCCATTCTGGTGCTGCCCAAGCCCGGTGGCAAGGCGCCGGACTGGCTCTTGTCGCTGATGGCCTTCAAGCCGCCCTTCATTCCGTTCCCTATCATCGCCGCGCTGGCGATCGCAGCGGTGGTGCATTTTGGGCTGATGCGCACCTCCTATGGCGTCATCCTGCGGGGATCCGGCGGCAATCCGGCGGCGCTCAGGCGCGCTGGCTGGTCGCTGCTTCGAACCAAGATCGTGCTGTTTGCGCTGACCGGCCTGTTCGGCGTTCTGTCCGGCATGGCGCTGATCGGCATCACCACCTCGGCCGACGCCAATATCGGCAATGGCTACACGCTGCTGGCGATCGCCGGCGTCATTCTCGGCGGCGGCGAGTTCGTCGGCGGCCGGGTGTCGCCGATCGGCGCCGTGCTCGGCGCGCTGACACTGGCGCTGGCGGCATCGCCTCTGCTCACCTTCATGCACATTCCGCCGGATTGGCAGGTCGCCGCCAACGGCGCCATCCTGATCATCGTGCTGGCAGCCCGCGTCCTGATCAGCCGCAGGGAGAGGTAGCGATGACGCTGGTTAAATCGCTGGCCGCCAAACCCTGGATATGGTCGTTCATCGGCGCGATGTTCGTCTGGCTGGCGACCATCGCTTTCACCGGCGGCTATGGCGGCGGCGGCATGGTCACGGCGGCACTGTCGCTGGCGGTGTTCACCGTCATCGTCGGAGTCGGCCAAATGTTCGTCATCACGCTCGGGCCAGGCAATGTCGACCTGTCGCTGCCGGCCAATATCGGGCTCGCCAGTGCCGTCGCCATGAAGGTCATGGGCGGCAGCGATTCCATGATCGTGGTCGGGCTGCTCGCCGCGCTCGCCTGCGGCGCCGCCATCGGTGCCGTCAACTATCTCCTGATCTGGGCGCTGAGGATCCCGCCGATCATCGCCACTCTGTCGGCCAGCTTCATCATCCAGTCGATCGACATCAGCTATGGGCGTGGCCTGCAGATCAAGCCGCCGCCCGGCTTTGCCGATTTTGCGAACTGGCAAATCCTGGGCATTCCAGTGCTGGCGATCCTTACCGTATTGTTCAGCATCGGTGCGGCCATCGCCTTGCAGCGCATGATCTATGGCCGCTCGGTGCTGGCGATCGGCCAGAACATCCGCGCCGCGTGGCTTGCCGGCGTCAATGTCGGCCGCACCCGCTTCCTGACTTACACGCTGTCGGGCGCGCTCGGCGGCATGGACGGGGCGCTGCTCGCCGGCTATTTCCGCGGCGCCAATGTCGATATCGGCAACGAGTACCTGCTGGCCTCGATCGCCGTCGTCGTCATCGGCGGCACCTCGGTCGCCGGTGGCAAGGCCAATGTTCCCGGTGTCTGGGGCGCGGCGCTGTTCCTGGTACTGCTTCTGACCATGCTCAACACGTTCGGCGTCAGCGCCGGCGTTCGGCTGTTGCTGACCGGGCTGATCATCGTCGGCGTCATCACCGTAGCCGGCGGCGAGAAAGCGGTACGCTAGCGCCGGCTCCTGCCAGCGACACCGCCAAATTTGACCATGTGGACAAAAGTCCGCACCCGTTCCATAGTTCCGCGTCTGATTTCGGAACAGCCGGCTCGACACGGCTGTCAAACAGAGGGGCACTAGATGGAAAACCGGAAAAACAAATCGCAATCGACCGGCCTGTCGCGGCGCGACGTGCTGGAACTCGGCGCACTTGGCCTGGCCGCAGCCATGCTGCCGGGTGCAGCCTTCGCCAAGGACAAGAAGCTGAAGGTGGCGGCGATCTTCGCCACGCCGATCGAGGAGCCGTGGGACAACCAGATCCACGTCGCCCTGCAGAAGGCCGAGAAGGAACTCGGCATCGAATACAAATGGTCGGAAAAGGTGCAGACCGCCGATTTCAGCCGCGTCATGCGCGAATATGCGCAAGGCGGGTATCAGCTGGTGCTGGGCGACGCCTTCGCCGCCGAGCGTGAATCGCGCCGCACGGCAAAGCAGTTCCCGAAGACGGCATGGCTGTTCGGCTCGGGCGCCGGGCCGGCCGAGCCCAATTTCGGCGTCTTCGACAACTGGATCCACGAACCGGCCTATCTCTCCGGCATGATCGCCGGCAAGATGTCGAAGTCGGGCACGATCGGCGCGGTGGCGGCCATGGGCATTCCGGAAGTGAACCGGCTGGTCAACGCCTTCTTTGCCGGCGCCAAGGAGGTCAATCCCAACATCAAGAAGAAGGTCGCCTTCATTGGCTCGTTCTTCGATCCGCCCAAGGCCAAGGAAGCGGCGGTCGCCCAGATCGATGCCGGCGTCGATGTCATCTATGCGGAGCGCTTCGGCGTCATCGAGGCGGCGGTGGACAAGAAGATCCTCGCCATCTCCAACATGTCCGACCAGTCGAGCCTCGGCCCCGACACGGTCATAACCGGGCCGGTCTGGGACATGTATCCGACGGTCGAGCAGGCGATCAAGCTGGTCAAGGCCGGTGTCTTCACCGCGCAGGACTATGGCGATTTCTCGCGCATGGCCAAGGGCGGGTCGTTCCTGGCGCCCTACCATAAATTCGACAAGACGCTGCCGGCGGATGTGAAGGATCTGGTCGAGAAGAAGAAGGTCGAGATCCTGGAAGGCAATTTCCGGGTGGATGTGGATGAGAACACGCCGGTTTCGGATTAGCTCGGCGCACCCCCTCCCCTTGAGGGGAGGGTGGCCCGCAGGGCCGGGTGGGGTCCTCCGCGAAGTGCTCCATCCTGCTAAGTCATGGGTTGAGGCAGTTGAGGTGACCCCACCCGCCTCGCTTCGCTCGGCACCCTCCCCTCGAGGGGGAGGGGTATCTCCGCAGGAGCATCCTTGTCCGCCCCTCTCATCGAAATGCGCGGCATCACCAAGAGCTTCGGCGCCGTCAAGGCGAATGAGGCTGTCGATCTAAGCGTCGCCCCAGGTGAGATCCTCGGCCTGCTGGGCGAAAACGGCGCCGGCAAGACGACGCTGATGAATGTGCTGTTCGGCGCCTATGCGCCGGATGCCGGCGAAATTCTTATCCAGGGCAAGACCGTGCGGATCACCAGTTCGGCCGATGCGCTGGCCGCCGGCATCGGCATGGTGCACCAGCATTTTCATTTGGCGCCAAGGCTGACGGTCCTGGAAAACCTTCTGATTGGCATTCCCGGCAAATCCGGCCGCATCGACCGCGCCGGCGGACTTGCCCGGTTGTCCGACATCAGCCGTCGGCATGGGCTGACGCTGGACCCCAACCTGCCTGTCTCCGCGCTGTCGGTCGGCGAGCAGCAGCGGCTCGAAATCGTCAAGGCGCTGTTTCGCGGCGCCAGCCTGTTAATCCTCGACGAGCCGACGGCGGTGTTGGCGCCGGGCGAGGTCGACGGGCTGTTTTCGGCGCTGCGCTCGATGGCGGCGCAGGGGCTCGGAATCATCTTCATCTCGCATAAATTGAACGAGGTGCGGGCGCTCACCCATCGCTGCACCGTATTGCGGCACGGCCGCGTCGCCGGCCGTGTCGACGATCCGGCGAACACGACATCGGCAGAAATGGCGCAGCTGATGTGCGGCCATGAGATCGTGCCGCCGGCAAGAGGACCTTCGACCCCAGGCGCGGCGGTGCTGACGCTCGACGGTATTTCCACCTCACGGCATTCGGGGACGCCGCTGCGCGATGTATCGCTTGCCGTTCGCGCGGGCGAAATCCTCGGCATTGCCGGGGTCTCCGGCAATGGCCAGCGGGCGCTGGCCGAGGTGATTTCCGGCACGCGCGCGCCCGACGCCGGCGCGATGACGATAGCCGGCAAACCTGTTACGCGGTTCTCGCCGCGCGAGGTGCAGGCGCTCGGCCTTGGCCGCATCCCGGAAGACCGTATGACGACCGGGCTGGTCACCAATCTGCCGCTCGCCGATTCCATGGTGTTGCCGCGCATTGGTACTGCGGCTTTCAGCAGCCGGGGCCTGCTCAAGCCAGATGCGATCCGCGCCTTCGCCGAAGAACAGATCAAGGCCTATGACATCAGGTGCCCCGGGCCGATGACCCGCGCCGGCGCGCTGTCGGGCGGCAATCTGCAGAAGGCGCTGCTGGCGCGCGAACTGGCTTTTGACCCGAAGGTGCTGATCGTCTCGCAGCCGACGCGCGGCCTCGACATCGGTGCCGCCCGCTTCATCCACGAAAAATTCCTCGACATGCGTGCCAAGGGCTGCGGGATCATCGTCATCGGCGAGGATCTCGAAGAGCTGCTGGTGCTCTGCGACCGCATCGCGGTGATGTATGAGGGCCGCATCGCCGGCACGCTGGACAGCGCCGATGCGACCATCGCGCGGCTTGGGCTGCTGATGACCGGGGCGGAGGGCAGAGCCTAGATGGACTTTCTCACTCGGTTCCTCGCAGAAACCTCAAATAATACTGCCCGCTTTTGGCTGACTTTAAGCGTCAGCGCTGCCCCTCACCTGCCTGCCGGCATCCTCTCCCCGTATAGAGACGGGGAGAGGGGCTCTCACCCATGGTTTCGCCAATCACCACAGCTGCAAGAGGGGAGTTGCATAGGGCCCGGATCCCTTCTCCCCGTGTCTATACGGGGAGAAGGTGCCGGCAGGCGGATGAAGGGCGGCGCGACCGTCTGGGCGGCGGAGGGGCATAGCTGATGTTCCGCCTCGAAGCCCGCAGTTCCACCCCCGCCTGGTTCAATCTCGCTTTGCCGCTGCTGGCCATCGGCGCAGCGCTGGTCCTGTGCAGCGGCCTCATCGCGCTGGCCGGCGCCGGCCTGCTTGAGGCCTATGGCGTGATGCTGTCGGCCTCGTTCGGCGACAGCTATGCCATCACCGAAACGCTGGTGCGCGCCGCCCCGATGATCTTCACCGGGCTGGCTGTGGCCGTCGCCTTCCGGGCCAAATTCTGGAACATCGGCGCCGAGGGCCAATTGCTGGCCGGCGCCGTGGCCAGCTGCTTCGTCGGCGCCATCCCAATGCCGGGCGCGCTGGCGATCCTGTCGATGGCGCTGGCGGGCGCTGCTGCCGGTGCCGCGGTAGCGCTGGTGCCCGCGACGCTCAGGGTCAAATTCAAGGTGGATGACGTCGTCAGCTCGCTGCTGCTCAACTCGGTCATCTACTATGCGCTGATGGCGCTGATCGAGGGGCCGTGGAAGGACTCGTTCAGCGGCTATCCGATCTCGCCGCCGATCGAGGATTCGGCGAATTTCCCGGTGCTGCTCGAAGGCACAAGGCTGCATCTGGGTGTCATCGCCGCGTTGATCGCGGCACCGTTGATCTGGTTCCTGATCGTGCGGACCACGCTCGGCTTCCGGATCAGGGTCACCGGCGAAAGCCCGGAAGCCGCCCGCTATGGCGGCATCCACGTCGAGCGGGTGCTGATCTCGACGGCGCTGCTGTCGGGCGCGCTGGCCGGGCTTGCCGGCGTCGGCGAGGTCGGCGGCGTGCATTTCCAGGTGATGAGCGACATTTCGCCGGGCTATGGCTATTCCGGCATCGTCGTTGCCATGCTGGCCAGGCTCAATCCGCTCGGCGTCGTACCGGCGGCGATCTTCCTGGCCGCCGTGATGACCGGCGCCGAAGCGATGTCGCGCGCCACCGGCGTGCCGGCGTTCCTCAGCGATGTCATCCAGGGCACGGCGCTGCTCGCCATGCTGGTGGCGCTGCTGTTCACGGCCTATCGCATCCGCCGCGTCGGCGCCTTATGAGCGCGGTGTTCGAACAGATCTTTCAGGTCGGCTTCCTCGCCGCCATTATCCGCATCGCCACGCCGCTGGCATTTGCCACGCTGGGCGAGATGTTCTCCGAGCGGGCCGGCGTGCTCAATCTCGGTATCGAAGGCATCATGCTGCTCTGCGCGATGACCGGCTTCACCGCCGCCAGCCTCAGCGGCAGCCTGTGGCTCGGCGTGCTGGCCGCGGTGTTGACCGGCATGGCGATGAGCGCGCTGCATGCGCTGTTCACGGTGGCGCTCGGCCTCAGCCAGCATGTCTGCGGCATCGGCGTTACTTTGTTCTCGTCCGGCCTTGCCTATTTCCTCTACCGTCTGACCTTCGGCCAGCAATCGGTGCCGCCCAGCATCAAGGGTTTTCAGACGGTGCCGATCCCGCTGCTGTCGGATATTCCGGTTCTGGGGTCAGCGGTTTTCAACCAGTTTGCGCTGGTCTACTTGGCAATCATTGCCATCCCGCTCGCTGCTTTCGTGCTCTACCGCACGCCTTGGGGGCTGTCGGTGCGGATGGTCGGCGAGAACCCGCGCGCCGCTGATTCCGCTGGGGTCAGCATCATCGCCACGCGCTTCCAGGCGGTCATCCTCGGCGGTGCGCTGATGGGGCTTGCGGGCGCCTTCCTCACCATGGCACAGTTCAACGCCTTCACCTTTGGTGTGGTGTCGGGCCGTGGCTGGGTGGCGATCGCGCTGGTCGTGTTCGGCCGCTGGGACCCGTGGCGCTCTGCGGGCGCGGCGCTGCTGTTCGCCTTCGTCGATGCGCTACAATTGCGCATGCAGGCGAGCGGCCTCGGGCATATTCCCTATGAGGCGTTCTTGATGCTGCCCTTCATTTTCACCATCGTCGCGATGGCCGTGATGTCACGCAACGCGGTTGCGCCGTCGGCGCTGCTGAAGCCGTTTCGACGAGAAGAGCGGTAAGGCGAGTAGGACTTGGCGCCCTTCCTCTCCCTCCGGGGGAAGAGGTGGCGCTGCGAAGCAGCGACGGAGCGGGGAACCACCTCGCCACTGTTGCCAACGGGTGCGCATGAATCTTCCTTGCGCCAAGGGTCGACCCCCACTCCGTCGAGTTGCGCTCGACACCTCTCCCCCGATCGACGCGGGAGAGGAAGGGCGCCAAGCCTGGGATACTCACATCGCCGTAAAACCATTATCGACAAACAGATGCGTGCCATTGACGAAGCTGGACTCATCGCTGGCGAGGTACAGCGCTGCCTTGGCCACTTCCTCCGGCTCACCGATGCGGCCCTGCTGTGCGGCCAATGCGGCGTCCGACACGTCGACGCCGAGCTTGCCGAGATCGGCGACCTCGCGCAGGCCGTGCGGCGTGCGGATGAAGCCGGGACAGACGGCGTTGCAGCGTATGTTGCGGTCGCGGAATTCGACTGCGATGGCGCGCGCGAACATGTGGCAGGCGCCCTTGGTGGTGTCGTAGAGCACCTCCATGGGTGTGGCCGCCACAGCCGAGATCGACGAGGTGCAGACGATCGAACCGCCACCGGCAGCGATCATGCCCGGCAACACGGCGCGCGTCATCAGGAACATCGAGCGGACATTGACCGCATGCAGCCAGTCCCATTCCTGCGCTGTCGTCTCCAGGAACGGCTTTATCACGATGGTGCCGGCATGGTTGAACAACACCGTGGCCGGGCCGAGCCTGGCAGTCGCCGCCTTCACTGCGGCCTCGACCTGCGCCTCGTCCGAGACGTCGGCCACCCAGTGTTCGGCGATATGTCCCCGCGCGCGTATCGCCGCCGCAGTGGCTGCCGCCGCCTCGCCATTGCGGTCGATGATCGCCACCTTGGCGCCTTCGGCGGCGAACAATTCCGAGGCCGCTCCGCCCATTCCGGTCGCGCCGCCCGAGATGATTGCAATCTTGCCGGCTAGTCTTGTACCCATGTTCTGTTCCCGTTCCCGATCGAAATGATCCGCATTTATGCCGGAATGGCGATGCTATCGCCTATGCAGACGTCGGCCAAGCTTGTCGCTCGCTTGTCGCCAGCAGGGGTCCCCCAGCAATCCAAAACCAAATAATAAGGCATACTGAGAAAATCGTTCTACATATCGCCAAAAAATAGCACTCGACAAAGTCTACTGATTTTATAGATTAATCCGCAAGACGGAGGTCGATATGTCCTATATCCAGAACGCCGAGACGGACCGCACCAGCCAGAGGCTGGCCAATAGCCAGGCTTTCCGCCCGGCCTATGCCGGCGCCTTCGCCTATCTCGTCTTTGCCCTTGCGTTCGTGTTCACCGGGGCAGTCGTGCTCGGCTTGATTCCCTGACCCGTTCAGGCCGAAGGGTGGCGACCTATCGCTTTCAGTGAGTGACCGGAGTTGATGAACCGAATGCGGATGCGCTTTGGCGCTGACCGCTTGTTTTTACGCATGTCGTCGTCTCAAAAACCGGGGCCACTTTTGGGCGACATACATCCAACGTGATGGAGGAGATGGCAATGCCGATCGAGTTCACGCATGTTCCCGGTAAAACGCATGCCGCCGACGCCGGTTCGGCCGTTCCGTTCTTCTATGATTTCGTCGAGACGGCGACAAAGCTGTCGCTGATCGAGGATTCCGGCTTCCAGAACATCGTCGTCGACGACCCGGCCGGGCTGTTGACCAATATGGACATCGCCGCCCAGGCGCTGGACCGCACCTCGTCGCTGGAAGTGGTGCTGACGCACTGGGCCGGCGTGATCGCGCCTGCGGTTGCGGCGCGGCAACTGGCGGCGCTCGACGCCAGGAGCGGCGGCCGGCTGGCGCTGAGGATGCTGAGCGAGCCGCTGGATGACGACGATGCCGAGACGCGTCCGGTCGGCCACACCGTGGTCTGGCAGCGCATCGACGAATATCTGGTGCTGCTGAAGCGGCTGTGGTCGAACGACCGGCCCTTCGACCATGAAGGTGCGTTCTACAGCATCAAGGGTGGCTATGTGCCGCGCAAGGGGCCGCATGGCGTCGATATCACCATCCGCATGGGTGGCCAGTCCGGCACGGCGCTGAAGGTCGCCGGCCGCCATGCCGACGTCTTCGAGCTGGCGCCTGGTTCGCCCGACGAGATCCGCCAGCTGATGGAACGGGCGCGCAGCGCCGCCGCCGAGCATGGCCGCGCCGGCAAGCTGCGTTTTGCGCTTCCGGTCCGGGTCCGCTCGGAGGGTGGCGCCTCTACCGTCGGACACAAGGCGGTCGAACTTTCCGGACCACCGGCGCAGATCGCCCTGTCGCTGCTGTCCTATGCGGCGCTGGGCATCAGCGAGTTCATGATCGTTGGCGTCGACAGGCCGCGCGAGATCGCCGGCGTCGGCCGCGAGACGATCGCGCTCTTGCGTAATTCGCTGGCACGCCGTGAGGCGGAGGTGCCGCAGCCCGGCGCGTTTGCCTCGCGGGGCGGGTCGGATATTCACGCAGCTGGGTAGCGAGATCGCGATCGGGAACGCCGGCGGGGACAGCACCCCCCTCTGTCCTGCCGGACATCTCCCCCTCAAAGGGGAAGATTGGCAGCTTGAGCGCCGGCTCTCAACGTTGGTAATTGGCGAAAGCCGACGTGATGTCTGATCGCCCTCCTTGCGGGGGATGCCCGGCAGGGCAGAGGGGTGCTGTCCCGCCAGCGTCTAATCACCACTCAGCACTGCCAGCGCCTCCAACACCGCGTCAGATTCCGTCAGCGTACCAAATACCCCGTCCTCCACCGTCACCATATGCAGCGCCGCGTCATGCGCGTATTGGTCGCCGCTGGCGCAGGCATCGGCGATGGTCAGGCACTGGAAATTGCGGTCGCAGGCCTCGCGCAGCGTCGTGTGCACGCAGACATCGGTCGTGCAGCCGGAAAAGATCAGATGGGTGATGCCGCGTGCGCGCAGCACAAGTTCCAGGTCGGTGTAGGTGAAGGCGCTGTTGCAGGTCTTGTCGACGATGATGTCGTGCGGCGCGACGTCGATGTCGGCGACGATCTGAAAGCCGGGGCCGGAGCGCAGCAGCACGTCGGTGCCTTCGAGACCCGCCCGCTTGCGGCGCCATCTCTCGTACGGCGTCATGTCGGCCATGTCGCCGCGATATCCCTGCCTGGTGTGAATGATGGTGAGGCCGGCCGCGCGTGCCGCTGATATCAGTCGGTTGACCGTAGGCAGGATGGCGCGCAGCGGCGCGGGGTCATAACCCTTCCTGGCGAAATAGCCGGTCGGCGAGAGGAAATCCTCCTGCAGGTCGATGACCAGCAGCGCGGTGTTTGCCGGCACCAGCCGGCCGTCATAGGGGAAATCGAACGGTATCGCCTTGATCATCGCAGCCTGCCTCAATTGCTGCTCGGCATCGTGGCCCAGCAACCCTGGGCCGTCCATCCCTCGGTGCGACGACACCAGGTAGACCGATGCCAGGACGATGTGCCGTTGAGACATCGCGCCCACAATCGTCGGCCAAAAAGCCATCTTGTTTGTTGACTGCAAAGCTCATGTTTTATAGTCAAGCAGGGGCACTCGGCCGCCTGAATTGTTTTCCAGCGGCGGTGCCGCGTTTGAGAGAAGCCAGAATCCGTGGCTGGAGTTTTCGGGGTCGAGATGGGGGTGTTCCCGCATCCCGTCACCGGCCAGCCGATCGGTTACGTGCAATGACGAAGCGAGGACGAAGCGTGTCCAGAAATGGTTTGTTGGCGGCGCTGGCCGCGGTCATGCTGTCGGCCGGCAGCGCTGCTGCGCAAGAGCAGCCAAACACGCAGCCCAGGGTGACGACGGTGCCCGCTGCAGATCCCCAGTCGGCGCCAACCGTAGTCGAACAGCCCGCCACGGCTGCGCCTGTCGCGCCGGCTTCGCCAACTGCCGGGCAGGCGGCGCCGACCGCGCCCCAGCCGGCAAACCAGCCCGGTGCATCCGCGCAGGCCGAGCCTTCGGCAATATCGCTGACGCTGCCGCACGATCTGTCGCCCTGGGGCATGTTCATGGCCGCCGACATCATCGTCAAGGCGGTGATGATCGGGTTGGCCTTCGCCTCGCTCGTCACCTGGACGGTGTGGCTGGCCAAATCGCTGGAGATTCTCTTCGGCAAGCTCGGCGCCCGGCGCGCTGCGCGCGCCATCGGCAATGCCGCCACACTGCGCCAGGCCGGGCGCTCGCTTGGCAACAGTGGCGGCCCCGGTGCGCTTTTGGTGCGGGCAGCCGAGGAAGAGACTGCCCTTTCGGCCGGTGCGCTTGGCCATGTTACCGGCGACGGGCTGAAGGAACGCGTGACGTCGCGCCTGTCGCGCATCGAGGCGGCGGCGGCGCGGCGCGTGTCGCGCGGCACCGGCGTGCTGGCGACGATCGGCTCGACGGCGCCCTTCGTGGGCTTGTTCGGCACCGTCTGGGGCATCATGAACGCCTTCATCGGCATCTCGCAGGCGCAGACCACCAACCTCGCGGTCGTCGCGCCCGGCATCGCCGAGGCGCTGCTCGCCACGGCGATGGGCCTGGTCGCGGCCATTCCCGCAGTGGTCATCTACAACCTCTTTGCAAGGTCGATAGCGGGCTACCGGCAGATTCTTGCCGATGCCTCGGCCGGGGTCGAACGGCTGGTCAGCCGCGATCTCGATTTCCGCACGGTGCCGCAGGCGCCCGCGCTGGCGGCGGAGTGATGGGCCATGGCGGCTAGAATTCGCGAGGCTATCGATGGCGATCTCGAAGAAAACCACGAGATCAATGTCACCCCGTTCATCGACGTCATCCTGGTGCTGCTGATCATCTTCATGGTCGCTGCCCCTTTGGCGACAGTCGACGTCAATGTCGATCTGCCGGGTTCGACGGCGACGCCAGCACCCCGGCCGGAAACGCCGCTGTTCCTGACGCTGAAGGACGATCTGACGCTGGCGATCGGCAATGACAGCGTGCCGCGCCAGGCTTTCGCCGCGGTGCTCGACGGCAGAACCAAGGGCGACAAGCAGACCCGCATCTTCCTGCGTGCCGACAAGGCGGTCGGTTATGGCGAGCTGATGGAGGTGATGAACCTGCTGCGCGGCGCCGGTTATCTGAAGATCGCGCTGGTGGGGCTGGAGACGGTGCCGGCGGACGCATCCGCGGCGCACCCGGGCGCCGCCCCGTGACGCAACTGGCCGCCGCCGCCCCCGCGGCGCCGCGCGCCGGCGTGCGCGAAATTGGCTTGTGGGCGGCTGCGGCCATTGTCATTGTCGGCGCGCATGTCGCGATCGTCTATGCCGTCCAGAGCTTCAGCCTGGCCAACATGGCCGATGGCGGCCCGCCGCCGGCCGTGGCTATCGAGCTGTCGCCGATGATGGTGGCGCCGGCGGTGCAGGAGGACTCGATGGCCGACGTGGTGACGCCCGAGCCGCCGAACCAGATCGAGGAGGCGGTTGCCGAACTCAAGCCCGTCGTGGAGCCCGAGCCCGGTCAGCCGGAGCCGGTCACCGAGAAGACGGAAGCGGTTCAACCCGCCGCTCCGATCGAGACGGCAGCGGCCGAGCAGCCCGATCAATCGCCGCCGCTGGATGAGGTGGTGCCCGACATCGTCCCGACCATAGCGCCGGATGTGGTCATTCCGCCGCCCCAGACCAAGCCGGTGGAGACCACGCCGGCGGAGACCAAGCCGATCGAGAAGGCGAAGAAGGCTGCCGAAAAACCCAAGCCGAAACCGAAAGAGAAGAAGGAAAAGGCCGCGCCGGCGAAAGCGGTCGTGACCGCCAGTGTCGATCAAAAGGCAGCGGCGAAGGCGTCGGCGCCGAAGGCTTCGCAATCGAGAGGATCATCAGTCAGTGCAAGCAAATGGAACTCCCAGCTGATCGGATGGATCAATCGGCACAAGCGCTACCCGAGCGCGGCAAGGTCGCGGCGCGCCGGGGGTACCGCAAATGTGACCTTCGTCGTCAGCGCTTCGGGCAAGGTGACCTCCGTCCGGCTGACACGATCTTCGGGGGACGCCGATCTCGATCGCGCCGCGCTCGGTATTCTGCAGGGTGCGACGGTGCCCGCGCCACCGCCTGAGAAGGCCGGTACGGCTGTCGTGGCGCCTTTGATGTTCACGCTGCGGAACTAGAAGCAGCCGGACAAGGCCGATCCCATGACCACGTACTTTCCCGCTTGACTGACCCGCCGGACCGAATACGCTAGCGCAAAATACCGGCCTTGGTCGCCGGGCGGCAAACATGCCTCGTATGCCTCGCCCTCCGGCGCTGGCTGCGGGGCATTGTCATTTCTGAGGATCGGTTTGAAACGGCGTATCGAGATCGGCATCCTGTATTCCCGCTCGGGCAGCTACCAGCTGGTCTCCGATGCGTGCCGGATGGGCGCCATGCGCGCCATCGCCGACATCAATGCCGATCGGACCTATGGCATCGAACTGGTTCCGGTAGAGCGCGATCCGCAAAGTAATGCCGATCGCTACGCGACTTTGTGCGAGGACATTTTCAGGACCAGCAGTGCCCGCCATGTCGTCGGTTGCGTCACCTCGTGGAGCCGCAAGGAAGCCATCCCGGTGCTGGAGAAGGCCGGCGGCATGCTCTGGTATGCCTGCCCCTATGAAGGGTTCGAGGCCAACGAGCATGTCGTCTACATGCACGCCTGCCCCAACCAGCATCTGGTTCCGCTGATGGCGCATGTCGTGCCGCGTTTCGGCGCCAACGGCTTCCTGCTCGGCTCGAACTACATTTGGGGCTGGGAGATGAACCGCGTGGCGCGCGACCTGATCGCGGATGCCGGCGGCAAAGTGCTGGGCGAGCGCTATCTGCGCATCGGCGAGACCGACGTGTCGCGGCTGATCGCCGAGGTCCGGGCGACGCGGCCGAGCTTCATCCTCAACAATCTGATCGGCACCTCATCCTACGCCTTCCTGGCGGCTTACCGCGAGCTGGGCGATGAGGATGCGGCATTCAGGCCGGAAAACTGCCCCGTCATCTCCTGCAACCTCACCGAAGGCGAGTTGCCGGCGATCGGCGAGACAGGGAAAGGGCATCTGTCGGTCGGGCCCTATTTCGCGCCCCGGCCGGCTGCCTTCGCTTCGTCCTTCGAGGCCTCCGCCTATGCCTCGGTGCAGGTGATGGCCGACGTGCTGTCGCGCGACACTGATGCCGGCCCGGCGGAATTTTCCAAAGCCTTCGCCGAGCGACGCTTCTCCACCCGGCTCGGGCCGATCGCCATCGACGCCCACTCCCAGCACGCGACGCTGCCGGTGATCATCGGCCGGATCGCCGATGGCTTCTTCGAGGTCGTCAGCCAGGAGGATGAGGTCGCGCCGGATCCCTATCTGTCGCGCTACGACCCCGCCAAGACATTCGGCCGTCCGCGCCTGAGGGTGGTGTCATGACCCGGACGCGCATCCCCAATCTCGGCGGCGCGCGGGCTTTCATCCTGCATCGCCCGCATCCGACGGTGCAGGCCATCACCAGGCAATTGTCGGCCATCGGCCTGGCTACGATCGACTGCTGGCCGGAATTGCCGCCGGAAGCTCTCGCCGCCGATTTCGTTTTCTTCGATGCCGATCTCGGCTTTGACGAGCAATTCCCGTGGAAGCCGGGCGAGGCGCCGATGCCGCTGGTGGCGCTGATCGGTTCCGAGGCGCCGGGGCGTATCGAATGGGCGCTGTCGCACAAGGCCGATGCGCAGCTGCTGAAGCCGGTCGGCAATGCCGGTGTGTACAGCGCATTGCTGATCGCAAGGCAGAGCTTCGAGGCACGCAAGCATTTAGCCGGCGAGATAGCGTCGCTGCGCCAGCGCGTCGCCGAGCGCCAGACCATTGTGCGCGCGGTGACGGCGCTGTCGAAAGGCAGCGATGACGAGCGTGCCTATGCACAACTGCGATCGCTGGCGATGAGCTGGCAGATCAGCGTCGAGGATGCCGCGCGCAGGATCGTGGCAATGACGGATGAGGAAGGCGGCGATGACCAGTCCCATCGCGCCTGATCTCCCGGTACGCATGCCGGCAAAACCGCGCGCCGGCGTCTGGCGTCGGCTGGTCAAACGCCGCCTGGCGCTGCTCGGGCTGGTCATCGTCGCCATTGTTGTCGCCGGCGCTGTGCTGGCGTCCCGGCTGACCGGCTACGATCCCAACGAGCAGATGTTCGACGGCCTGACCATCGACGGCTCGCCGCTGCCGCCCAGCGCCCAGTACTGGCTCGGCACCGACCTGCTCGGACGTGACCTCTTGACCCGCATCCTCTACGGCGCCCGCACCTCGCTCATCATCGGCATCGTCGCCAATGGCGTGGCGCTTTTGATCGGCACTTTGGTGGGCGTCACCGCAGGCTATTTCCGCGGCTGGATCGGCAGCGCGCTGATGCGCTTCACCGATCTGATGATGGCGTTCCCGGCGCTGCTGCTCGCCATCTGCCTGGCGGCAGTGTTTCAGCCGAGTCTCTGGATCGTCGCCATGGTCATCGCGCTGGTCAACTGGGTGCAGACGGCGCGTGTCATCTACACCGAGACATCGTCGCTGGCCGAACGCGAGTTCATCGATGCCGAGCGCAGCATCGGCGCCGGCGCGCCGCGCATCCTGTTTCGCCACATCCTGCCGCATCTCCTGCCCACCATCATCGTCTGGGGCACGCTCGGCATTTCCACCACGGTGCTGCTGGAGGCGACGCTTTCCTTTCTCGGCATCGGCGTGCAGCCGCCGACGGCGTCGTGGGGCAACATCATTTTCGAGAACCAGACCTATTTCCAGGCCGCGCCCTGGCTGGTGTTCTTCCCCGGCGCCGCAATCCTGGCGTTGGCGCTGGCCTTCAACCTGATCGGCGACGCATTGCGCGACATCCTCGATCCGACGCAAAGGGGCCGGGAATAATGGGGGGGCCGGTCATGATCGCCTATCTCGGCCGCCGGCTGATCCAGTCGCTGCTCATCCTGCTTGGCGTCTCGCTGATCACTTTTGCGCTGCTCTACCTCTTGCCGGCCGACCCGGTGCGGCAGATTGCCGGCCGCAGTGCTACGCCGCAGACGGTGGAAAACATCCGCCAGCAACTCGGCCTCGACCAGCCTTTCGTGGTCCAGTATTGGCACTACCTGACGAAGCTCGTCAGCGGCGATCTTGGCCGCTCCTACATACAGCGCTCGGAGGTTACCGAGCTCATCGTCTCGCGGCTGCCGGCCAGCCTGCTTTTGATGGTAGGCGCCATCCTGTGCGAACTGCTGATCGGGCTCTCCATGGGCCTGATCGCCGCCGTCAAGCGCGGCACCGCCACCGACCAGACCCTGATGGTGGCCTCCTTCGTTGGCGTCTCGGCGCCGCAATTCGTCGTCGGCCTGTTGCTGCTCTACGTCTTTGCCGTGCGGCTGAGCTGGTTTCCGATCGGCGGCTACGGCACATGGCGCCATCTGGTGCTGCCGTCGCTGACGATGGGCGTACTCGGCGCCGGCTGGTATGCGCGCATGATGCGCTCGTCGATGATCGACGTGCTGCGCCAGGATTATGTCCGCACGGCGCGGGCCAAGGGCCTGGCGCGCAGCGCCATCATATTCCGCCATGCCTTGCCCAACGCCATCCTGCCGGTCATCGCCATGATCGGCATCGACATCGGCATCTTCATGGGCGGCATCGTCGTCGTCGAAAGCGTGTTCGGCTGGCCGGGTATCGGTCAGCTGGCGTGGCAGGCGATCCAGCGCGTCGACATTCCGATCATCATGGGCGTCACGCTGGTCTCGGCCTTCGCCATCGTGCTCGGCAATCTGCTCGCCGACATCATCGCGCCGTTCATCGATCCCCGCATCAAGCTCAGATGAAAATGAAACAGAGAAAGGGAACACAACAATGAAAAAGTTTCTCGCATCCACAGTCGCGGCATCGGCCTTGGCCCTCATGCTCGGCATGACAAGCGTCCGCGCCGAAGACACGGTCGATCCCAACGCCAAGCAAGGCGGCGCCATCACCATCACCTACAAGGACGATGTTGCGACCCTCGATCCGGCGATCGGCTATGACTGGCAGAACTGGTCGATGATCAAGAGCCTGTTCGATGGGCTGATGGATTACGAGCCGGGCACCACCAATTTGAAGCCCGACCTCGCCGAAAGCTACGAGATTTCGCCCGACGGCCAGACCTTCACCTTCAAGCTGCGCCATGGCGTGAAATTCCACAATGGCCGCGAGATGACGGCCGACGACGTGAAATATTCGCTCGACCGCGTCACCAATCCGAAGACGCAGAGCCCCGGCGCCGGCTTCTTCGGCTCGATCAAGGGCTATGACGATGTCGCAGCCGGCAAGGCCGAAGGCCTGTCCGGCGTCACTGTCGTCGACCCCTACACGGTCAAGTTCGAACTCACCCGGCCCGACGCCACCTTCCTGCATGTCATGGCCATCAACTTCGCCCATGTCGTGCCGAAGGAAGAGGTCGAGAAATACGGCGCCGATTTCGGCAAGCATCCGGTGGGCACCGGCGCTTTCAAGCTCGCCGAGTGGACGCTGGGCCAGCGCATCGTTTTCGAACGCAATGCGGATTACTGGCACAAGGGCCTGCCGCATCTCGACAAGATCACCTTCGAGATCGGCCAGGAACCGATCGTGGCGCTGCTGCGCTTGCAGAAGGGCGAGATCGATGTGCCCGGCGACGGCATTCCGCCGGCAAAATTCCAGGAGGTAATGGCCGATCCCGAGCAGAAGGCGCGCGTCGTCGAAGGCGGTCAGCTGCACACCGGCTACGTCACCATGAACACCACCATGGCGCCGTTCGACAATGTGAAGGTGCGTCAGGCCGTCAACATGGCGCTCAACAAGGCGCGCATCATCCAGATCATCAACGGCCGCGCCGTGCCGGCCAACCAGCCGCTGCCACCGTCGATGCCAGGCTACGACAAGGAATACAAAGGTTATCCCTATGACGTAGCCAAGGCCAAGGCGCTGCTGGCCGAGGCCGGTCATCCCGATGGTTTCGACACGCAGCTGTTCGCCATGAACACCGATCCCAACCCGCGCATTGCCCAGGCGATCCAGCAGGACCTGGCGGCCATCGGCATCAAGGCCAGCATCCAGTCGCTGGCGCAGGCCAATGTCATTGCCGCCGGCGGTGACAAGGCCGGCGCGCCGATGATCTGGTCGGGCGGCATGGCCTGGATCGCCGACTTCCCCGATCCGTCGAATTTCTACGGCCCGATCCTCGGCTGCGCCGGCGCGGTGCCGGGCGGCTGGAACTGGTCGTGGTACTGCAACAAGGATCTCGACGCCAAGGCGGCCGAGGCCGATTCGGTTGTCGATCCCGCCAAGGCCGGCGAACGCGACAAGATGTGGAGCGCCATCTACGACAAGGTGATGGAAGACGCGCCCTGGGCGCCGGTCTTCAACGAACAGCGCTTCACCATGAAATCCGCGCGCATGGGCGGTGCCGACAACCTCTATGTCGACCCGGTCCATATCCCGATCAACTACGACAATGTGTACGTAAAAGATGTGCAATAACTGCGACTACACCATCCATGGGCGCAATCACCATTTCGGCTGGGACAATTCCTTTGCCCCGGCCGAGCGGGTGGCGCCCGGCGCGACCATCGAGTTCCAGTGCCTCGATGCCGCCGGCGGCCAGCTGAACGCCGACAGCACGGTCGCCGAAATCGTCAAGCTCGACTTCGCCGGGGTCAACCCGGTGACCGGGCCGATCTTCGTCGAGGGCGCCGAGCCGGGTGACGCGCTCAAGGTGACGATCGAGATGTTCAAACCGTCCGGTTTCGGTTGGACGGCGAACATTCCGGGTTTCGGCCTGCTCGCCGATGACTTCACGGAACCGGCGCTGAACATCTGGAAATACGATGCAGCCGCGCTCGAACCGGCGCTGTTCGGGAAAAACGCGCGCGTGCCACTGAAGCCGTTCGCCGGCACCATCGGCAATGCGCCGGCTGAGATGGGGCTTCACTCGGTGGTGCCGCCACGGCGGGTCGGCGGCAATCTCGACATCCGCGATCTCGCTGCCGGCACGACGCTCTATCTGCCGGTTGAGGTGGCCGGCGCGCTGTTCTCGGTCGGCGATACGCACGCCGCACAAGGCGATGGCGAGGTCTGCGGCACGGCGATCGAGAGCCCGATGGACGTCGTGCTCAAGCTCGACCTTGTCAAGGACGCCAGGCTGAAGACGCCGCGCTTCACCACGCCGGGCCCGGTGACGCGCCATCTCGACGCCAAGGGTTACGAGGTGACGACGGGCATTGGGCCGGATCTGATGGCGGGCGCGAAGGAGGCGGTGGCGCAGATGGTCGATCTGCTCGCTGGGCGATACCAGATCGATCCGGTCGAGGCCTATATGCTGGCCTCGGTGTGCGGGGACCTGCGCATCAGCGAGATCGTCGACATGCCGAACTGGGTGGTGTCGTTCTATTTTCCGCGTTGCGTGTTTGAATGACGGTACGTCGGCGCCGCACCCCCACCCCGCTGCTTCGCAGCGACCCTCCCCACAAGGGGGAGGGTAAAGCGCTGCCACCCTACCTCCCCCTTGTGGGGAGGTCGGACCGGAGGTCCGGGTGGGGGTCAGCGCCAAGGTTTGTGCGAATGGTGCGACGGAACCAATCCGTCGCAGGGCTCCACCCACAATGACCCTCGCCGACAACCCCATCCTCTCCATCGCCAACCTCTCCGTCAGCGTGCGCGGCGAGGACGGCGAGCGCGATGTCGTCTCCAACCTGTCGCTGACGCTGGCGCGCGGCGAGACGCTCTGCATTGCCGGCGAATCCGGCTCCGGCAAGTCGATGACCGCGCTGGCGATCATGCAGCTTTTGCCGCAGCCGGCGGCGCGCATATCGTCAGGCATGATCCGTCTTCGGGATGGGAATCGGGGCGACACCGACCTAGCAACCCTCGACGAACGCCAGATGCGGCGCATTCGCGGCGACCGCATCGCCATGATCTTCCAGGAGCCGATGACCTCGCTCAACCCGGTTCTGTCGATCGGCCGGCAACTCACCGAATCAATCGAGGCGCATACCAGCCTGTCGTCGGCGCAAGCCCGCCGGCGCGCCATCGAGGCGTTGAAGGCGGTGCGCATTTCGGAGGCGGAAAGCCGGTTAAAGCAGTTTCCGCACGAACTCTCCGGCGGCATGCGCCAGCGGGTGATGATCGCCATGGCGCTGGCGCTCGAGCCCGACGTGCTGATCGCCGACGAACCGACGACGGCGCTCGACGTCACCGTGCAAGGCGAAGTGCTGGAGCTGTTGCGCGACCTGCAGCGCCAGCATGGCACCAGCGTCATCCTGATCACCCACGATATGGGCGTGGTTGCCGAAATGGCCGACCGGGTCATCGTCATGCGCGACGGCCGCATGGTCGAAGAAGGCACGACATCGGATATTTTTGTCCAGCCGCAGGCCGACTATACGCGCGAACTGCTGGCTGCCGTGCCGCGCATCGGCAGTGGCGTCGGTCGACAGAAATCCAGGGATGCGATTGACGTCTTGAAACCGGCCAATGTCGCCGAGATCAACGACCTGCATGTCCGCTTCGATCTGCGTGGCGGCATCTTTGGCCAGGTCACCCGCCGCGTCCACGCCGTCGAGGGCGTCAGCTTCTCGATTGCGCCCAACGAAACGCTTGCTCTGGTCGGCGAATCCGGCTGCGGCAAGTCGACGACCGCCAAGGCGCTGGCCGGACTGGCGCCGTATAGCGGCGACATCGTCATTGGCGGGCGCAATCTCTCCGGTCTTGGCCGCGACGAGCGCAAGGCGGTGCGCCGTGACGTCCAGATGATTTTCCAGGATCCCTTCGCTTCGCTCGATCCGCGCATGCGCGTCGGCGAGCTCGTCGCCGAGCCGCTGGTGATTCATGGCATCGCCTCCAAGGACGAGCGCCGCGAACGAGTGGGGGCGCTGTTCGAGCGTGTCGGCCTGTCGGCCGACCAGATGGAGCTTTACCCGCACGAATTCTCCGGTGGCCAGCGCCAGCGCGTCTGCATCGCCCGAGCGCTGGCGCTACGACCAAAACTGATCATCGCTGACGAAAGCGTCTCCGCGCTCGACGTCTCGGTGCAGGCGCGTGTGCTCGATTTGCTGAAGGAATTGCAGCGCGAATTCGGCGTCGCCTATCTCTTCATCTCGCACGACATGGCGGTGGTCGAGAACATTTCCGACCGCGTTGCCGTCATGTATCTCGGCCAGATCGTCGAGATGGGCACGCGCGACCAGGTGTTTTCCAACCCGCGCCATCCCTACACCAGGCGGCTGATCGACGCCGTGCCGGTGCCCGATCCGGCGCAGCGCAGAACGCGCTTCGCGCGCCTCGACCAGGAAATCCCAAGCGCCACCCGCAGGATCGGGGAGGCGCCGCTGAAGCTGGCGCTGAACGATGTCGGCGGCGGCCATCTGGTTGCTGCGGAAAGCTGAGCCCGCACTGGCTGGCAGCTGTTCTTTTACTTTGTTGAGTACAACCAAGAACTGCCGTCTCGGGTTTACCGCGTCTTAGGTGGACGGCGGCCACTATACGGTCGGAGTTCTTGCCACGGGGAAAAATAGTGCTCAAGGCGGTTCTGCAGCTGCTGCCGGGTCGGTTCATGGATGTGCGCATGCGCGTATCCGCCGACTACGAGACGCGTGTCGTGGAGCGGCCCGGGCGCTGGATGAAGGCGGCCGAGCTGGAGCAGTTGAGCAGCGATCTGCGGCTGGTGGCGTCGAAGACGCTGAAAGTCGGCAGCCTGACCTACGGTGTGTTTTCCGGTGACCGCAGCCGGCTGGAACATTCCATCATCACCATCGTCTATCGCCGCAGCGACGGGCGGCCGATCGCCTTCAACGCGCTGGCGCTGATGGAGATTTCGCTGGCCGGCAAGCCCTATGAAGTCTTGCACCTCGGTCTGGTCATGATCGATCCGGACGAGCGCAGCCGCGGTCTCAGCTGGATCCTCTACGGCCTGACCTGCTTCCTGATGTTTTTGCGCAACCAGTTCAGGCCGATCTGGATCTCCAACGTCAGCCAGGTGCCGGCCGTCGTCGGCATGGTCGCGGAGGCGTTCAGCAATGTGTTTCCCGGACCGCATGCCGGCGCGCGGCGCTCGCTGACCCATGTGCTTCTGGCGCGGCAGATCATGGCGCGGCACCGCCATGTCTTCGGCGTCGGCCCCGAAGCGGGTTTCGACGAAGAGCGTTTCGTCATCACCAATGCCTATACGGGCGGCTCGGACGATCTGAAGAAAACCTTCGACGAGACGGCCAAGCACCGCGAGGAGACCTTTAACGAGTTCTGCCGCAAGGAACTCGACTACGGGCGCGGCGACGATGTGCTGCAGATCGGCCAGATGAGCTTCCAGTCGGCGCGCACCTTTCTCGCCGACACGGTTCCGCGCCGCTCGCTTGCAGCACTTGCCGTGGCCGGCGCGGCCGCCACGCTGCAGCGGCTGGTGCTGCCGGTGGTTCACTGGGCCGATAGCACCCGCCAATGGAATGTGCTGAGACCATGGACACGCTGATGGCTTCATTCGTGGCGTCTCGGTTTATCCGCAAGCTGATGGCAGCCGGCCGATGATGAACCTCGACGGCACGCTCGTCGCCGACACCATCACCTCGCTAGCGGCGCTGGTTGGCCTGCTTGTCGTGATATCGATCATAGGCGGGCGCGACACGGGCGATCCGCTGTCGCGGCGCTTTCTATTCGGCCTCAAGGTGCTGGCAGTGCTGCTTGCCTGCCGCATCCTCGACTGGACCACGGGTCTTGCCTTTTTCCGGTTCGTCACCATCACGGCGGCGGGTCTGCTGCCGCTGGCCGCACTGCTGCTGACCGAAGGCCTGCTGCGCCGGCACGCGCCGTTCGCTCTCAAATTGTTCGCCGCCGGCGGTGCCCTGCTGTTCTTCCTTGTGGCGCCGATCCCGGCACGTTTCGCTGAACCATGGCGAATGGCGGTACTACTTGCCTTCCAGTTCGGAGGTTTTCTCGCCATCGGCTGGCTGGTGATGACGCGCGATCGCGACAGCCTGTCGGCGGCCGAAAACCGCACGGTCGAGCGCATGGCGCTGTCGCTGCTGTTGATCATTCCGTTCATGGTCACCGACTACCGGCCCGGCCTGTTCGAAGTGCCGGTTCGGCTTGGCGGCATCGCCATCCTGTTCCTGTGTTGGCTGACGATCGGCCTTGGACGCGCGAGCCTCGGCCATCGCGACACGATCGGCGCCTTTACCGTGATTACGCTGAGCTCGGTTTTCGCCGGGCTGGCGCTGGGCGGCATCGACGATCTCGGCTGGCGCGGCAGTGTGCAGGGCGTGGTGATCGTGCTGTCGGCGACGCTGCTGGCAGTCATCTACAATGACAGCGTCAGCCTCACCGCGGAGAAGCGCCGCGACTCGTTGCTGAAGCATATGGCCGAGGGCGACCTCACCGATTCGGCGCGCTTCCTGCGCGGCCTGCAGAGCCATATTCTTGTCGACGGTGCGCTGATCCTGCCGGCAGCCGACCTCGGTGATTTCGACCTCAAGGTGCTGGCCCGTGCACTAGAGCAGGAGCCCGTGCGCTCGCTCGCCGATACGCAGCCGGGGGCGCCAGTCGACCAGGATATACGCGAGCAGCTGGCCTGGCTGTTCGAGAAATTTGAGGCGACCCATGTGCTGCTGGCGACGCTCGAGCCGTTGACCGTGGTGGCGCTCAACATGCCGGCGCTGGCATCGTCGCCGGGCGTGGAAATGGAGCTGCGGGCAGTCCAGCGCATGGCGATGCTGATCTCGCAGCGGCATGCGAAGGGTTGATCATACTGAACGGGCCGGCTCTTGCGTCGGCCCGTTGCCGTAGCCGGGTCAGGCGGCCTTGGTCTTCAAGGCCTCTTCGTCGCGCACCATTTTTGTCACGGCGGCGAAGTCGAGCTTGCCGGAGCCAAGGACCGGTACCTTTGAGACCACCCGCACTTCGGCCGGGACCATCAGGTCCATGGCGCCGTTGGCCTTGGCGTAGGCGAGGAATTCCGCTCGTGTGGCGCCGGATGCCTCAGTGATGAGGATCAGCTTTTCGCCCTTGCGCGCGTCGGGCACCGTGGCGACCGCCGACAGCGAGCCCTTCCACAATTCGCCGGCCAGCGCTTCGACAGCGGCGAGCGAGATCATCTCGCCGCCGATCTTGGCGAAGCGCTTGGCGCGGCCGCGAATGGTGATGAAGCCGCCTTCGTCGATAGCGACGACGTCGCCCGTATCATGCCAGCCGTCCTCCAGCGGTTCGAGCACGCCGGGCTTCTCGGCCCGGAGATAACCGGCCATGACATTGGGGCCGCGCACGAACAGCCGGCCGCCTTCGTCGACGCCGGGGACCGGATCGAGGCGGTATTCCATGCCGGGCATGATCTTGCCGACGGTTCCAGAGCGATTGTACATCGGCGTGTTGATGGAGATCACCGGCGCCGTCTCGGTGACGCCATAGCCCTCGAGTATGCGGACGCCGAACTTCTCCATATAGGTCATGCGCGTCGCTGTCTTGACCGGCTCCGCGCCGGCAAAACAATAGCGTATCGAGCGGAAGTCGTAGGGGTGCGCGGTGCGGGCATAGCCGGAGAGGAAGGTGTCGGTGCCGAAGATGATCGTCGCGTTCGAGCCGTAGATCAGTTCCGGCACGAGGCGGTAGTGCAGCGGCGAGGGGTAGAAATAGACCGGCACGCCGGAGATCAACGGCAGCACCGTGCCCGCGGTCATGCCGAAGGAGTGGAAGATCGGCAGCACGTTGAACACCTTGTCGCCCGAATGGAAGTCGATACGCGACGCCGCCTGGGCGGCGTTGGCCAGGATGTTGCGGTGGGTCAGAACGACGCCCTTCGGCGTGCCTTCCGAACCCGAGGTGAACAAGATCACCGCCGCATCGCCGGGCTTGCGTTTCGCGCGCGGCGTCGACTTGCGCAGCAAGCCGAGCAGCTTATCCTTGAGACTGATGGTCTTTCTGAGATCGTCGAGCCACACGATGTCGACCGAGCGACCGAGTTCCTCGACTACAGCGCCGAGCTTTGCCTGTTCGACGAACGCGCGGGACGTCAGCACGGTGCGGACTTCGGCGGCCTTGCAGGCGGACAGAATATTGGCAGCACCTGCGGTGAAGTTCATCATCGCCGGAACCTTGCCGGCGGACATGACGCCGAGCAGCGTCGCGCAAGAGCCGTTGGCGTTGGGCAGCATGATGCCCAGCGTCTGCTGGTCGGCATAAAGGTTCTGGAACTTCTCACCAAGCACGGCGGCAGCCGTGAGCAGCTTGCTGTAGCTGAGAGAACCGGTGACCGGATCCTGAACTGCGAGCTGATTCATGCCGCGTTCGTTCGCCGTCTCGATGATCTTTTCCAGTACGGTCTTGTCGATGTCCTGGGTGCGGAAAACGAGATCCGACATCACCTGGTAGAGCGCGGAACCCGCCGCGGCGCGGCGCTTGCGGCCCTTCAGCTCTTGCGGCACCTCGAGCTTGACCGGTTCCAGAATGGTCACCTTGACCTTCGGGAACAGGCGGCGGCGCACATGCTGCGAGCTCAACCGCGAGAAGTAGGTCTTCTCCAGCCCGTCGATGCGCACCGGCACAACCATCGAGCCGGTCTTGTCGGCAACCATGGCGGCGCCGTCATAGACCTTCATCAGGCCGCCGGTCACCGTGATGCGTCCCTCCGGGAAGATCACCAGCGGATCGCCGCCCTGCACGATCTTGATCAGCGTGCGGGTCGACATCGGCTTGGCCGGGTTGAGCGGCAAAGCGCGGGCAAGTTTCATGAACGGCTTCATCCACCAGGCCTGGGCAATGGTGTAGTCGATGGCGAAGACCGGCTCCTCATCGGTCAGCGTCAAGGCGAGCGGACCGTCGAGGAAGCTGACATGGTTGAGCGCCAGGATCGGCGCCTTGCCGGCCGCCTTGAGGTTTTCCATACCCTCGACTTCGAGGCGCAGGAAAGCGCGGAACAGGATGGAGACGAAGTCACGGAAGGGGTTCGTCGGCAAATATTTCAGCATCAGCCAGGCGGCAATCGCATTGGCCGCGACGAGGCCGAACAGGATGCCGCCGGTCGAGACCTTCGTCTGGATCAGGGCCATGATGATGCCGCCGCCAGTCATGAAGCCGGCATTGACGATACTGACGGCGGCGACGACCCGGGCGCGCCGCGCTTCGGGCGACCAGGCCTGCACGGCGGCGAAGGTCGGCACCACCAGGAAAGCGGCTGCAATGGCCATGCCGGCGAGGTCGATGGCGACGCGGATCGTGTTTGGGCCGGCGAAGAATGCGCCAAGGGTTTCCGCCTGGGGCGACGGCGTCATGCCGGAGATGGTCCAGGCGAGATGCAGGCCGAACAGGGCGAGCAGCGCCGTGCCGACCGGTGCCGGCAACAGCACGATGCGGCCCTGCGACATCCAGGCGGCGATGGCCGAACCGATGGCGATCGAGACGGCGAACACGGCGAGGTAGACGGTGACGGCCATTTCGTTGCCGCCGAGCGAATCCTTGATCAGGACCGGCAGGAGCGAGAGCACGATGGCGCCGATCAGCCAGAACCACGACGTCATCAGGCCGGCGCGCCAGATGCGCGTGTCGGTGCGCAATTCGGCGACCTGGCGCCAGGTCGAGCGGAAGATGTTCTTGTCGATGACAAGGTCGGGCGCCGCCGAACCGGTGGACGGGATATAGCGGCTGACGAGCCAGCAACCGACGGCGAGCGCCATCATGATCGGTCCGAACACCGCGACGCCGATGCCATCGGCGGAAACGACGCCGCCGGCTATGGTGCCGCCGAGAATCGCGGCAAACGTGGCTGACTCGATCCAGGCGTTGGCCTTGGGCAGTTCCTTGCGTTCGAGGTGATCGGGCAGGATTCCGTATTTGATCGGTCCGAACAGCGCCGAGATAACGCCGAACATCAACAGCGCCGTCATCAGCACGGGAATGGACGACAGGGCGATGCCGACGACGGAGACACCCGCCGCGGCGATCTCGGCGAATTTCAGACGCTTGGCTATGAGAGCCTTGTCGAAGCGGTCGGCGAGCTCGCCGCCGAGCGCCGACAGGAGCAGGAAGGGGGCCATGAAGACGGCGCCCGCCAAGGTGACCAGTGATGCCGCCTGGTCCGCCGCCAGCGTGAACAGAATAAGGAACACCAGCGTGTTCTTGAGGAAATTATCGTTGAAGGCGGACAGGAACTGCGTCCAGAACAAGGGCGCAAAGCGCCTGGAGGTCATCAGATGAGCTGTCGGTCGGTTGATCGGGGCGATTTCCATAGCGGCGACTTCCATTGGGCAAGACCGGTGAAAATCCTGACTGGATTGATCAGCGGTCTTGCGCGTTGAGCCTTGTTTAGCGGGAACCCGGTTACACTTCGTTACTGCGGCTGACTTCCATCAGCAACTTCTCGGTCTTGGCGTCTTCCAGCCGGTTGATGAAGCGGCTTGCCTCTTCCGAGTCGCGCAGCGTCTTGGTGATGGTGATCGAGGTGTGCACGAGCATGATGGCGGCCATCGCATAAAACCCCTTGGCGGCGAAGCTCGCCTCCATGAAGTAGATGCCGCCGGCCATCATTGTGGCGGCAACGGCGAAACTGGCCATGGTGAAGGTCTTCCAGGCGCTTGAGTCCTTGGGGGAATAGGTGTTCGGGGTCATCGATATGGTCCTTTCGTTTCAAGGTTAGGTTGGTTGGGCGTGGGTCTGTTTCAGGCTGGATACAATCAGGCCGGATACAATCAGACTGGATAACAATCAGGCCGGGTACGATCAGGCCGGCTTGGTCATGGTCTTCGTGAGCCGTTCGAGCACGGTGTCGGCGCTGCTTCTCAGCGGCGCGCCGCAGCCGGCGGCCGCAAGCTTCTCTGAGACCGCGGCAGGATCGCCCGACTGTTCCATCTCGGCCATGGCGGCCGCGGTGGCGTCGATCTGCTTTTGCCTGGTGCGCAGGCGCAGCAGCGTCTCCTCGGCGTCCCTGAGCGCCGACAGGCTGGAGCCGGGCGCGCTTTCTCGCAGGCGCTGGGTCGAGTCGACCGCGGCAACGATGCGCTGGCCGCGCTGCAATTCGCGCAGGCGCATTTCGGAGACGCGGATAATCCGCTTGAGACGCTCGATCTCGGTGCCGAAGCTTTTCTGCGCCTCGGCGGAGGCGTCGCGTTCGGCTTCCAGCATGGCGATGGTTTCGGCGGCTTCGCGGGCCAGTTCATTCTGTCCCTGCTCGATCGCGGCGATCGTGCGCTTCTCCAAATCGTCGATGCGGAGGACAAGCTTCTTGAACTGCGCGACTTCCTGTTCGTTCTGGGCGATGGCAATTGCAACCGCCCGGCGGGCGGCCGCGATAGCGTCGGCGCAATCGCGGATCTGCTGGCGCAGGATTATCAGCGCGTTGCGGTCGACGACCGCCTCGGCGGCTTCGTAGCTTCGGCCGCGAACGAGAGCAAAAAACTGTTTCAACATTTCCGTTTCTCCTCTATGAACGTTGTTCACGACACAACGTAGCACATTGTGAACGGCGTTCAAGGAGAAAATGAACGGTGTTCATGAATTGATAAGGAAGGTTAATGACCGCAAAACGGGACGCCAAACGCGAGGATCTCAAAGGCAGGCTGATCGAGGCCGCGCAAGCGCGCATCCAGTCCTTGGGGCTCGCCGGGCTGCGTGCACGCGACATCACGGCCGATGCCGGCTGCGCGCTCGGCGCGCTCTACACGGCCTTCGCCGACCTCGACGAGCTCATCCTGCACGTCAATTCGATCACGCTGGCAAGACTTGGGGCGGCGTTGGAACAGGAGGCGACCGCCGCCGCCGAGCCAAGGGCCAAGCTGAAGGCACTGGCCAAGGCCTATCTCGGCTTCGCCCGCGGCAACCGCATGGCGTGGAAGGCGCTGTTCGAGCATCGCATGGCGCCAGGCGTGGCGGTGCCCGGATGGCATCTGGCCGAACATGCCGTGCTGATCCAGCATCTGGTCGAGCCGCTGGCGGCGCTGCTCCCGGCGGCGGCAACGCCGGAGCTTTTGGCCCGCGCGCGCACGCTGTTCTCCGCCGTGCATGGGATCGTCGCCATCTCGCTCGAAGACCGTTTCATTGGCCTGGCGTCCACCGATCTCGAAAGTGAGCTGCTGGGTTTCGTCGACACGCTGGTGAGCGGGCTGGAGACGGAAAGGGAATGAACTGCTGCGATCGGCTCTTGCTTCACGGCACTCTGCCCTTATGAAGATCGTGGCGGGGACTGGCCGGTTGATCCAGGCCGGCTGAGACTGTTGGGGGATACCCGGTGACAATCGATCAGAACCGCCGGTTTCAACCCGAAATACAAGGGTTGCGCGGACTGGCCGTCGCTCTGGTCGTCGTCTTTCACCTGTGGCCCCATGCTCTTCCCGGCGGATATATCGGCGTCGACGTCTTTTTCGTCATCTCTGGCTATCTGATCACCGGCCTGCTGGCGCAGATGGCGCTGCGCGACGGTCGCGTCTCGCTGATCGAATTCTATTCGCGACGGGTGCGACGGTTGTTGCCTGCAGCAACCTTGGTGCTGCTGGTGGCATTGCTGGGCACGCTGCTTTTCATCTCAAAGGCGCGCTGGGAGGAAATAGGCAACCAGATCGTGGCGAGCGCTCTTTATGTCGAGAACTGGCGGCTGGCCTCGATTGCCGTCAGCTATCTCGAGGCCGACACCTTGCCGAGCCCGGTGCAACACTACTGGTCGCTTTCCATCGAAGAGCAGTTCTACATCGCCTGGCCGTTGGTGATGATCGGCGTGATCTGGCTGGCGCGCCGCCGTGACCTTCCGCTGAGGGCCTGCTTGATCGGGGCGTTGTCGCTCATTTTCGCGGCATCACTTGTTGCCTCTGTGGTTTTGACGGCGACGGATCCGGCCCAGGCCTATTTCGTCAGCCATACCCGCCTGTGGGAATTGGCGCTGGGTGGTCTGCTGGTGCTGACCGAACACCAGTTTCGACTGGCGGCACTCACTAGACAGTGGCTGGCGATCGCCGGCATCCTGGGCATCGTTGCGTCCGCCTTGCTGTTTTCCGCTGCAACTCCATTTCCCGGCGTCAGTGCGTTGTTGCCGACCTTGGCCACAGTGCTGGTCATCCTGGCTGGCGAGGTTGAAGTCGGCCGGTTTCGTGGGCTCGATTCGTTGCCACTTCGTTTCATCGGCGATCGCTCCTACTCGGTCTATCTATGGCATTGGCCGCTGATCACCATCTTCCAGGCGCAGGGTCATTCGCTGACCCTTGCCGGCGGCTTCGGCCTGATTGCGGCGACCCTGCTTCTATCGGATCTGTCCTATCGATATGTTGAGCAGCGCTACCGGCAAGCTCGGGGCGGCGCCTGGTGGAAGCCGCTGGGATACGGCACCGCGGCGGTTCTCACATGCGTGGCCGCATCCGGCAGCCTGCTGCTCTTTCTGAAGACCGAACGCATCGACACCGCGCTGATCGGCACGCCTTCCTACCCCGGGCCCGCCGCTCTCGTCTCCGGCGCCGTGGTCCCGGACGGTGTGAACCTTCTGCCGCCGCTGGCCCGGCTGAGGCGGGACGTGCCGGTCGTGTATGCAAGGAAGTGCCACCAGGAGGAAAGCTCGGAGCCCAAACGATGCTCTCTAGGCGATCCCACGGGTGCGAAAACAATGGTTCTGGTGGGAGATTCTCATGCAGCCCAGTGGGTGCCGGCACTGGACAAGATCGCAAAGGACCGCAACTTCAAACTGGTTACCTTTACAAAATCCGCCTGCCCATTCACCCGCGTGGCCATCACGGCGAATGGCAAACCCAACGTCTTATGCGCGCAGTGGCACGAAAAGGTGCTGGCCGAGATCCTAAAGCTGAAACCGGATCTGATCTTCACCAGCCAGTCCAATTACGGAGCGGTTCAGCAAGACGTGATGATCGAGGGGCTGCGAAGTCTCTGGGGCGGGCTGACGGACGCCGGCTCGCAAATCGTTGCCATCCGCAACACGCCCTATATGAAATTCGACCCGGGCGATTGCCTGAGTTCGACCCCAACGAAATGCGTCACCAAACTGAGCGATATTGAGCGGAGCAACGTGTTGGCGCTGGCCGCGGAAGGACAGAAAAATGTGCGCGCCATCGATATGCTCGATGCCATTTGCGGGCCGCAACTATGCCCGGCAGTTGTCGGCAACATCATCGTCTGGCGGGACAGTCATCATCTGACCGCCAGCTACTCGCTTGCCCTGGCGCCCTATCTCGCAGCGAAGGCGGGGCTTTGACGAGACGTCTCGGAACTTAGATGTGTCGACAGGCAGGAAAATTCCGCTGGTGGAGCTGAGGAGGATCGAACTCCTGACCTCGTCATTGCGAACGACGCGCTCTCCCAGCTGAGCTACAGCCCCGTCCAGCGGATGGCGCATTTATCGAAGGCTGCGGTTTCCTGTCAAGGCGGGGTTTTGCCGAAATCCCTTGTGCCCGGTGCTTGTAGGCGACCGGCCCTTGCCGGTTTCGCGCGCAATGGCTACATGTCGACAACAATCGGAGACCGGCATGCTCGCCCTCATTCAAACAATCGTCATGGCGCTGGACCTGTACTGGTGGGTCATCATCGCCTCGGCGATCTTCTCCTGGCTCTATGCGTTCAACGTCGTCAACTCGCGCAATCAGTTCGTCGGCAGCATCGGCAACATGCTCTACCGGCTGACCGAGCCGGCGCTGCGTCCAATCCGTCGGTTCATGCCCGACCTTGGCGGCGTCGACATCTCGCCGATCATCCTGCTTCTGCTCCTGTTCTTTCTCAGGCAGCTCATTCTCACCACGATAGCGCCGCTGGTCCTGTGAACCTGACGGCGGCATGAGCGCGCCATTCCGCTTGCGCGCCGACGGCATCGACCTGTTTATCCGGCTGACGCCGAAGTCTTCCGTGGACAGGCTCGGAGGCGTGGAGACGATGGCCGACGGGCGCAGCCATTTGAAGGCGCGCGTGCGCGCCGTGCCGGAGAATGGCGCGGCCAATCAAGCATTGCAAAGACTTGTCGCCAAGGCGCTGGGAGTTCCCGCATCGGCGGTGTCGGTCGTTGCTGGCGCTACCCCTCGCTTGAAGACGCTACGCGTGAATGGCGATCCGGCGGCGCTGGTGACGAGCATCAAAGCGCTCGGCCGTTAGTCCTCAATCCCCCAGCGGCAACTTTGGATCGTCGACCTTCAGCGTGTTCACGCTCTGCTTGATGCGGCGCAGGTTTTCCAGAACCCTTGGTCCGCGCGTCTCGGCCACCGAGGTGACGATCATGTCGACGATCGAAAGCAGCGCATAGCGCGACGAGGTCGGCTTGTAGATGTTGCCGTCCTCCAGCGACTGGAACTGGATGACGGTATCGGCGGCCTTGGCCAGCGCTGATTCCGGCGGGGTTACGGCGATGGTGGTGGCGCCATATTGCTGGGCCACCTGCACGGCGTCGATCACCGAGCGAGCATAGCCGGACACCGAGAACGCGATCAACGTCGTCTCCGACGTAGCGACCGCGGCATACATGCGCTGCAACTGCCCGTCGATCTGCGCCAGCACCGGCACGCCCAGCCTAAACAGCCGGTTCTGCATCTCGGTCGCCATCATCGAGGAAATGCCGCCGGAGCCGATGCACAGCACATTGCCCGAACTGACGATGCGCGCGGCCACGCCCACCAGCGTCTTCATGTCGAGGTTTTCGCTGGCGCGCTGGATGGCGGCGATTGCCGCTTCGGTGATGGCCGACGCAATGCGCTGCTCGCGCGCGTCCCGGTTCAGCGGTTCGGGCGACAGATACTGGCCGCCAATGGCGATCGCCTGCGCCAGGTAGAATTTGAAATCGCGCAGACCCTCGCAGCCGAGATTGCGGCAGAAACGGGTGACTGTCGGCTCGCTGACGCCGACGCGCGCGGCAATTTCCGAGATTGCCGCCTTGGAGGCAAAGTCGAGATCGGTGAGCACGAGACCGGCCAGGCGGCGGTCCGATTTGGTGCCGTCCTGCGACATCAGCTGCAGGCGCGTGATGATGTCGGCCGGCGTTTTCATTTCTGGGTTGTCGTCTTCATCGTGGTATTTTCGTTTTCATGCCGGCGCTCATAGCGGCAGGCCTGTCGCCGTGTCGAACAGATGGATGTTGCCCGGCGCTACCGAGACCGGCAGCAGTTCACCCGGCTTGACCTGAACCCGGTCGCGGAATACGGCGCGCACCGTGTCAGCGCCGATGGCGCCATAGACATGGGTTTCCGAGCCGGTCGGCTCGACGACATCGACCTTGATCGCCATCGCGTCGACAGCCTCGCCGATGACGAAGTGTTCGGGCCGTATGCCGGCCTCGACCGTGGTGCCAGCCGGCACCGTCTTGCTGCCGAGCGCCAGTCGCCCTCCGCCGGCCGATTCGAACCAGCTTTTCTCGGGCGTCGTCTTCAGGGCGCCGGAGACAAAACTCATCGACGGCGAGCCGATGAAGGAGGCGACGAATTTGTTGGCGGGACGGTCGTAGAGCTCCAGCGGTGCGCCGACCTGCTGGATCTTGCCGCGGTCCATCACCACGATGCGGTCGGCCATGGTCATGGCCTCGATCTGGTCGTGGGTGACATAGACGATGGTCGATTTCAGCCGCTGGTGCAGCGCCTTGATCTCGGTGCGCATCTGCACGCGCAATTGCGCGTCGAGATTGCTGAGCGGCTCGTCGAACAGGAACACCGAGGGTTCGCGCACGATGGCGCGGCCCATTGCGACGCGCTGGCGCTGGCCGCCCGACAGTTCCCGGGGATAGCGGTCGAGATAGGAGAACAGGTTGAGGACGCCTGAGGCCTTTTTCACCTTGGCGTCGATTGCCGTGCGGCTTTCGCCGCGGATCTTTGGGCCAAAGCCGATATTGTCGGCCGCTTTCAGGTGCGGAAACAGCGCATAGGACTGGAAGACCATCGCGATGTTACGCTGCTGTGGCGGCAAATCGTTGGCGCGCACGCCGCCGATCAAGAGGTCGCCTGCGGTGATCGGCTCCAGCCCGGCCAGCATGCGCAGCAAGGTCGACTTGCCGCAGCCGGAAGGGCCGACCAGCACGACGAACTCGCCGCTCTTGATGTCGAGGCTGATGTTTTCGAGGATCTTGTGGCGTCCGAAGGATTTCGACAGGTCGCGGAACTCGACATCGGTCATGGTCAGGCTCCCAATATGTCGTCGATGAAGGGCAGGAAGCCGGCGGTCAGTCCGGCGTCGACCGGCACCACCGCGCCGGTTATCCCCGATGCGCGATCCGAAACAAGGAAGGCCACCGCTTCGGCCACTTCCGTGGCGTCGACGATGCGGCCGAGCGGATAGAGCCGCTTGAGCTTGCCGAGAACATCCGGGTTCTTGGCCAGGCGATGGTCCCAGGCGGCAGTGCGGATCGAGCCGGGGCAGACGACATTCGCGCGCAGCCCGCTGCGGCCGAGTTCCACAGCGATCGCTTTGGCATAGGCATTGATGCCGGCCTTGGCCGCGGCATAGGCCGGGTTGCCGAAATGGGCGATGGCGTTGACGGAAGAGATGAAGACGACGCTGCCCGAACCGCGCGCGGCCATCGCCTTGATCAGTGGATCGGCGAACAGCATCACCCCGGTCAGATTGATGTCGAGCTCGTGCTCAATCTTATCGGGTGTCAATGCGGCAAGCGTCTCTGCGCGCGTCCAGCCGGCATTGTTGATCAGCATGTCGGGAACGCCATCTTTCTCAAGGATCGCTGGTATCGCCGCCTCGATGGAAGCCCGGTCGAGGAGGTCGAAGGCGTGACGCGACGCCAGGTGTGGGCTGCGCAACGCATCTTGCGACTGGTCGCAGCCGACGACGCGCGCGCCTCGTTCGGCCAGCAGCGCCACAATAGCCGAGCCGAGCCCGCCGCCGGCGCCGGTCACCAGCACGGTCTTGCCTGCGAATTCGGCCTTTGAAACCACGCTGCGCGCCTCCCTGGCATCTACGATAATCGGAAAACGCTATTTTAAGAAATGTAATTAAGCAACAGGATAATCTCCGCTTACACAAGGTAAAATGATGGATAATGTAGGAAAGTCACATTAAGCCTTGGTCGCCTGGAAGCCGCAAGAGCGCAGGCGCAATCAAATGGGAGAGATCGAATGAAGCTTGCAAAATGGACTGTCGGCCTGATGGCCGGAATGAGCCTGCTCGCCCTGGCCGCGCAGGCAGATGCCGGCGAGGTGCGCGTAACCGTCGCCGAATACAGCGCCAAGACCGGCCCGTATTTCGAAGCGGTGAAAAAGGAATTCGAGGCAGCCAACCCGGGTATCACCGTCAAGTTCGAAGTTGTGCCGTGGGACGTGCTGCTGCAGAAGCTGACCACCGACATCACGGCCGGTACCAATGCCGACCTGTCGATCATCGGCACCCGCTGGCTGATCGATTTCGTCCAGCAGGATGTCGCCGAGCCGCTCGACGCCTACATCAAGCCAGACTTCAAGGACCGCTTCATCGACACCTTCCTGTCGCCGTCGATCATGGAGGGCAAGACCTATGGCCTGCCGATCGCGGCTTCGGCGCGCGCCATGTACTACAACAAGGAATTGTTCGAGAAGGCCGGAATCGCCAACCCGCCGGCAACCTGGACCGAGTTGCAGGAGGATGCGCGCAAGATCAAGGCGCTGGGCACCGGCACGTTCGGCTTCGGCCTGCAGGGCAAGGAGATCGAGACCGACGTCTATTACTACTATGCGATGTGGTCGCAAGGCACCGAGATTCTCAACAAGGATGGCACGTCGGGCCTCGGCACGCCGGGCGCGCTCGAAGCCGCCAAGCTCTACAAGTCGATGATCGACGAAGGCCTGACGGAACCCGGCGTCACCTCCAACAACCGCGAGGACGTCCAGAACCTGTTCAAGCAGGGCAAGGTCGGCATGATGATCACCGCACCCTTCCTGTCCAACCAGATCAAGGACGAGGCGCCGAACCTGAAATATGGCGTGGCCGCTATCCCCGCCGGACCGACCGGCGCGCGCGGCACGTACGGCGTCACCGATTCCATCATCATGTTCAAGAATTCCAAGAACAAGGATGAGGCCTGGAAGCTGCTCGACTTCCTGTTCACCACCGAACAGCGCGCCAAGTTCACGCAAGGGGAAGGCTTCCTGCCGGTGAACAAGGAAGAGGCCAAGATGGACTATTACGTCAACAATGCCGACCTCGCCGCGTTCACCGCACTGCTGCCCGACGCTCGCTTTGCACCGGTCATCCCCGGCTGGGAAGAAGTCGCCCAGATCACCTCGGATGCCATGCAGAAAATCTATCTCGGCGGCGACCCCGAGGCAGGCTTGAAGGAAGCGGCTGCCAAGGCCAACGCCGTGATTAAGAAATAGGGCGTATCTCCCTGCGCCCGGCGCGGCCCAGAGATCGGGGCGCGCCACACTTTCCTCTCCCTCCGGAGGGGGGAGAGGTGGCTCGGCGAAGCCGAGACGGAGTGGGGGAACCACCTGGCAACCGCCGCGACGGACATAGGAAGGGCAATAGGGCAAACATCACCTCGCCTTGCGCCCCAAGGGTCGACCCCCCGAGCTTCGCTCGACACCTCTCCCCTGATCGACGGGGGAGAGGAAAGGCATTCTTCTGAAGGGCTGCTAAAGACCGATATGCAAGATTGATCCGAGCTGGCGTGCCAGCGCCACAGAACCACGGTACAAAACCGGCCGATGCAAAATCGCTTCTTGCCCTATCTGCTGACCTTGCCCAGCCTGTTGCTGGCGGCGGTCGTCATCTTCTGGCCGGTCTGGGACCTGATCCAGATCTCGACGCATGACGTCAGCCGCTTCGGCCAGCTACGCGACTTCAACGATTTCGCCAATTATTCAGCCTTCCTCGCCGATCCCGATTTCCTGGCGGCACTCTGGCGCACCGGCCTGTGGACGTTGCTGGTGGTCGGCGGCGCGCTGCTGTTGTCGGTGCCGGTGGCGATGATCCTCAACACCGATTTCTACGGCCGCGGCATTGCCCGCGTCATCATCATGCTGCCCTGGGCGGTGTCGCTGACGATGACGGCGGTGGTCTGGCGCTGGGCGCTCAACGGTGAAAGCGGCATGCTGAACTCGGCGCTGATCGGGCTCGGCCTGATCCATGAAAACATCCAGTGGCTGGCGCGCGCCGAGACGGCATTCCCGATGCAGGTGCTGATTGGCATATTGGTGACGGTACCGTTCACCACGACCATCTTCCTCGGCGGCCTGTCGTCGATCCCCGACGACCTCTACGAGGCGGCGGCCCTGGAGGGGGCGACGCCGCTGCAGCAGTTCCGCGAGATCACCTTTCCGCTGCTGAAGCCGTTCATCAACATCGCCATCGTGCTCAACACCATCTACGTCTTCAATTCCTTCCCGATCATCTGGGTGATGACGCAGGGCGGGCCGGCCAACTCGACCGACATATTGGTCACCCATCTCTACAAGCTGGCCTTCCGCATCGGCAAACTGGGTGAAGCATCGGCGGTGTCGCTGCTGATGTTCGCCATCCTTTTGATCTTCACCATGATCTATGTGCGGCTTGCCATGCGGGAGCAGCGCACATGACGCCCAAGCTGAAGCGTACGATCATCGCCTGGCTGCTGCTTTCGCCGCTGCTCGTGGTGACGATCTTCCCCTTCGCGGTAATGTTTTTGACCGCGGTCAAGCCGCGGCAGGAGGTGCTGTCGCCGACCTGGTGGCCAAGCGAATTCCACTGGTCGAATTTTGCCGACATGTGGGTGGCGACCGGCTTTGGCCAGGCGCTGGCCAATTCGCTCTATGTCTCTGTTATCGCCACCGTCGGCGCCATCCTGATCTCGGTGCCGGCCGCCTATGCCATGTCGCGGTTTCGCTTTGCCGGCTATGGCGCCTTCCGCCAGTTCCTGCTGATCTCGCAGATGATCTCGCCGATCGTGCTGGTGCTCGGCCTGTTCCGGCTGATGGCGGCCTGGGGTCTGATCGAATCCACGACCGCGCTCGGCGTCATCTACATGGCTTTCAACGTCGCCTTCACCGTGTGGATGCTGCAAAGCTATTTCGACACCATCCCGCGCGATCTCGAGGAAGCAGCGTGGATGGAAGGCGCCGGCCGATGGCTGACCTTGCGAAAAGTGTTTCTGCCGCTTTGCCTGCCGGCAATAGCGGTGACCGCCATCTTCACCTTCATCAACGCATGGAATGAGTTCGTCGTTGCGCTCACAATGCTGCGCAGCCAGGAAAGTTACACGCTGCCTATCCAGGTGTTCTCGCTGGTCGCCGGCCGCTACACGATCGAATGGCACCATGTAATGGCGGCGACGCTGCTGGCGACGCTGCCGGTGGCGATCCTGTTCATCTGGCTGCAGCGCTATCTCGTCCGCGGGCTGGCGCTCGGGGCCGTAAAATAGCAATTCCAGTGTGGAGCGGTTTTCCGTCCGGGATTGCGAAAAACAAATAGCCGTACGGAGTTTTCATGCGCATCTTCACCGCCTCGCTGGCGACCGAAACCAACACCTTCTCGCCGGTGCCGACCGACCGGGCGTCGTTCGAGATGGCGTTCTATGCCGGGCCGGGCAAGCATCCAGACACGCCGACCTTGTGCTCCTCGCCGATGGTCGCGCTGCGCCGGCGTGCGGCTGCCGAAGGGCTGACCGTCATCGAAGGCACCGCCACCTGGGCGGAGCCGGGCGGGCTGGTGCAGCGGCAGACCTATGAGTCGTTGCGCGACGAGATTCTCGGCCAGTTGAAGGCAGCCTTGCCGGTCGACGCCGTCATCCTCGGCCTGCACGGCGCCATGGTGGCGCAAGGCTATGACGATTGCGAAGGCGATCTGCTGGAACGGGTTCGCGCAATCGTCGGGCCCGACGTGGTGATCGCGGTCGAGCTCGACCCGCACAGTCATCTGACCCCAAAGCGCGTCGCGGCATGCAATGTCATGGCCTATTTCCTCGAATTCCCGCACACCGACTTCTATGAGCGCGGCGAACATGTCGTCGAGCTTGGATTGGCGGCGGCGCGCGACGAGATCAAGCCGGTGATCTCGACGTTCGACTGCCGCATGATCCAGGTGCTGCCGACCAGCCGCGAGCCGATGCGCTCCTTCGTCGACCGCATCAAGGCGCTGCACGGCAAGGACGGCGTGCTGTCGGTCTCGGTCATCCATGGCTTCATGGCCGCGGACGTGCCGGAAATGGGCACGCGCATCCTGGTCGTCACTGACAATGACAAGGCCAAGGGCGATGCGCTGGCGGAGAGGCTAGGGCACGAGCTTTACGCCATCCGCGAAAGGACGGCGATGACGATGCTGAACACCGAGGACGGCATCGCGCGGGCACTGGCCGTGCGCAAGGAAAATCCCGGCAAGCCGGTTGTGATTGCCGACATCTGGGACAATCCCGGCGGTGGCGTCGCCGGCGACGGTACGGTCGTGCTGCGCGCCATGCTGGAACAGGGCGTGGACAATTTTGGCGTGGCGACGATCTGGGACCCGATCGCTGTCACCTTTTGCCAGGCGGCAGGCGAAGGCGCCGTCATCGACCTGCGCTTCGGCGGCAAGGCCGGGCCGCTGGCCGGCGAACCGATCGATGCGCGCGTCAAGGTGTTGAAAGCCGTCCCCGAGGGCTGGCAGAGCTTCGGGCCGAGCCGGGTGACGCTCGGACCGACGGCGCTGGTGCGGCTCGAAGGCACCGAAATCGACATCATCCTCAACACCAACCGCACGCAGACCTTCGAGCCGGATGTCTTCTCCAACATCGGTGTCGATCCGTTGTCGAAGGACATATTGCTGATCAAGTCAACCAACCATTTCTACGCCGGCTTTGAACCGATCGCGGCGGAGATCATCTATGTCTCGGCGCCGAGCTCGTATCCGAGCAATCCGGCGGTGACGGATTACAGGAAGCTGACGCGGCCGGTGTGGCCACGGGTGGCGGATCCTTGGCGCTGGTGATCTCCCCCTCGAGGGGGGAGATAAGGCGGCGCTATAGCAATCCCCGCTTCACCATCATCGCTTCCGGCGAAGGCATCTTGCCGCGGAACGCCGTGTACAGCTCCTCCGGATCCTTCGACCCGCCGGCGGCATAGATATTCTTCCGAAGCCGTTCCGCCAGCGCCGGGTTGAAGGGATCGCCGGTCTCCTCGAAGGCGGCGAAGGCGTCGGCGTCGAGCACTTCCGACCACATGTAGGAATAGTAGCCGGCTGAATAACCGTCGCCTGAGAAGATATGGCCGAAATGCGGGGTGCGATGACGCATGGCGATGGTGTCGGGCATATCAAGCTTTTCCAGCGTTTCGGCTTCGAAACGCAGCGGTTCCGCCGGCGCATCCGGCCGCGCGTGATACGCCATGTCGATCAGCGCCGACGCTGTGAACTCGACCGTGGCGAAACCGGCGCCGAACGTGCGGGCGGCCAGCATCTTGTCGAGCAGCGACTTCGGCATCGGCTTGCCGGTCTTGACATGCAGCGCATGCTTTTCCAGCACTGCGGGCACCGTCAGCCAGTGCTCGTAGAGCTGCGAAGGCAGTTCGACGAAATCGTGGGAAACCGAGGTGCCCGCCACCGACGGCCAGGTGACGTCGGTCAGCATGCCGTGCAAAGCATGGCCGAACTCGTGGAACAGGGTCTTGGCCTCATCGACCGACAGCAGCGCCGCTTCCCCCGCCGGCGGCTTGGCGAAGTTCATGATGTTGTAGATCACCGGCTTGGAGCCATCCCCAAGCTTGTAGCCAGACTTCAGCGCGCTCATCCAGGCGCCAGAACGCTTCGAGGATCGGGCGAAATAGTCGGCGAGGAACAGGCCGCGCTCGCTGCCATCGGCGTTCTTCACCACGAAGACGCGCGCGTCGGGATGCCAGGCGGCGATGCCCTTCTTCTCCTCGAAAGTGATGCCGAACAGTTTTGTGGCGACGTCGAAGCAGGCGTCGATGACCCGGTCGAGTTGCAGATAGGGTTTCAGTTCCGCCTCGTCGAAGTCGAATTTTTCGGCGCGCAATTTCTCCTGGTAGAAGCGCCAGTCCCAGGCGGCGAATTTTTCGTTGCTGCCTGCCTTGGTCGCAAGCCGCTCCAGCTCCTTCTGGTCGGCGGCGGCCTTCTCCAGCGCTTTCTCCCAGACCGGGTCGAGGAGGTCGTGCACAGCCTTCGGCGTCTTGGCCATGGTGTCGTCGAGTTTCAGCGCGGCGAACGAGGCATAGCCTAGCAGCCTGGCCTTTTCGGCGCGCAGTTTCAGCATGTCGCGCACCACTGCGGTGTTGTCGCTGGCGCCGCCATTCTGGCCGCGCATGGTGAAGGCGCGGAAAGCGGTCTCGCGCAGATCGCGGCGTTCAGAAAAGGTCGTGAACGGCTCATAGATTGAGCGCGACAAAGTGACGGCGTAGCGGCCCTTCTGGCCGCGCGTCTCGGCGGCTTCGGCCATCGAACTCTTCACGAAGTCCGGCAGGCCGGCAAGATCAGCCTCGTCGAGGAACAGCGCCCAGTCGCGCTCGTCGGCCAGCACGTTCTGGCCGAAAGTGGTGCCGAGCGAGGACAGCTCCTCGCTGATGTTGGCCAGCCGCTTCTTGCCGTCGGCGTCGAGTTTTGCGCCCGATCGCACAAAGCCTTTCCAGGTCTTCTCCAGCACCCGCAGCGTCTCGACGTCGAGTTTTAGCGTCTCCCGGCGCTGGTAGAGGTCGTCGATGCGGGCAAACAGTTTCTCGTTCATCGAGATCGCCGAGAAATGCCGCGACATCTTCGGCGAGATCTCACGCTCCAGCGCCTGGATCGCATCGTTGGTGTGGGCGCCGGCCCGGCACCAGAAGATCGACGAGACATGGTCGAGCGGCTCACCGGCGAGTTCGAGGGCTGCCAGCGTATTCTCGATGGTCGGCGCATCCTTGTTGCCGGCGATCGCATCGATTTCGGCCTCATGTGCCTTCAGCGCCGCGTCGAACACCGAGGAGAAATCGTCGTCGCCGATGCTGGCAAAATCCGGCAGGCCGAGCGGCCCTTGCCATTTGGTCAGCGGATGGGCGGCGAGATCGACGGTTTTCGTGGACGGCATGGGGGATCTTTCGATGATTGGCGGAGCTTGCTGACCGATGTAGGGCGATGACTGGCGCGGCGCAACAGCGCGGCCGTTCAAGCCCGCGTCAGAAGCCGTCGCAATTTTCCGCGATCGCCGCTTGCGAACTGGCGGTGATGCGGTTGCCGGTGACGGCGAACGTCTCCTGCATCAGCATGTCATTGTTGGGAAATCATAGCAGGCGATGACAGTTGTGACGCCGGCCTCGCTCTTTTCGACGCGATGCCGGATTGCGGCGCCGGCGACCGCGCCCTTCCATTCGTCGATCGACGCGATGAACTCCTGCTTCGACTGTACGACGCCGAGATCGTCGAGCTTGATGCGGACATCGTCGGCGAGCAGGTCCGACAATTCGGTGCGATCGGCGACCAGCAGCGCCGAATACCAGCGGTCGATAATGGCGCCGTCATCGGAGCGGGCAGGGACGAGCGAAATCAGCAGCGCCGCTACGGCGAAAGCGATCGCAGGCCAAACCCGCATTCTTGCCTCCTCTTATTTGACCATGCCCTTATCCGAAAACCGGTTCCCACTTTTCGGGATCATGGGTCTACGTCAAATCCGGCCGCTCGAAGTCGCCGGTGTCCTTGTTCATCACCCAGAGCTCGCCGGTCGAGATGTCGAACCAGGCGCCATGCAGCGACAGCCGCCCCTTGCCTTCGAGGATGGAGACGCAAGGGAAGGTCCTGAGATTGGCGATCGAATAGCGGATGGAAATCCGCTCCAGCGCCGTCTGCCGTTCGGTTGCCGTCATGAACGTGCTGGACGAAACGGTTTCGGCCGCCGGCGCGATCAGGCTCATCCATTTGCCGATGAAGTCGCCGGGCGACAGCGGCGCCGAATTGGTGTCGAGCGCAGCGCGGATGCCGCCGCAGCGGCCATGGCCCATCACCACGATGTTTTTCACCTTCAGGCTCTGCACGGCGAATTCGAGCGCGGCCGAGGTCGAGTGGAACTCGCCGTCCGGCGCATAGGGCGGCACCAGATTGCCGACATTGCGCAGGACGAACAGTTCGCCCGGACCGGCGTCGAAGATCGCCTCGGGGGCAGAGCGGGAATCGCAGCAGGCAACGATCATGGTTTCGGGTGCCTGCCCCTCGCGGGCAAGCTCGCGATAGCGTCCGCTCTCGGTGAGATAGCGGCCATTCATGAAGTTGCGGTAGCCGGTCCAAAGATGTTCGGGGAGATGGGGCATGGGCTAGGGATGAAGCCTTTCGGGGTTAGCGACGGCAGCTCATTTCAAGTTAGAAAGGCTCTAACGGCAAATGCCCGTCGCGGGCAATGCCGAATTGCGGATGGCTTCGTCGCAAATCGCCATGCCGCACGCATGGGTCGCCGCTTGCCTCACGCCCAGATCGCCAGGGGAATGCCCAAACGGTCGGCAAGCGGCGGGTCGGGAAACGGCTTTGCCTCGCCGCCGGCAATGCGTCCGGCAATCAGCATCATCGCTGCGGCGTCGAGGAAATCGTCGGCGGCAGCACCGCGTGGCGGCAGCTGGTCAAGGAAAGCTCTGGTATAGCCGTGCCGGCAGAGCAGTGCCTTGCGCTCTTCCATCCCGGCAGGATTGACCGCGCCCTTGATCTTCTTCGGCAGCGTCATCGGTTTTTCGCCGTTCAGCCGGCAGAAGGCCACTTCGGGGTGCGATTCGAAGACGCGGCGGCGCAGTTCCGGACGCATAATCAGCAGCGCGTCGATCTCGCGGATCTTGGCAAAGATGCCGAAGGCCTGGATCGAGACGCCGCGTGGCGGATCGGAGGTCGCCTTGGCCACCTCGCTGGCGCGCCGATGCGCCTCATACCAAGCCTCGACCGTGGTGAAGTCGCTGATGTCGGCGTAGAGGGCCGCGCGGGACGGGATAGAGAAGACGCTGGATTGCCGTGCTCCGAGCATTGGCCGTACCAAGGTCTCCGGCCCGCGCCCGCCTCTTTGCGAGACGTCCGGCAGGCCGATCGGCATGTCGACGGCCACTGCCGCATCGGCGGGCAAGGCGTCGAGCAGGGCCGCAAAGCTGGGAAAGACGCGGACTGACGGCGCGGCATCCAGATCGCGGCGGACGGCGATCCAGCTGGCCTTGCAGCCGTCTACGCCGACGACCACGGTCGAGGTCACGCCCGGCGGTCCCGCCCCGGATGCGTGAGGTGGCGCAGCTGCACCATCGCCATCGGATGCGACAGGCTCTGGGCATCGGTTTCAAGCTGCAACTCGTCGCCGCCACGCTTGGCGGTTCGCGCCAGGATTTCGTAGACGGCGGCGGTGGTCGATTGCAGCGCCTTGATCGGCGGCTGCCCCGACAGGATGCGGGCGAGGTAGACGGCCGCAGTCAGGTCGCCGAGGCCATTCGGCGGCTTGTCGATGAGGCGGTGTTCGGCCAGCAGCGCCTGGGTGCCGTCAAGCAGCAGATTGCCGGTGCCGCCGGTCATCATCGACTGTGCCGACGTCACCAGCATTGTTGACGGTCCGGCATGGAGGGCGGCCGAGATCACCGATTTCAGATCGGGCAAAGGCGCGCCGGCCATCCACTCCAGCTCATAGCGGTTGGGGGTGGCGATGTCGGCGATCGGCATCAGCCGGTCGCGCATCGCGGCGGCCGTCGGCTCGGGCACATAGAGCCCGCCGGAATCGCCCATCACCGGATCGCATATATAGATCGCGTCCGGCGTCTTGGCCTTGACTGCCGCAACCAGCGAGGCGACGGCCTCGGCCTGGCCGGCCTCGCCGAGATAGCCCGACAGCACCGCGCCCACCTCGCCCAGCCAGGGCGCGCGCTCGAGATCGGCCATCAGCGCCTTGAACTGGTCGAGCGGCGGCACGATGCGCGTGGCGCGGCCATGGCCCGGATGCCAGGGCAGGATCACCGTCGGCACCGCCCACACCGGAAAGCCCAGCGTCTCCAGCGCAAACACGGCGGCGCGGTTGCCCACCGAGCCGCGGGCGACATGGCTGGAAATGACGATGACCGCGCGCGGCGCGTCGGCTTTTTCGCTGTTCATGGAAAATCCTAGATGCGGATAATTTTTCGCTGAATCGTCATCCTGGTCTATCTCTTTGGTTCGAGCATGATCTCCGGACAAAACGGTTCCCGCTTGTCCGAGAAAACCGGTTCCCACTTTTCAGGATCATGCTCTAGCTGCCCCGGGAGACGTAGTACACGAGCCAGATCAAAAGGCCGAGGGCGACGATGAGCCCAAGTGCGCGACCGATGCGGGTGCCCCAGACCTCGATCGGATCGGATCGGTCGGCCTCCGCTGCGGTAACATGATCGCGCGCGCCTTTCGCTGCCCGTGACACCAGCGATGCGCCGCCAAGGCCGCCCTCGTTCGCCACGCGCTCGATAATGCGGCGCGATTCGCTGTCATCGTCGCGGCCTTCCGCCATGGTCCTGTCCTGTTTGCCGGCAACCATACCGTGTTCGCGCGATCAATCACAGGGCCTCGCCGGCGCATGAATGCGCGCCAGGAATGCGCGCCAGCGGCAGACATTTTCTTGAGCGCGGATTGTGCTAATGCTTCGCATGCAACTTCTGTCGAGGGACCTCACCATGTTTGCCCAGCGCCTTGCCTTCCCTTTCCGCAGTCTGCCGGCCGTGCTGATGTTGGCCGTCGTGCTGCCTCTGCTCGCCGGCTGCGGCTTCAACACCATCCCGACGGCGGAGGAAAACGCCAAGGCGGCATGGAGCGAGGTGCTGAACCAGTATCAGCGTCGGTCCGACCTCATTCCCAATTTGGTCGAGACGGTGAAGGGCTATGCCTCGCATGAAAAGGACACGCTCGATGCGGTGGTCGAAGCGCGCGCCAAGGCGACGCAGATCACGGTGACGCCGGAAACGCTGAAGGACCCCGAAGCGCTCAAGAAGTTCCAGGATGCGCAATCAGGGCTGACCAGCGCGCTGTCGCGGCTGATCGCGGTGTCGGAGGCCTATCCCGACCTCAAGGCCAACCAGAATTTCCTGGCGCTGCAGGCGCAACTCGAAGGCACCGAGAACCGTATCGCCGTGGCGCGGCGCGACTACATCCTGGCGGTCAAGGATTACAATCTGACGCTGAGGACCTTTCCGTCGGTGCTATGGGCAACCTTCTGGTTCCGCAGCAACGAGCCCTTCGCCAACTTCACCGTCGAAGAAGACAAGATGCAGCCGCCGAAGGTCGATTTCGGCACGAAGCAGGGCGGGTGATGACGTCTGGGTGAGCTTGGCCTTTGCCAGCCTTGCGTTCCTTCACACCCCCCTCTGTCCTGCCGGACATCTCCCCCTCAAGGGGGGAGATCAGCTGTCTTCTGTCCTTGCGCCAAATATCAGCGTTGCCGGCTGAGCGTCGGCAGCGAGATTGCCAATCTCCCCCCTCGAGGGGGAGATGTCCGGCAGGACAGAGGGGGACGCGAAGGAACGCCAACCTTGGTGTTCTTCTCGCCTTTCTGGCCGTCTTCCTGCCCCTCACCGCCTTCGCCGCCGACCTCCCCGCGCTGACCGGCCGCGTCGTCGACAATGCCGGGATCATCGATGCAGGCACCAAAGCCGCGCTCACCCAGAAACTCGCCGACTTCGAGACCAGAGGCTCCGACCAGATCGTCGTCGCAACCATCCCCAGCCTCGACGGCGAGGAGATTGAGCCTTACGCCAACCGACTGTTCCGCTTCTGGAAGCTCGGCCAGGCCAAGGAAAACAACGGCGTGCTGCTGCTGGTGGCGCCGAACGACCGCAAGATGCGCATCGAGGTCGGCTATGGGCTGGAAGGCACGCTGACCGATTTGCACACCAAGCTGATCATCGAAAACGACATGGTGCCGGCGTTCCGCGCCGGCGATTTCTCCCGGGGCATTTCGAAGGCCGTCGACGACATGGTGATGGTGCTGGAAGGCAATCCGGAGGAATTGGAGGCGCGCGGCGAGCGCAACCAGAAGCCGCCCATCAATACCGACAATCTGTTCTTCGGCGTCTTCATCAGCATCTGGGCAATCATGTTCTTCGGCAGCATGGCCGCCTCCATCCTGCCGCCGATCTTTGGCAAAAAGCTCGGTCCCGGCCGCTATCGCTGGCTCGGCATGACATTCGAGCCGGGCCGGCGGTCGTCCAGCGGCGGCTGGTCTTCGGGCGGGGGCGGCTGGTCGTCGGGTTCAAGCGGTGGTGGCGGCTTTTCCGGCGGCGGCGGTTCGTCCGGCGGCGGCGGCTCCTCGGGAAGCTGGTGACGAGATGACAACACGCATCGCCAATCCCTGGCATGGCCGCTTCGCCACGATGACCGGCGCTGCCTTGCTGGTCTTGCTCGTCAGCGTCGCGGCGCTGGCAGCGGAGCTGCCCGCCCTCGCGGGACGCGTGGTAGACAATGCCGACATCATCGATGCCGCGACCGAGGCGGCGCTCACCCAAAGACTGGCCGATTTCGAGACCAAAGGCTCCGACCAGATCGTCGTCGCGACGGTTCCCAGCCTCGACGGCGAGGAGATCGAGCCTTACGCCACCCGGCTGTTCAACGCCTGGAAGCTCGGCCAGAAGGCCAAGAACAATGGCGTGCTTCTGCTGGTGGCCGTGAACGACCGCAAGATGCGCATCGAGGTCGGCTACGGGCTGGAAGCCACGCTCACCAACCAGCACGCCACACGGATCATTGAAGGCATGGTGCCGGCCTTCCGCGCCGGGGATTTCTCCGGCGGTATTTCCAAAGCGGTCGACGACATGATCATGGTGATTGAGGACAGTCATGGTGGTTGAGGGGAACTGGTGACGGCATGACAGTACGCGTCTTCAATCCGCCAAGACCTGGCCGCGCAGCCGCGACGATCGGCATCGCCCTGTTGACGATGCTCACCATGCTGTTTGTAGCCTTGGCGGCAGACCTGCCGGCACTCACCGGGCGGGTGGTCGACAATGCCGGCATTATCGACGCCGCGACCAAGGTGGCACTGACGCAGAAGCTCGCGGATTTCGAGACCAAAGGCTCCGACCAGATCGTCGTCGCCACGATCAACAGCCTCGACGGCGAGGAGATCGAGCCTTACGCCAACCGGCTGTTCCGCTTCTGGAAACTCGGTCAGGCCGGCGAAAACAACGGCGTGCTTCTGCTGGTGGCCAAGAACGACCACAAGATGCGCATCGAGGTCGGCTACGGGCTGGAAGGCACGCTTACCGACCTGCACACCAAGCTGATCATCGAAAACGACATGGTGCCGGCGTTCCGCGCCGGTGATTTCTCCGGCGGCATTTCCAAGGCCGTCGACGACATGGTCATGGTGCTGGAAGGCAATCCGGAAGAGCTGGAGGCGCGCGGCAAGCGCAACCCGGCCGACCACAGCGCGCCCATCGATCCTATAGCCGCGGTCTTCCTGATCCTGTGGGCGGCGATGTTCTTCGGCGGCCTGGCGATGGCCTTCCTGCCGCCGATCTTCGGCACCAAGCTGTCGCCGGGCGTGTACAAATGGCTGGGCATGACCTTTCGCTACGGCCAGGGGCCGAGCGGATCGTCGTCGGGCTCCAGCAGCTGGACAACAAGTTCGTCGTCGGGCAGCGGATGGTCATCGGGAAGTTCGGGCAGCAGCTGGTCTTCGGGCTCAAGCAGCGGCGGCGGGTTTTCAGGCGGCGGCGGTTCGTCCGGCGGTGGCGGGTCTTCAGGGAGCTGGTGAGAGAAGATGGCAACACGACCGATCAGCCCACAGGACCATGAGCGCATCGCCACCGCGATCCGCGCGGCCGAGGCCAAAACCGACGGCGAGATCTACTGCGTCGTTGCGCATGCCAGCGACGGCTATTTCTTTCCCGCCGCCTTCATGGCGACATCAGGCATGCTGATTGCCAGCCTCGCCGTCGCCTATGGGCTAGAAACCTGGTGGCTGTCGATCCGGCTGCCGCATTTCGTCATTGTCCAACTGCTGGCACTGGCCTCGGTGTTGGTGCTTTTGTGGGCGCAGCCTGGCTTGCGCATCCATCTGGTGCCGCGCCGGCAGCGTTATCAGGCGGCACATCACAATGCGCTCAGGCAGTTCCTCGCCCGCAATGTCCACCGCACCACGGCGCGCACCGGCGTGCTGGTCTTCGTGTCGATCGCCGAGCGTTATGCCGAAGTGGTCGCCGATTCCGGCATCGACAGCAAGGTCGGCCAGCATGTCTGGGACGGCGTGGTGCGCGATCTCCTGCAGCATGCCGGCGACGACCGGCTCGCCGACGGCTTCGTCAAGGCGATCGGGCAGGTCGGCGCGGTGCTGGCCGAGCATTTCCCGGTGACGTCGGGCGATGCCAATGAACTGGACGATCATCTCGTCGAGATCTGAAAAGCCAGCACGCGCTACCCGGACGGACGCCTGACCGCGCCGGCCGGGTGCGTTTTCCAGGCAGGCTTTGCCCATTGTCAGCAGTATCGCGATCGGCTGTGAGAAAGCGGTCGGCGGGCTGACCTCGACTCTTGCAAATGGCCGATGCGGGTTTATGGTTAACAAATCATGAATACGCTGAGCATCGACATCAGGAAAGCCGAACCGCGCGACGCTGGCGCCATTGCGGACGTGCACCAGCAGGCTTGGGAGGGCGCCTATTCCGGCATCATCCCGCATCGCTCGCTGACCTCGATGATCAACCGCCGCGGCGCCGACTGGTGGGCCAACGCCATCCGCCGCGCCGCCACCGTTCTGGTGGTCGAGATCGGCGGCACCATCGCCGGCTATGCCACGATCGGCAAGAACCGCGCCCGCGAGCTGAAGCAACAGGGCGAAATCTACGAACTTTACCTGCGTCCGGAATATCAGGGCATCGGGCTCGGCAGCCGGCTGTTCAAGGCGGCGCGGGCGCGGCTTGCCGACCACGGGCTGAAGGGAATGGTGGTGTGGGCGCTGGAAGACAACCAGAACGCACTTTCCTTCTATGCCGGCGCGGGTGGCCGTGACGTCGCCGAAGGCGTCGAGATTTTCGAGCAGAGGGCGCTCAAGAAGGTCGCCTTCGTCTGGGAATGACCGGCTTCGGTTACAAATCATCATAAACCGTGCGCTTCCGTTAGCGCTTCGCACCAATCGCCGCATTGCACCATGCTGCGCCGCCCGCTATCGATCTTGGACATCGAGAGAGGGATTTAAGCATGCGAATCGAAGCCATTGCCATCGGAAAGAACCCGCCCGAGGACATCAACGTCATCATCGAGGTGCCGATCGGCGGCGAGCCGATCAAGTACGAGATGGACAAGGAGGCCGGCACGCTGTTCGTCGACCGTTTCCTGCACACCTCGATGCGCTACCCCGGCAATTACGGTTTCGTGCCGCACACGCTCTCGGGCGACGGCGACCCGATTGACGTTCTGGTCTGCAACACCCGCGCGCTGGTGCCGGGCTGCGTCATCAATGTGCGGCCGATCGGCGTGCTGGTGATGGAAGACAATGCCGGCCAGGACGAGAAGGTCATTGCCGTGCCGTCGCCGAAGCTGACGCTGCGCTACGAAAACGTCACCGAATACACGCAGCTGCCCGAGATCACCCGCGACCAGGTCCAGCACTTCTTCGAGCACTACAAGGATCTCGAGCCCGGCAAATGGGTCAAGATCGAAGGCTGGCACGATTCCAAATACGCCAAGAAGATGATTGTCGACGCGATCGCACGGGCGAAGGCGGCAAAGTAGCGCCGAGAGAGGCCTGCGTCTCGTTCAAGTAAGCGGCAAACGCCAGCGCGAGGCACCCCCCTCTGGCCTGCCGGCCATCTCCCCCTCAAGGGGGGAGTCGCAACGGCTTTCGTCAATTTTCAGCGCCGAAAGAAAAGCGCCGCCAGCGAAGCTGCCAATCTCCCCCCTTGAGGGGGAGATGCCCGGCAGGGCAGAGGGGGGTGCCTTGCACCCACGTGACTAGTTATCCACCCGACCAAACGCCGGCACGTTGCCGATGACGGTGTGCTTGTCCTTGCCACAGGCGAAACTCTTCGCCTTTTCGTCGGCCAGCTTGCGCGCCTGGTCATTGGCCTGCGGGTTGCCGGTGGCCAGCACGAGGCCGATGGTGCAGCCGTCGCGGGCTTCCATCTGGGCGACCTTGGCGACGAGCAGCACTTCGGTCGGCTTGTTCTCGTCCTCGGGATTGCTGATCGAGCGGCGGTGGATGACGGCAAAGGGAACGGCAACGTCGCCCTTGGCCTCGATGCGCCACTCGACCTTGGCGCCGGACGAGTTGAAGCCGGAAAAGCTCTCCCAGACCGAGGTCATGTCGCCGCCGGGCGGAAATCCGTAGAACAGCGATTCACGGGCGTCGTCATAGGCGATCAGCACGGGATAGCCACGATAGCCGGAGCAGGCGAGTTCGGCCCATTCGCCGTCGCCTTCCTGCGCCTGCGCATAGGTGACGCAGTCCTTTTGCGAGTCGAGGTCGGTGTAAACGCTTGATATGCCGTCGGCATGGGCGGTTTGGGATAGGGCGGCGAGGGCGAATGGAACAAGCAGCAGGGTTCGCATGCGGACGTCTCCCGTGAAGTTCGCCCCAGCCTATCGCCAAATCTGCGGCCGGCCTAGCGTGCCAATCTCAACGTTGGCGCCGCCCAAATCGCCCTGCCGGGCAATTCTCCCCCTGAACGGGAGAAAGTGGCCGGCTGCGCCGCTGGCGACAACCTTGCAACGCTGGCAATTGGCGAAATCGTGATGAGAGCGTTCCTCGCCCCATTTCCGGGAAAGGATGCCGGCAGGTGAGGGGCGGCGCCAACGTTCGAAATGTTATTTCTTCAAGCTCGCCTCGATCAGCAGGTCGGCGTTGCGGGCGACCGCTGCCGCCGGGCCTCCGAGGCCGAAGAGCTGGCCGCTGATATAGGCGCCTTCGATCAACAGCAGCAGGCCGTCGCCGAGCGTGTCAGGGTCTTTAGCGCCCATCGCTGCGGCCATGGCGCGCAGGCGGTGGCGCAGCTCCTGCTTGTTGGCCTCGCTGACGACACGCGCCGGATGGCCATGTTCGGGATATTCCACCGCCGCGTTGGTCATGCCGCAGCCGCGATAGTCCGGCCTTTGCGTGCGCTTGCCGACGCGAGTCAGAAAAGCCCTGAGCTGTGCCCGCGGGTCGCCGGGATGGGCAGCCACGGCTTCGTCGAAACGCTCCCAATACTCACGGTCATATTGCCTGAGATAGGAAGCGGCGAGCTCGTCCTTGGAGGGAAAGCTGCGGTAGAGGCTGGGCTTGGTGACGCCGGCGCGCTTGACGATTTCGTCGACGCCGATCGCCCGGATGCCGCGGCGGTAGAACAGGTCGTAGGCCACGTCGAGGATTTTCTTGGCAGCCTTGGGCGGTGCGGCTGCATGACCGTCCTTGATGGTCAGTTCAATATTTTTGTCCGTTGGCATGGTATGACTCGATTGACGTGTTACCGATCGGTACGTATACATGTCCTCACCCTGCAACGTACCGGTCAGTAACATGATAGCTCAATCCCGTCCCTTTGGCCAGCGCTACGCTTTCGTCGTGGTTGGCGTCATCTTCCTTTGCCTGTTGATCGCGGCCGGGCTTCGTTCCGCACCCTCGGTGATGATGCTGCCGTTGGATAAAAGCTTCGGCTGGGGGCGCGATACGGTTTCGATTGCCGCTGCGATCGGCATCTTCCTTTACGGCCTGACCGGGCCGTTTGCCGCCGCATTGATGGAGCGTATCGGCTTGCGCCGAACGCTGCTTGCCTCGCTTGTGATCATGTCGGGCTCGACCGCGCTCAGCCTGCTGATGACCGAGCCATGGCACCTGTTCCTCACCTGGGGCGTGTTTTCCGGCATCGGCTCCGGCGCGGTCGCCACCGTGCTCGGCGCCACCATCGTCAACCGCTGGTTCAAGACCAATCGCGGCTTGGTGATGGGGCTGATGTCGGCCTCCAGCGCCACCGGCCTCTTGGTGTTCCTGCCGCTGCTGGCATCGCTCGCCCAGTCGGGCGGCTGGCAGCCCGTCGCTACCGCCGTCTCGATCGCCACCGCCTGTCTTCTGCCGCTGGTCTGGCTGTTGGTTCCGGAGCGTCCCGCTTCGATCGGCATGGTGCGCTATGGCGCCGGGGCCGATGACGTGCCGCCGGTATCGCCGGCATCGCAAGGCAATTTCCTGGCGCATACGCTCAACACGCTGCGCCGCGCTGCCGGCACCCGCGTCTTCTGGTATCTGTTCGCCACCTTCTTCATCTGCGGCTTCACCACCAACGGGCTGGTCGGCACGCATCTGATCTCCTTCTGCGGCGATATGGGCATCCCCGAGGTACAGGCCGCGGGCCTGCTGTCGCTTATGGGCATTTTCGACCTGATCGGGACGACGCTCTCGGGCTGGCTCACCGACCGTTTCGACCCGCGCAAGCTGCTCGGCGTCTACTACGGCATTCGCGGTCTGGCGCTGATCTATCTGCCCTATTCCGGCTTCTCGGCGACCAGCCTGATCATCTTCGCGGTGCTCTACGGTCTCGACTGGATCGCCACCGTGCCGCCGACGCTCAGGCTCGCCAACGAGGCCTTCGGTGACCGCAGCGGCCCGATCGTGTTCGGCTGGATCGTAGCCGGCCACCAAGTCGGCGCCGCCACCGCCGCCGCCTTCGGCGGCACCATGCGCGAATTGCAGGGCAATTACGAACTGGCCTTCCTGATCGCCGGCATGACGGCGATCGTGGCCGCGTGTCTGTCGCTGCTGATCAATACGAGCAGGCCGGCTTTCGATCCGGAGCCGCAAGCGGCGTAAGGCGCTGGGCGCTAATCTCCCCCCTTGAGGGGGAGATGGCCGCAAAGCGGCCAGAGGGGGTCGGTCCGACGGGGCTCAGCGTTCTTTGTGACGAAAGAGGAAGTCGGCGCTTCACGCGCGGCGACCCCCTCTGTCGCCTTCGGCGACATCTCCCCCTCAAGGGGGGAGATCACTCGCCTGTTCACTGTTATCAAAACTTCATCTTTCCGAGATGCGGCTGAAACATTGAAGCAGGACGCTGGTGGCGAACGTTCAAGCCATCAGGAGACAGCCATGAACAAGCTTTCGTTGACCCGCCGCGCTTTCGTCACCTCTGCCAGCGCCGCCGGTCTGCTCGGCGCATCGGGGCTCGCTTTGCCCTATTATTCGCGCGCCAGCCAGCGCCCGGCCTTCACCCATGGCGTCCAGTCCGGCGATGTCGATGCCTCGAGCGGCATGGTGTGGACGCGCACCGACCGGCCTTCGCGCGTCATGTTCGAAGTGTCGTCGACGGAAAACTTCGCCAATGCGACGCGGCTGGCGCCGCTCGATACCTCGCCGGCCAGCGACTTCACGGTCAAGCGCCTGCTTACCGAACTCGCCTCCGACCAGGATATCTTCTACCGGATGACTGCCGCCGACCTGTCGGATATCAACGCCGTTTCCGAACCGATCGTCGGCCGTTTCCGCACAGCACCCGCCTCGAAGCGCGACATAAAATTCGCCTGGTCGGGCGACACGGCCGGCCAGGGCTGGGGAATCGATGAGACCGGCATGAAAACCTACGCCACCATCGCCAGGCACACGCCGGATTTCTTCCTGCATTCCGGCGACACCATCTATGCCGATGGCGCCATGAAGGACGAGGTAGACCTGCCTGGCGGCGGCAAGTGGAAAAACGTCGTCCTGATCGACGGCAAGCGCAAGGTGGCCGAGACGCTGGATGAGTACCGCGACCAGTGGAAATACAACATGATGGACAAAAACGTTCTGGCCTTGAGCGCCATCTGCCCGACCTTCTACCAGTGGGACGATCACGAGGTGCTGAACAACTGGTCGGATTCGAAGAATCTCGGCGCCGACAGCCGCTACACCGAAAAATCCATCCATGTGCTCGCGGCGCGTGCGGCGCGCGCCTTCCATGAGATGACGACGATCCGCTACGAGCCGTCCGAGCCCGGCCGCGTCTACCGCAAGATCGCGCATGGGCCGCTGCTCGACGTGTTCTTCCTCGACATGCGCTCCTATCGCGGCCCGAACGGCGCCGACATGCAGGAGGACATGACGCCGCAGTCACGCATGCTGGGCGAACAGCAGACGAAATGGCTGAAGCGCGAGCTGACGAATTCCAGGGCGACCTGGAAGATCATTGCCGCCGACATGCCGCTCGGCCTCGTCGTCTGGGACGACGGCGCCAAGAAGGTCGGCGCGGAAGCCATCAGCAATGGCGACAATGGCCTGCCCAAAGGCCGCGAGCTCGAGATCGCCGACCTGTTGCGCTACATCAAGACTGCCGGCATCACCAACACGGTCTGGTTGACCGCCGATGTCCACTACACGGCGGCGCACTATTACAACCCCGACAAGGCGCGGTTCCAGGATTTCAATCCTTTCTGGGAATTCGTCTCGGGCCCGATCCACGCCGGTACCTTCGGTCCCAATGATTTCGACATGACCTTCGGCCCGGAGCTGAAATTCATCAAGGCGCCGACCACCGAACAGGGCCAGAACCTGCCACCCTCGGCCGGCCTGCAGTTCTTTGGCCTGGTGGACATTTCAGGGGCGACAGAGCAGCTGACCGTGCGGCTGATGGATCGCGACGACATCGAGCTTTACAAGGTGACGCTCGATCCGGTGCGGTCGGCGTAAGCCTTTGGGCCGGTGCGAAGGATCGCTATGCCTGGAATGGGCAGCCGTCAGTCCGGGTAGCAAACCGTCGGAATCTTCGGCCACACCGCGCTGTCGCAGCCTGCAACCCGCTGCCTCTGCTTGAAAGAGGCGCTGACCGGGCCGGTGACCACGGGGTCGACGCCATCAGGGGCGTCGGCAAACATCTGCTCGGCCGTCCGGTCGGGCGACGAAGCCGGATTGGCTTCCTTCACCGTGGCGGCCGATTGAGCGGCATTGGCCGCCAGCACGGCAGCGAATGCGACCGAAGCGATGAGGGGCCAAAATCGGTTGAGTTTGTCGGTCATGAATTTCGAACTACCCGGGCCCAGAAAGGTTCCCGCCTTGGTTAACAAAACCATCTCACACCGAGATGCTTAAGATTTGATGAGTATTTGGTGGTGCGCCTCCTCTTTCGCAATTGCGAAAAACCCTGTATGAGCCGCGCAACCGAAAGAGGCGGCGCCTTCTGGCCTGCTGCCTGCAACGCTCCCGAGACCACAAAATGAAAATTCGTAATATCGCGATCATCGCGCACGTCGACCATGGAAAAACCACCCTCGTCGACCAATTGCTGCGGCAATCCGGTTCCTTCCGCGACAATCAGCGCGTCGCCGAGCGCGCCATGGATTCCAACGACCTCGAAAAGGAACGCGGCATCACCATCCTGGCCAAGGCGACCTCGGTCGACTGGAAGGACACCCGCATCAACATCGTCGACACGCCCGGCCACGCCGATTTCGGCGGTGAGGTCGAGCGCATCCTGTCGATGGTGGATTCGGCGATCGTGCTGGTCGACGCCGCCGAAGGCCCCATGCCGCAGACCAAGTTCGTCGTCGGCAAGGCGCTCAAGGTCGGCCTGAAGCCGATCGTCGTCATCAACAAGATCGACCGTCCGGACGCCCGCCACGTCGAAGTGGTCAACGAGGTGTTCGACCTGTTTGCAGCGCTTGACGCCACCGACGAGCAGCTCGACTTCCCGATCCTCTACGGTTCTGGCCGCGATGGCTGGGTCTCGGAAAATCCGGAAGGCCCGAAGGACCAGGGCCTGGCGCCGCTGTTCGACCTCGTCATCAAGCATGTGCCGGAGCCGACCGTTCATCCCGGCCCGTTCCGCATGATCGGCACCATCCTGGAAGCCAATCCATTCCTCGGCCGCATCATTACCGGCCGTATCGAGAGCGGCACGCTGAAGTCCAACCAGGCGGTCAAGGTGCTGCACCATGACGGCACCCAGATCGAAACCGGCCGCATCTCCAAGATCCTCGCTTTCCGTGGCCTCGAGCGCCAGCCGATCGAAGAGGCGCAGGCGGGTGACATCGTCGCCATTGCCGGCCTGTCCAAAGGCACCGTCGCCGACACGTTCTGCGACCTGGCGGTGACCGAGGCGTTGCATGCGCAACCGATCGATCCGCCGACCGTGACCATGTCTTTCCTGGTCAATGATTCGCCGCTCGCCGGCACTGAAGGCGACAAGGTGACCAGCCGCGTCATCCGCGACCGCCTGCTGCGAGAAGCCGAAGGCAATGTCGCGCTCAAGATCGAGGAATCGCCCGACAAGGATTCGTTCTTCGTTTCCGGCCGCGGCGAATTGCAGCTGGCCGTGCTGATCGAGACGATGCGCCGCGAAGGCTTTGAAATCGCCGTGTCGCGTCCGCGCGTCGTCATGCAGAAGGGCGAGAACGGTGAATTGCTGGAGCCGGTCGAGGAAGTCGTCATCGACGTCGACGAGGAGCACGCCGGCATCGTCGTGCAGAAGATGTCGGAGCGCAAGGCCGAGATGGTCGAGCTGCGGCCTTCGGGCGGCAACCGTCAGCGCATCGTCTTCCACGCGCCGACGCGCGGACTGATCGGCTACCAGTCGGAACTGTTGACCGACACGCGCGGCACCGCCGTGATGAACCGGCTGTTCCACGCCTACCAGCCCTACAAGGGCGAACTGCCGGGCCGCACCAACGGCGTGCTGATCTCCAACGAACAGGGCGAGGCAGTGGCCTATGCCATGTGGAACCTCGAAGACCGCGGCCCGATGGTCATCGACCCGGGCGTCAAGGTCTATCAGGGCATGATCATCGGCATCCATAGCCGTGACAACGACCTCGAAGTGAACGTGCTGAAGGGCAAGAAGCTGACCAACATCCGCGCCGCCGGCAAGGACGAGGCGGTGAAGCTGACGCCGCCGATCCGCATGACGCTGGAGCGCGCGCTGGCCTGGATCCAGGACGACGAGCTGGTCGAGGTGACGCCGAAGACCATCCGCCTGCGCAAGCTCTATCTCGACCCGAACGAGCGCAAGCGCTTCGAGAAGTCGGCCAAAGTGGTCGGCGCGGCGTAACGGTTTTTGTTTTGGCGAGATGGGGACGACCCAACCCATCGTCTCGCCGAATGGGACAGGCTTCCCACTGGGAGCAGCCTGGCGCCCAGCCAGCCCAGCGGTGTCTCTTCAAAGGACCACAGCGGAAGCTCATAGTGTCATGATATTCTCGTTCCTCTCACTCCTCCGCACGGTATGCTAGCTGTGGGTGGAGGCGAGGAAACGGGTGTGCGAAATGCCGTTCGGGATTTCGTGCGGAGTCTTATGCAAGACGACACGCGGCGAAGGCTCGCAGCCCACAAAAAGCTTGTTGGATTTGGCAACGCGGCACTGCCGGCGATCGAGTATGAGCTGGCAAAGATCGATCTGGGTAAGGTTTCCCATCGCGAAGTTTCAACGGTTGTGGCGGGCCTCGCTACTGCCCTGCACGATATTAACGAAGATGCATCTCGACGATATATTTCGGATTCGCTTGCAGGACCGATAACTCCCCTTATGCGCGCTGCGCTCCGCAGCATCGTTCGCTTTGCGATGGACGACTGGCTGCGGTCTTCAGTTGGCGACATCACTGTTCTGGAGCATGGCAAGCTCGACAGTGGTTTGGAGGCGGCGCGGCACATTGGCCACTGGCTTGCAAATGTACCTGCAGCCGATCTGATTGGCATTTCGCGAATCTATATAATCCCGGAAATCCCCGAACCCGAGTTCGCCGGCACTTACCTCCAGACAGTATCGGTCATCGAGATTGTCTGGCGACGCCCATCCAAACATTGGATTGGCAACGCATTTCGCAGATTCATGATCGAGAAAACGCTCTATCACGAAATAGGCCACCATGCGCTGCAGCATGTCGAAATGGGACAAGACCCCGATCAGGAAAAGCAGGCAGACCGCTACGCATGGAAAATGATGCGCAGGGCACATCCCAATCTATGGATGCTTACTTTTCCTCTGCGGTTCCTTGGCGCGTCTGAACGACGGAAAAATGCCAAGGAGTTGGAAGCCGTATAGGATGCGTTTCGAAAGGTCGGCCAAGGTGGTCGGTGCAGCTTAAGGGCGCGCAATGAGCGACAAACTGGTCACGGCTGCGGTATTCGACAATCGGCCCGAGGCCGCGGTCTGCATATCGATGCTTCAAGCCTACGGGATTTATGCATTTTCGGCGCATCTCGATACGAGCGGGCAAAGCCTGACCCATGTGCAGGTCGCCGACAGCGATCTCGAAGCGGCCAAGGGTTTGATCGCTTCGACCTCTGAAGAGAGCGATTAACCCCTGGCCGCAGCGGCTCATCCTCCGGCCGCCGAGATGATGACTTCGCGATCCGCTTCGCCGGCTAGGTCGATGCGGATGGTCGTCCCCTCGCGAGCCGGCTTGCGCAAAGCCTTGGCTCCCTCCGGAAAGACGGTCAACACCAGCTTCTCCTCCAGTGCCTGAAGCCGCGACCGCGAGATGCCGAGTTCGCCGGCGAGCAGACGGTCGAGCCGCAGCGATGTCGGCATTTCCAGCCCAAGCCTGATTTCAAGCGCGGCTGCGGGTCGGCCTTCGCCGCCGAGCCGGTGTTTGTGAACGGCGACATCGGGAAACTCCTCGACGCGGCCGACCCGGTTTCGCAAAGCCACGACATCGAAGGACATGGCGGCGGGCGAGGGCCGGATCGTTGCTTTCGAGCGCTGCCAGCAGCGCGGGTTCGATGTCGCGGCGGTTGCAGCGTTCGAAAATGCCGAAATTCCACGAATTGTCGCAGTCGATGCAGCGATAGATCAGCCAGACATCAATGCGTTTGCCATTGGCGTTGACGCGGAATTTGTCGCTGCAGCGATAGGCTTTCACGGCGCCGCAGCGGTTGCAGTGGATCAGGGGTCGAGGTGCGATTTCGGGCGTGATTGCCCAGTGGATAGCGAGATGTTGGGACAAGCCGGAAGACCTTCCAGTGTGGAAGTTCTTCAGGTCGGCAATGGCGAGATGCCCATGCGGGCACGGCGTGGCGAGAGCTAGCTATGTCGGAAATCAGCTGTCACGGGCGGCAAAGCGCGCGACAACGGTTCAGCAGTGCCAAACCGGTCTCGAACCGCCGCCTGAGGAACACGTGAAATGGAGCAGGCACCGCTTAATGCGGCGCCCTGCCAAGTGTGATCAGGGGAGTTGGCGAGACCGGCGGTTACTGAGGCAAAATGAAGCTCGAAATGAATGTCGGGACGGTTCTTCTAGCGGCAAGACGCCGAGCGGGCAAGGTTCATAGGGTGTCTCGCCCTGCTCAGGCGAAGGCGATCTGTACCTTCATCGATTTGTTGCGGTCGCCGGCGATCTCGAAAGCCGCAACCGCCTCGTCCATCGGATAGATGCCGGTCAGCAGCGGCTTGACGTCGACGCGACGGTTGTTGATCAGATCGACGGCCAGCGCGAACTCGTCGTGGAAACGGAAGGAGCCGCGCATTTCGATCTCCTTGGCGACGATGAGATTCTGAGGCAGCGACATGTCGCCGCCTAGGCCGAGCTGCACGAGCACCCCGCGCGGCTTCAGCACATCGAGCCCGGCTCGCACCGCGCGCTCATCGCCGGAGCATTCGAACATGACGTCGAAACTGCCCTTCTCGACATTGTAGCCAGCGAGCTTGTCGGCATCTGTGGCGACATTGATGGTGCGGTCGGCGCCGATCTCGTTGGCCTTGGCCAGAACCGCGTCCATGACATCGGTGACGACGATCTCACGCGCGCCGTGGACACGTGCGGCAAGGATGCTGAGCGCACCGATCGGCCCGCAGCCGGTGACCAAGACCCGCTTGCCGAGCAGCGAGCCGGCGCGGTTGACGGCATGCAGCGTTACCGCGAACGGCTCGGCAAAGGCGGCTTCGTTGATGGAGACATGGTCGGCGATCTTGTGGCACTGCCAGGCCTCGGCGGCGAGGCACTGGCGGAAGGCGCCCTGTATATGTGGCATCGGCATGGCGCTGCCGTAGAATCGCATGTTGAGGCATTGGTTCTGCACGCCCTGCAGGCAGTACCGGCACGCATTGCAGGGCCGGCTGGGCGAAATCGCGACGCGGTCGCCGACGGCAAGGCTGGAAACGCCGGCGCCAAGTGCCTTCACCGTGCCAGCGACCTCATGTCCCAGAATCATCGGCTCGCGCAGGCGCACCACGCCGAAGCCGCCATGATTGTAATAGTGCAGGTCCGAGCCGCAGATGCCGCCGGCCTCGACCGATATTTCGACCTGTCCGGTGCCCAGCACGCCCGGATCGGACTCTTCGATGCGCAGGTCTTTTGCCGCGTGGATGACGATTGATTTCACGGCCGCGATCCTTTCTCAAACCGCTGGCACGGGCAAGTCCGATCTCCGAAATGTTCGCGTTCGTTGGCCCATCAGGCAGAGGGGTGCCAAATTGACGCCGATCGGATATTCTTCGCCATCCAACGCTCGAAGGCTCCGTCATGCACCTCACCTCGCTCCTGATCTTCGCCGCCGCTTTGTTCGTCGCCGCCGGTTCGCCCGGACCGTCGATCGCCGCACTGGTTGCCCGCGTCATCTCGAAGGGCTTTCGCGACGTGTTCCCGTTCCTGCTTGCCATGTGGATCGGCGAGGGCATCTGGTTGTCGCTGGCGGTGTTCGGGCTGGCGGTCGTGGCGCAGACGTTTCATTTCGCCTTCGTCGTCGTGAAATGGATCGGCGTCGCTTACCTCGCCTACCTCGCCTTCAAGATGTGGACCGCACCTGTCGACGCAAAAGAAGGCGAGATGCCGCGCGAGGATTCGGCGACAAAGCTGTTCTTTGCCGGCATGGCGGTGACGCTCGGCAATCCCAAGATCATGATGTTCTATCTGGCGCTGCTGCCGACGATCATCGACCTCGCTTCGGTGAGTGTCATCGGCTGGGTCGAACTGACGGCGACGATGGCGGTGGTTCTGATCGCCATCGATCTCGCCTGGGTCGTCGCGGCCTCACAGGCGCGCAAACTGTTGAAGAGCAAGCGTGCGATGAAGATCGCCAACCGCATCAGCGCCACGACGATGGCCGGCGCTGCCGGGGCCATCGCGGCGCGATCCTGACCGCCTTTCTATGGGAACCTCAAAGCTAGACTTTGTCCAATAGATCCATGCTATCAGACGTGCCAACTTTCCAGCCGGCGAAGCATCCCAAAACGCCACAGGCCGCGCATCGTACGCCAACATACAGCCAGCGAACGCCGTCACGTTCCGGGTAGATGGAAAACCCGACGCCGATGTTTGCAGCTTCGGAGCCGCACTCGGTGCACGCCCATCGTTCCGGCTGGGCTTCGTCCCAAAATTCCGCACTGTCGCAGATAAGATGCTCGGATCCGCAGACCGTGCACGTTCGTCGCGCCACACCCTCGTCATCGTCGGCATCGAGGAGAAACGAGATGGAACCGCACTTGCAGCGGGCGAGCCTGAAGTCATGAACCTCGGCGTTGTCGGCGCCATAGGCTTCCAAGTATTCTCCGATGTCAGTGGGCTCGCTGCCAACCCACCACTTGCCTGACGTATCTATCGTCATTGGTCACCTCGCCATGGCGTGGTATTCGTCGTTCGGCCGCATGTCGATGGCCGCCGCCACGCGGTTCGACATGTTGAAGAAGGCGGCGGTCGAGGCGATGTCCCAGATGTCGCGGTTGGTGAAGCCGGCGTTGCGCAGTGCTTCCCTGTCCGCCTCGACGATCTTTGCCGGCTCTTCCGTCAGCTTGACGGCGAATTCGAGCATCGCCGTCTGTTTCGGTGAAAGATTGGCAGCGCGGAAGTTCATCACCATCATCTCGCCGAGAGCCGGATCGCCGGAGAGCTGGCGCACCGCCGCGCCATGCGCGGTCAGGCAATAATAGCAATGGTTGATCGAGGAGACGACGACCGCGATCATCTCCCGCTCCAGCTTCGACAGGCCGGATTCACCCAGCATCAGATCATTGTAGGTGTCGGTAAAGGCGCGCAGCTTCTTCTCGTCGAAGGCATAGGCAAGAAGCACGTTGGGAACCAGGCCGAGCTTTTCCTCGCATTTGGCGAAATAGGCTTTTGTCGCCTCGCTCAGCTCCGCGATACCGAGGTCAAGTGCGCTGATTTTGCCGGACATGGGGTCTTCCTCCTGGTTCACCGCCGCCTGACCGTCGAATTCCTGTAATTCTTATCGAGCCGTCAAACCTTTGTCGCCAAACAGCGGTCATCTGCTACCATAGTCGTAAAAGCATGTGACGGGAGGACAACATGGCGAGCGTGAAATCCGCAGCTAAGCCGAGGAAAACAGCCACTGCCGGGGTGAAACCCGACGGGAAGCCGGCCAGGCTCGCCGACTATTTGCTGGCCCGCGCGCCGGCCGAAGACATCGCCGCCTATGACGCCGCCGACCTGGAGCGCGCCTCCGACCTGGCAGGACGTGCGGTCGCCGCCCACAAGAAGGGCCAAAGTGTCGTCGCCGTCGATGCCGGGTCGGGCGTATCCCGCGAGGGCCGCCCGATGACGATCATCACCGTCGTCAACGACAACATGCCGTTCCTGTTCGATTCGATCCTCGGCGAGATCACAGAAACTGCCGGCGAACCGACTTTGGTCACCCATCCGGTCATCGTCGTGCGCCACGGCAAGGCCGGCGTCGACGAGATCCTCGGCGACGGCAGCGCCCTCAAGGACGATGGCAATCACGACCGGCTGAGCGTCGTCCATGTCCATATTCCGCGCCTGACGGCGGAGCAGGCCGACGCGCTGGCCGACCGCCTGCGCAAGATGCTCAACCAGGTGCGCGCCGCCGTCAGCGACTGGAAGCCGATGCTCGCCCGTCTCGACCAGGCGATTTCCGAATTCCGCTATTCCGCCGTGCCGCTCGACAAGAAGAGCGTTGCCGAGGCCATCGCCTTCCTTGAATGGCTGCGCGACGACAATTTCACTTTCCTTGGCATGCGCGAGTTCAAATATTCCGGCGGCACGGAGAGCGGCAATCTGGAGCGCGCCGACAAGCCCGGTCTCGGCATCCTCGCCGACCCGGATGTGCTGGTGCTCCGGCGCGGCACCGAGGCGGTGACGACGACGCCCGAAATCCGCGCCTTCCTGCATGGGCCGGAGCCGCTGATCGTTACCAAGGCCAACGCCAAGTCGCTGGTGCACCGCCGCATTTATCTCGATTATATCGGCGTCAAAACCTACACCGCCAAGGGCACGCTTGCCGGCGAGTTGCGCATGGTCGGCCTGTTCACCTCGACTGCCTACACGCGCTCGGTGATGAAAATCCCGTATCTGAGGTCAAAGGCCGAGACCATCATCGCCAAGTCCGGCTTCGACCGGCACGACCATTCCGGCAAGGCACTGATCAACGTTCTGGAGAGCTATCCGCGCGACGAACTGTTCCAGGTGCCGGTGCCGATCCTGAAGAAGCACGCCGCGGCCATTCTCGGCCTGGTCGAGCGGCCGCGGGTGCGGGCGCTGGTGCGCGCCGACCAGTTCGACCGCTTCGTCTCGATCCTCGTCTTCGTGCCGCGCGACCGCTATGACAGCGTCGTGCGCGAGAAGATCGGCACCTATCTCAAGACCGTCTTCGAGGGCCGTTTGTCGGCTTATTATCCGGCGTTTCCGGAGGGCGGGCTGGCGCGTGTGCATTTCATCATCGGCCGCTCGGGCGGCAAGACGCCGAAGGTCGAGCAGGCGGCGATCGAAGCGGCGATCCGCGATATCGTGCGAACCTGGGACGACGCGCTGGCCGAAGCCGCGGAAGCCGTCGGCGGCGATCCATCGCTGAAGGCGATCGCCGCGCGTCTGCCTGAGAGCTATCGCGATTCCTTCAGCGCGGCCATCGCGCTGAAGGATGCGGGGCGCATCGCCGGCATCAGCACCGCCAACCCGATCGCCATCGACTATTACCGCCATGCCGAGCAGAAACCGCATCAGGCAGCGCTGAAGATCTACCACCACGGCAGCCCGGTAGCGCTGTCGCGTCGCGTGCCGGTGCTGGAAAACATCGGCTTCCGCGTCATCAGCGAGCGCACCTTCGAGGTTGGCGAGGACGGCGGCGACACCGTCTTCGTCCACGACATGGAGCTGGAGAACAGCTACGGCAAGCCGATCGACCTCAGCGATGGCGGCGCGCTGTTCGAGGACGCTTTCCTGTCGGTCTGGCGCGGCGACATCGACAATGACAGCTATAACGGGCTTGCCCAGACCGCCGGCCTGTGGTCGGGCGAAGTCAGCATTCTGCGCGCCTATGGCCGCTACCTGCAGCAAGCCGGTATCCCGCAGAGCCAGGATTTCATCGCGGCCGCGCTCAACCGCTATCCCGACATTGCGCGCGGCCTGCATGCACTGTTCGTCGCTCGTCTCGGCCCGACCGCCGAGACGGAAGGCGTCGTCGCCGCCAAGCACCTCAAGGCCAAGATCAAGGACGCGCTGGAGGAAGTCCCCAACATTGATGACGACACCATCATCCGCCGCTATCTCAACCTGATCGAAGCCTCGTTGCGCACCAATCATTTCGTTGCGGGAACGAAGGCGCGGGGCCAGTCGCTGGCGATCAAGCTGGACTCGCAAGCGGTCGATGGCCTGCCGGCGCCGAGGCCGTGGCGCGAGATCTTCGTCTATGGGTCCGAGGTCGAGGGCGTGCATCTGCGCTTCGGCCCGGTTGCGCGCGGCGGCCTGCGCTGGTCGGACCGCGCCCAGGATTACCGCACCGAGGTGCTCGGCCTGGTCAAGGCGCAGCAGGTCAAGAACGCCGTCATAGTGCCGGTCGGCGCCAAGGGCGGCTTCTATCCGAAGAAGCTGCCGATGAGCGCCGGCCGCGACGCCATCTTCGAGGCCGGCACCTCGGCCTACAAGAACTTCGTTTCCAGCCTGCTGTCGATCACCGACAATATCGGCCTCGATGGCGTCATACCCCCAGCCGGCGTCGTCAGGCGCGATCCTGACGACCCCTACTTTGTCGTCGCCGCCGACAAGGGCACGGCAACCTTCTCCGACACCGCCAATGCCATTTCGGAGAAACACGGTTTCTGGCTCGACGATGCCTTCGCCAGCGGCGGCTCGGCCGGTTACGACCACAAGAAGATGGGCATCACCGCCAAAGGCGCCTGGGAAGCGGTCAAGCGGCATTTCCGCGAGATCAACCGCGACATCCAGGCCACCCCCTTCACCGTCGTCGGCGTCGGCGACATGTCGGGAGACGTGTTCGGCAACGGCATGCTGCTGTCGCCGCAGACCAGGCTGATCGCCGCCTTCGACCATCGCGACATCTTCATCGATCCCGATCCAGACAGAGTGGCGTCGATGGCCGAGCGCGAGCGCATGTTCGCGCTGCCGCGTTCGTCCTGGCAGGACTATGACAAGACCAAGCTGTCGGAAGGCGGCGTCATCGTCTCGCGCAGCCAGAAGTCGATCACGCTGCCTGCGGCAGCGGCGGCGGCGATTGGCCTCGCCAAGATCACCGCGACCCCGGCCGAGATCATGACCGCTATCCTCAAGGCGAACGTCGACCTTCTGTGGTTCGGCGGCATCGGCACGTATTTACGGGCCTCGGGCGAAACCAATGCCGAAGTCGGCGACCGCGCCAACGACGCCATCCGCATCACCGCGCTCGATGTGCGGGCCAAAGTGATCGGCGAGGGCGCCAATCTCGGCGTCACGCAGCGCGCCCGCATCGAATTCGGCATGAATGGCGGCCGCTGCAACTCCGACGCCATCGACAATTCGGGCGGCGTCAACTGCTCCGACGTCGAGGTCAACATCAAGATCGCGCTGGCGTCCGCCATGCGCAAGGGGTCGCTGACCCGGCCGGCGCGCAACAAGCTGCTGGCCGAGATGACCGACGAGGTCGCCGGCCTCGTGCTGTCCAACAATTACGAACAGACGCTGGCGCTTTCCATCGCCCGCAAGCGCGGCCTTGCCGACATCGCGCACCAGAGCCGGTTCATGGCGGCGCTGGAGGCTCGGGGCCTGCTCGACCGCGCTGTCGAGACGCTGCCGTCGCCGGCCGCCCTTGCCGAGCGCGAGGCGCGTGGCGAGCCGCTGACCCGGGCGGAGCTTGGCGTGCTGCTCGCCTATGCCAAGATCGTGCTGTTTTCCGACATCGTCGCCAGCGACGTGCCTGACGACGCGCATTTCGACCGCGATCTGATGGCCTATTTCCCTGACCGGATGGCGAAGAAATATGCGGCCGAGATCCATGGCCACCGGCTGCGCCGCGAAATCATCGCCCGCGTCGTCGCCAACGATCTCGTCAATCGCGGCGGACCGTCCTTCGTCAACCGGCTGCAGGAAGCCACGGGGCGCAGCGCGGCCGACGTGGTGCGCACCTTCGCCGTGGTGCGCGACGGCTTCGCGTTGCCGGCGCTCTATCGGGAGATCGATGCGCTGGACAGCCACATCGACGGCCAGGCGCAGCTCGATCTCTACCAGTCCGTCAGCCGGCTTATCTTCGTGACCAGCGGCTGGTACCTGAAGAACGATGCCGGCACCGCTCTCGGCCAGCGCATTGCCGAACTGCAAGAGGCGCGCATGGCGCTGGAGCCGAAGCTGCTCTCGCTGCTGCCGGCCTTCTCCCGCGAGCGGGTCGAGGAGAGGCGGGATGGCCTGTTCAAGGCCGGCGCCCCGGAAAAGCTCGCCGGGCAGCTGGCAATGGCCGATGTGGCGGGACTGATCCCCGACATCGCACTGACGGCGCGCACGGCCAATGCCGACGTCGTCGCCTCGGCCAAGGCGTTCTTCGCCGTCAGCGATGCCTTCCGCATTCCGCGCGTCGAAGAGGCGGCGCGTTCAATCACGCCGTCGGACTATTACGACCAGCTGGCGCTGTCGCGCGCCACCGACACGATCGGCGCGGCGCGGCGCGGCATTGCGGTGGCGGCTCTCGCCGGCCATGCCGGGACGGCGGATCCTGTGGCGGCCTGGCTGGAAGCCGGAGGCGAGCGCGTGGCGCGCATCCGCGAGCGGCTGCAGGCGCTGACCGAAGGCGGGGATATCACCGTGTCCAGGCTGTCGGTGGCTTCGGGGCTGATGAGCGATCTGACGGGGATGTGAGGCTCGGGACTTTACCCTCCCCCTTGTGGGGAGGGTCGCTGCGAAGCAGCGGGGTGGGGGTGCGGCACCGCCCCCCCCCCCGCCCCGTGGGGGGCCCGCCCCCCCACGGGGGGGGAGGGGGGCGCGGCCCTTGTAGGCGGGGGGTAGAGCGGAGGGCGGCGGCG
>NZ_JAMYQD010000017.1:0-195591 GCF_040320665.1 Mesorhizobium sp. M0626 | reverse complement strand
ACACCTCTCCCCCGTCGATCGGGGGAGAGGTGTCGAGCGAAGCTCGACGGAGTGGGGGTCGACCCTTGGGCGCTAGGCAATGCTTGAGATAGTGCCCTTCCTTTGTCCGTTCGCGGCGATTGCCAGGTGGCTCCCCCACTCCGTCTCGGCTTCGCCGAGCCACCTCTCCCCCCTCCGGAGGGAGAGGAAGGGCGCTAGGGTCTCGAACTCTCTGGAGAACGTTCACTCAGCGGCCGCATCATGCTAACCACCCTCCATGGCGCAGAAAAAAGGATATGAGGTCGATTCGTGGCTGGCGAAGCCTGACGCGCGCATATCGATCGTCCTGCTTTACGGACCCGACCGCGGCTTGGTCGCCGAGCGGGCCAAAGCCTTTGCCGCGAAAACCGGCCTGTCGCTCGACGATCCGTTCTCAGTCGTCCGGCTCGATGGCGCGGAGGTCGATCGCGACCAGGGCCGGCTGCTGGACGAAGCCCGCACCGTGCCGATGTTCTCCGACCGGCGGCTTCTGTGGGTGCGCAACGCGAGCGGCCAGAAGGCGCTGGCCGACGACGTGAAGGCGCTGACCGCGGAGCCCGCGCGCGACGCCATCATTCTCATCGAGGCCGGCGACCTGAAAAAAGGCGTCGGGCTGCGCGCCGTGGTCGAGGCGGCCGACAACGCCATGGCGCTGCCATGCTATGCCGATGAAGCGCGCGACATCGACAGCGTCATTGACGACGAGTTGCGCAAGGCCGGCATGTCGATGGCGCTCGACGCACGCCAGGCGCTGCGCCGCAATCTCGGCGGCGACCGGTTGGCCTCACGCGGTGAGATCGAAAAACTGGTGCTTTATGCCCACGGCCAGAAGGACATCAGCCTCGACGACGTAAGGGCGATGTCCGGCGACGTCTCCGGCGCCTCCTTCGACGACGCGGTCGATGCTGTGCTGGAGGGCAGGATCGGTGACTTCGACACCGCCTTCACCCGCCACTGCCTGTCCGGCGGCCATCCTTTCCTGGTACTGTCCTCGGCGATGCGGCAGCTGCAGCAGCTTCAGGTCATGCGCGGCCAGATGGACACCGCCGGCCGCAACGCCGCCTCGGCAGTGGCCGGCGCCCGTCCGCCGGTGTTTTTCTCGCGGCGCAAGCTGGTGGAGAAGGCGCTGGAGCGCTGGAACGTCGAGGCGCTCAGCCGCGCGCTGAACCGGCTGCAATCGGCCGTGCTGCAGACCAGGCGCAGGCCGGATTTGTCGGAAGCGCTGGCGCGGCAGGCGCTGCTCGGCATTGCGGTGGAGAGCGCGAGGCTGGCGCAGCGGTGATCTCCCCCCTTGAGGGGGAGATGTGCCAAAGGCGACAGAGGGGGGTCGCGGCGCGTGGAGCGCTGGCGCCTTTCGCAACGACAAACGAGGTCGGCGCTTGATGGGAGACGACCCTTCTGGCCTGCCGGCCATCTCCCCCTCAAGGGGGGAGATCAGCAGTTCGATCCCTTCGGCAATCGCCAATAAAAAGAAGGGCCGGCAACCGCCAAGCCCTTTCTTCATCCTAAGCCAGAACTTCATTCGCCGGCTAGATATGGCGCAGCCCCAACCCTCTACCGCTCATCCTTCAACCGCCGGCATAGCTCGTCGAGCTGCTCCAGACTGCGGTAGTCCACGCGGATCGCGCCGCCTTTGCCCTTGTGCTCGATGGTCACGATCATGCCGATCGTGTTGGTCATCAGCCTTTCCAGCGCCAGCGTGTCGGCATCCTTGCCCGATGCGCCGTGTGCTGGTTTTGCCTTGGGCGGCGTGCCGCCCGCCGGCATCTGCGCCAGCGCCTCAGCCTGGCGCACCGAAAGCCCTTCTTCGACGATCTGCTTGGCTAGCCCGGCGGGATCCTGCGCCGTCACCAGCGTCCGGGCATGGCCGGCCGACAGCACGCCGTCGACCAGCATGTCGCGGATTACGTCGGGCAGCTTCAACAGCCTGAGCGTGTTGGCGACGTGGCTGCGGCTCTTGCCGATGACATTGCCGAGGTCGGCCTGTGTGTAGCCGTGGTCGTCGATCAACTGCTGGTAGCCGAGCGCCTCCTCGACCGGGTTGAGATCGGTGCGCTGGACGTTTTCTATGATCGCCAGTTCCAGCGCTGTGCGGTCGTTGACGTCGCGCACGATGATCGGGATCTCGGTCAGCCCGGCGCGCTGCGCCGCCCGCCAGCGGCGCTCGCCGGCGATGATCTCGTAGCGCCCGGCCTGCGTCGGCGAAGGCCGCGCCACTACCGGCTGCACGACGCCATGTTCGCGGATCGAATGCGCGAGATCCGTCAGATCGGCGTCGCCGAAATGCCGGCGCGGGTTTTTCGGGTTCGGGCTCAGAAACTCGATCGGCACCTTGCCGTCGGCATTCAGGCCTGGCTTTTCGGCCGCTGCCACCGGGCGGTCGATCTCCCCGATCAGCGCCGCCAGTCCACGCCCCAGTCTCTTTCTCGAAAGGTCTTCGCTCATCTCAATTCCAGATTCTTGATCGTTTCGGTGCCGGATCGCTTTGTTTATCGACCCTGCCTAATCATGCAGCGCGCAATTTTCGCTCGCGGCGGATCACTTCGGATGCCAATTGCAGATAGGCTTGGCTGCCGGAGCATTTCAGGTCATAGAGGATCGCCGGCTTGCCATAGGAGGGCGCCTCGGACACTCGCACATTCCTAGGAATGATGGTCTCGTAGACCTTGTCGCCCATATGTGCCCGCACGTCCTGAACCACCTGGTTGGCGAGGTTGTTGCGGCCGTCATACATGGTCAGCACGATGCCCTGGATGATCAAGTCCGGATTGATCGAACGGCGCACCTGCTCCACCGTTTCCAGGAGTTGGCTTAGCCCTTCCAGCGCGAAGAACTCGCACTGCAACGGCACAAGAACAGAATCGGCTGCCGCCATTGAATTCAAAGTCAAAAGGTTGAGCGAGGGCGGGCAGTCGATCAGCACATAGCCGAACGGCGCACCGCGCTCGGTGGCGGCGCGCAGCGCGTTGCGCAGCTTAAGCACGCGATCCGGCGCCGAGGCGATTTCCATCTCGATGCCGAGCAGGTCGAGCGTCGACGGCACGATCGACAGGCCGGGCACCGCCGTTGGAATGGCCGCCTCTTCCAGGCCCAGTTCGCCGGTCAGCACATCGTAGGACGAGACGGTGCGGTCCTTGCGGTCGATACCGAGACCCGTCGAGGCATTGCCTTGCGGGTCGAGATCGACGATCAGCACCTTTTCGCCGATGGCGGCCAGCGCCGTGGCCAGATTGATGGCGGTGGTGGTCTTGCCGACGCCGCCCTTCTGGTTGGCGACGGTGATGATGCGAGGTCCGGTTTTCATGGGTCTGTGCCAGGTATTCATGTGGGCCAGGTATTCATTGCGTCGCCAAGGTTGCAAAGGAGAGCTTACGCCGTCCGCAGATCGGTCACTTCGAGGATGACGCCATGGGCGTCGGTCATGCTCGGATGTTCTACCAGATCGAAAGCCCAGCGGTGAGTGCTTTCTTCCACCTCGGAGCGGTAATCCCGGCCTTTGTGGAACAGCGCCCGCGATCCCTTGGTCAACCACGGCGCCGACAGATCGAGCAGCGCCGGCAGCGCGGCAAGCGCCCGCGCCGTGATGATTTCCGGTGCGGAAACAAGCGCATAGCTGTCGTCAATGCGCCGGGCGACGACCCGTGCCGGCAAACCGAACTGGCCAATGACCGCCTGCAAAAACGATGCTTTCTTGCGGTTGCTCTCGACCAGATCGATCGACGCGCCGTCACGCTCGCCCAGCAGGAAGGCCATTATCAGGCCCGGAAAACCGCCGCCCGAACCGAGATCGGCCCAGCGTTTGGCCTGGGGGGCTATTCGGGCCAGCTGCGCGCTGTCCAGAATATGGCGGCCCCAGACATCGTCCAGCGTCGACGGCGCAGCCAGATTGATGCTGCGGTTCCATTTCAGGAACAACTGTTCGAACGTCACCAACCGATTGAATGTTTCACGTGAAACCGGTCCCGCGGCCTCTTGCAGGCTCGCCCATGAGGCAGCGCTCACGCAACGGCCCTTTGCGCGGCCGTTTCAGCGTTGCGGACGTGCGCGACGATGATTGCCAGCGCCGCCGGCGTCATGCCTTCCATACGCTGCGCGTCAGCAATCGACCGGGGCTGACGCGTTAGCATCTTCTGCTTCAGCTCATTGGACAGGCCGGGAACATCGGCGAAATCCACCGACGCCGGGATCAACCGGCTTTCCTCGTGGCGGATCTGTGCGACATCTGCCTGCTGGCGATCAAGGTAAACCGAATATTTCGCTTCCGTTTCGAGCCGCTCGGCGGTTTTGGGGTCGATTGCGCCAAAGGCCGGCGCAACACGGGCCAGCCAAGCGATATCGACGCCGGGATGAGCGAGCAATTCGTAGGCGGAGCGGCGCACGCCGTCCCTGTTGATCTCCAGCCCATGCCGCGCTGCTTCGTTGGGCGTCATCGTCGTCGCAGCTGCGAGTTCGCGCGCCCTATCAAGATCCTGTGTGACTTGATTGAACCGCCGCGTTCGCTCCGGCGACACAATACCAAGCCGATTTGCCAGAGGCGTAAGCCTTTCATCGGCATTGTCGGCGCGCAGCGATAGGCGAAACTCCGCCCGCGAAGTGAACATGCGGTAGGGCTCGGCAATGCCGCGGCTGGTGAGGTCGTCGACCATCACACCGATATAGGCTTCGGTGCGGCTGAGCACGATTTGGTCGTCGGCCGCCGCCTTGCGCGCGGCGTTGAGCCCGGCGAGCAGGCCCTGCGCTCCGGCTTCTTCATAACCGGTGGTGCCGTTGATCTGACCGGCTAGGAAAAGCCCCGCAATACGTTTGGCCTCAAGCGTCGGCTCCAACTCGCGCGGATCGACATGGTCGTATTCGATGGCGTAGCCGGGCTGCAGCATGGTCGCCCGCTCTAGCCCGGGTATAGTTTTGAGAATGTCGAGTTGCACATCCTCGGGCAGGGAGGTCGAAATGCCATTGGGGTAGACCGTGTCGTCGTCCAGCCCTTCCGGCTCGAGGAAAATCTGGTGGCCTTCGCGATCGCCGAACTTGACGATCTTGTCTTCGATCGACGGGCAATAGCGTGGTCCGACCCCCTCTATCGAGCCGGAATACATGGCGGAGCGGCCGAGATTGGCGCGGATCAGCTCGTGCGTCGCCGGTGTCGTACGCGTGATGCCGCAATGGATTTGCGGATTCTTGATTGTGTCGGTGAGCAGCGAGAACGGCACTGGATGTTCGTCGGCCGCCTGGCTTTCCAGCGACGCCCAGTCGATGGTGCGGCCATCGAGCCGCGGCGGCGTGCCGGTCTTCAGCCGTCCAAGCGCGAAACCGGCGCGGCTCATCGTCGCCGACAGGCCAAGGCTCGCCTGCTCGTTCATCCGCCCGGCGACAATCTTCCTGTCGCCAATGTGGATGAGGCCGCGAAGAAAAGTGCCGGTGGTCAGGACGACTGCACCGCACGCCAACCGGCGCCCGTCGGCCAGGAGCACAGCGGCGATCCGTCCTTCTTCGATCTCGAAATCCAAGACTTCGCCTTCGACGACGTCGAGACCGTTCTGCTGCCGAATCGCTTCCTGCATGGCCAGCCGATACAGCTTGCGGTCGGCCTGCGTGCGCGGCCCGCGCACGGCAGGGCCTTTGCGGCGATTGAGCAGGCGGAATTGGATGCCGGCAGCATCGGCGATGCGGCCCATCAGCCCGTCCATGGCGTCGATCTCACGCACCAGATGGCCCTTCCCGAGGCCGCCGATCGCCGGATTGCAGGACATGACACCGATCGTGTCGAAGCGCAGCGTGACCAGCGCGGTCCTGGCGCCGGCGCGCGCGGCAGCGCACGCAGCCTCGCACCCGGCATGGCCACCGCCCACCACAACCACATCATAGCGATCGATCATTGTCCCTTCCAGATTCAGAGATTTCCCGACACATGTCCCCACGAGAGGACGCTGTCAAGGATTGCAGGTTGATTCGTTCACGTGGACCGGAGTGCTGAAAGTCGCAGAGGTGTTTCACGTGAGTCATAGGAGCAGCGAAGCCTCGTTTGGCGCTGCCCTTTATCTACCTTCCGGCATCTTCTCCCCATGAACGGGGACAATGAGGGGCGGTGCAGGCTTTCGGCCACTTGCCCTTTTGCCAACCGTCTCATTTCACGTGAAACACGCACTTGGGCGGCCCCCCGTGTTTCACGTGAGTCACTCACACAGCGCGCCCCCCTGTTTCACGTGAGTCACTTCCCAATGCAAAACTGCGAAAAGATCACGTCCAGCAGGTCCTCGACATCCACCGCGCCGACGATCCGGCCAAGCCGGTCCGCCGCTAGACGCAGCTCCTCCGCCCGCAGCTCCTGGCCGCACTCTTGCCCCGACAAAGCCGAGATCAGAAAGCGCCTGGTCTCATTGAGCAGCTCCACATGCCGCAACCGAGACGGCAGGATGTCACCGGCATCGCCGATAGCAGCTGCGGCGCGCCTGCCGATCTCAGCCAGCAGTTCAGCCAAACCAGTGCCGTCCACCGTCGATATCAACGCATCATACGCCTCTGATCGCGGCGAACCTTTCAAGAGATCGACCTTGGTGCCGATTCTCAAAGCCGGGGCGTCAACAGGCATGTTGCCGATGGCAGTAGGGTCCGCCAGATCTTCCAGCAACAGCACCAGGTCAGCCGTGTGCGCCTTGGCCCGCGCCTTTTCGATACCGATCGCTTCGATCTTGCCGGGCGACTCGCGCAGGCCCGCGGTGTCGGTTACCCTGACCCGCACTCCGTGGAGATCCAGCACCACTTCGAGCAAGTCCCGCGTCGTGCCGGGCTCGTCGGTAACAATCGCCGCCTCACGCCTGGCCAGCGCGTTGAACAGGCTGGATTTGCCGGCGTTCGGTGCACCGAGGATGACAACCTCAAACCCGTCACGGATGATCTCGGCGGCATGGAAGCCATCGACATGCCGGCCGATCTCCCCCACCATTGCGCGCACATCGGACCAAACCGTGTCCGAAACCGAACCGGGCACGTCGTCTTCGTCGGCGAAGTCGATTTCCGCCTCGATCATCGCCCGTGCATGGATCAGCCGACGGCGCCAGCCAAGATAGAGTTCGCTTTGCACTCCTTCGGCATTCTGCACGGCAAAGCGCCGCTGCGCTTCGGTTTCGGCGTTGACCAGATCGGCCAACGCCTCCGTCTCGACCAGATCCAGCTTGCCGTTGAGAAGAGCCCGGCGCGTAAATTCCCCAGGTTCCGCATGACGCACGCCGTCAAACCCGGCAATGATCTCCAGCATCTTGCTGGCGACGGCGCGGCCGCCATGGACGTGGAACTCGGCGACATCCTCGCCGGTAAAACTGTTCGGCCCCGGAAAAAACAGCACCAGGCCGTTGTCGATAAGCGACCCGTCCACCGTTCGGAGCTTGCGCAGGGTCGCACACCGGTCCTTGACCGTGCCACCAGCCACCGTTTCGACAACGAATCGAGTCCTCGGTCCGGAAATGCGGATGACAGCGATGCCGGCGGGCAGGCGCCCGCTGGAAAGCGCAACGATCGAATCGCCCGAAATCATCTGCCCGTTCTCACCGGTCGCCTAGGTGTCAACAATCCCACAGTGTCGCGGCCGTCATGAACCGGCTGTCCGTCAATATCAAGGTCGATCGCGAGAGCGACCGGATTACCAAATCTGTAGCCGCCTTGTCATCCATGTGCGAGCAGGCGGGTCCTAATCCCGACGCCAAGCAGTTCTGGGCGGGCCAGCAAGCCCTACGGCTGGCCGGCATCGTTGACGCCTGTTCCTGGCCCGGAAACGTGAAGCTGGAGCCCATCTCCCCATGGGGAAAGCCTCGTTCCGGTTGCGAATCGGAAATCCCGACCCGCGTCACGCTGATCGTCCCCGATTGGAACGGATGCGAATCGACTTAACATTGGCCAGTGGCATCCGGCCCCCGACGGCAGACCGGGGCTATGCACCGCTATCATGCCGGTGGCGACGGATCCGTAGGAACCGAGCCGCTGCTGCGACGCCGGTAGCTCAACCCATGTTTCCGTCCAACGCCGAAGGAAGCGGCTTCACATCAATGGATGGCGGCCGCGGCCTGAACAGCAAATCCTTGGCTGCGACCACCGCTCCGACCGTGATCAGGATGCAAGCAACAGCCACCGACCAGTGAAACACACCAAAGCCTGCCAGCAGAAGCACGATGACCGAGAAGAGGGGCGCGGCATAGGAGAGGGCGCCGAGGATCATGATGTCCCCGTGCTTGCAGCCATAGTCCCAGGCGTAAAAGCCGGCGCCTAGCGGTATTACGCCCAAGATGACGATGGCGCTCCACTCCGTCGCCGTCTGTGGCCAGACGGTGGTCTCAAGGGTGAGGTGCAGCACCAAGGCGACCGCAGCCGTGATGAAGCAGTAACCGACGACCACATCGGTCGGCACCTTGCCAAAGCGGCGCGATAAAACCGAATAGCCGGCCCAGATGAAAGCGCAGAACAGCGCGATGACATGCCCCTTCATCACACCATTGGCCAGTCCGATCGTGCCGCCCTTGGTGATCACCACAATGGCGCCGGCAAGGCCGAGCATGACGCCGGCAATGTGATGGACCCTCAGCTTTTCTCCAGGCAGGAAGGCGGCAAAGACGACGATCAGCAACGGCCAGAGATAGGCGATCAGGCTGACCTCGACCGGCGGCGCCGACTGGATGGCGAAGAAATAGGCGCAGTGGTAGATGCACAGCCCCGCTGTGCCGAGCGCCCAGACCTGCCACGGCTGGCGCAGCGACTTGATCGCCGCCGGACGGACAAGCCAGCTCGACGCGCCGACCAACCCGCCAAGCAGAAACGTCATCGCCGCCAGCTGAAAGGGCGGAATCGGTCCCGCCGCCGTCGAAAGCAGCGCCAGGAAGGACCATGTCAGGATGGCCGAGAAGCCGATCAGGGTCGGGATTGTTTTCTCCATGCGGCTTCCGATCTTCGAGACGCGATTACTCGCATGACGACAGCTATGGAAATTGCCGCCCAAGGCCACGCCCTGTCGGAAATGCGACCTGTTTGCCCCCGCAATGAAAAACCCCGTCCCAGTTCCCGGAACGGGGCTTCAATGCGAAACGATGGCCGACGAGAAGCTTACGTGTTCATCGAATCGAAGAAATCGGCGTTGGTCTTGGTCTGCTTCAGCTTGTCGATCAGGAACTCGATCGCGTCGGTGGTTCCCATCGGCGCCAGGATGCGGCGCAGGACGAAGATCTTCTGCAGATCCTGCTTGGAGACCAGCAGGTCCTCCTTGCGGGTGCCTGACTTCAAAATGTCCATGGCCGGGTAGATGCGCTTGTCGGCGACCTTGCGGTCGAGCTGGATTTCGCAGTTGCCGGTGCCCTTGAACTCTTCGAAGATGACTTCGTCCATGCGGCTGCCGGTGTCGATCAGCGCGGTGGCGATGATGGTCAGCGAGCCGCCTTCCTCGATGTTGCGGGCCGCGCCGAAGAAGCGCTTCGGCCGCTGCAGCGCGTTGGCGTCGACACCGCCGGTCAGCACCTTGCCGGAGGACGGCACGACGGTGTTGTAGGCACGGCCGAGGCGGGTGATCGAATCGAGCAGAATAACGACGTCGCGGCCATGCTCGACCAGGCGCTTGGCCTTCTCGATGACCATTTCGGCGACCTGGACGTGGCGCACCGCCGGTTCGTCAAAGGTCGAGGACACGACCTCGCCCTTCACCGAACGCTGCATGTCGGTCACTTCTTCTGGCCGTTCGTCGATCAGAAGTACGATCAGATAGCATTCCGGATGATTGGCCGTGATCGAGTGGGCGATATTCTGCATCAGCACCGTTTTACCGGTACGCGGCTGCGCGTTGATGAGCGCGCGCTGTCCCTTGCCGATCGGCGCCACTAGGTCGATCACCCGCGACGAGATGTCCTTGCCGGTCGGATTGTCGATCTCCATCTTCAGCCGCTTGGTCGGATAGAGCGGCGTCAGATTGTCGAAATGGATCTTGTGACGGATCTTTTCGGGATCGTCGAAATTGATCGTGTTGACCTTGAGAAGGGCGAAATAGCGCTCGCCCTCTTTTGGGCTGCGGATCGGGCCTTCGACGGTATCGCCGGTCTTCAAGGAGAAGCGGCGGATCTGCGAGGGCGAGATGTAGATATCGTCGGGACCCGGCAGATAATTGGCGTTGGCTGAGCGCAGGAAGCCGAAACCGTCCTGCAACAACTCGACCACACCATCGCCGATGATCTCGACGTCCTGGGCGGCCAGTTTCTTCAGGATGGCAAACATCAACTCCTGCTTGCGCATGACGCTGGCGTTTTCTACTTCGAGCGATTCGGCATAGGCGATCAGCTCTGGCGGCTTCTTGTTCTTGAACTCTGCGAGTTTCATTTCTTGCATAGACGGACTCTGAATCTGCTTTGGGGAAAATATATCGGCTGGATGCGATAAATGCCGGGCGCGGCCGAAAGCAATCAAGGGCGGCGCATGACGGGAAGGAAGACCCGTCTTTTATCGTCGGTCGGGGGAAAGAGCAAGCTGCGTTTTGTTCGACCGAAATGGGCCTAGAACGGCTTGACGACAACCAGGATGACGATGGCGATCATCAGCAATGTGGGGATCTCGTTGACGATTCGCCAGTGCCGCGCCGGTTTTTCATTGCGGTCCTCGGCGAATTTCCTGACAGCACCGGCCAGATAGCCATGCACGCCCGACAGCAACAGCACCAAGCCTATCTTGGCGTGCAGCCAGCCGCCGTGAAAGCCAAACACTTTCCAGGCAAGCCAAAGCCCGAACACCCAGGTGACGATCATCGCCGGATTGATGATGCCGCGCAGCAGACGCCGCTCCATCACCTTGAAGGTCTCCGATTGGACGGACCCCTTCTCTGCGTCGGCGTGGTAGACCAGCAATCGCGGCAGATAGAGCATGCCGGCCATCCAGGAGATGACGGCCAGGATATGGATTGCCTTCGCCCAGGGATAGAAACCCTCAGGCGCAAAGAAAAACAAAAGTGCGGTGAGAACAACCAGCACTCCGATGCCGATGGTCATGCGCATCATCGCCCCACGAGTGCTGTTGCCGCCCGTATTATCCGATTGAGCCATCAGCGTGTCGCGCTCCGCACCTGCTTCACCATCGCCTCGACATGCGCCACCGGCGTCTCCGGCGTAATGCCATGGCCGAGATTGAAGATCAGCGGTCCGTCGCCCAGCGCCTTGAGGATCGCATCGACGCCGTCCGACAGGGCTTTGCCGCCAGCCACGAGCCGCAAGGGATCGAGGTTGCCCTGGACCGCACCCGAGCGCTGCAGTTCGTTCGCAGCCGACAGGGGCACGGTCCAGTCGATCCCCAGCCCCGTGACCCCGGTCTTCTCACGATAGGTCTCGTAGCGGGCGCCGGCGCCCTTCGGAAAGCCTATGATCGGAACATCGCGATGAACCGCACGAACTTGCCTGACGATCTCCGCCACCGGTTGCACGCAGAACTGCTCGAAAGACGCATCATCAAGCACGCCGGACCAGGAATCGAAAATCTGCACCACGTCGGCACCGGCTTCGATCTGGCGGATCAAATAGGCCGCGGAGTGATCGGCGAGCACTTTCAGGAGATGCTTGAAGGCCGTCGGTTCGCGATAGGCAAACAGCCGCGCCGGCGCTTGGTCGGGTGTGCCGTGGCCGGCGATCATGTAGGTCGCCACCGTCCACGGCGCGCCGCAGAAGCCGATCAGCGTGGTCTCGTCAGGCAATCTTGCCCGCAGCCGGCGAACCGTTTCGTAGACCGGTTCGAGATTCACGTGAAACGTTTCACTGTTGAGAGCCGAAATCTCAGCTGCAGTGATTGGCGTCAGCAGCGGCCCGCGGCCCTCCTCGAAGCGGACATCGCGCCCCAGCGCATGCGGCACGACCAGAATGTCAGAGAACAGGATCGAGGCATCGAAGCCGAAGCGCTCGATCGGCTGCAGCGTCACTTCGACGGCCAGATCAGGATTGTAGCAAAGATCGAGAAAGGACCCGGCGCGCTTTCTGGTCTCGCGGTACTCCGGCAAATAGCGCCCGGCCTGGCGCATCATCCAGAGCGGCGGCGGAAACACTGCCTCGCCTCTCAGCACGTCCAGCACGATGCGGTTCTCGGGCATTGAGCGCTCTCTTCCCTGCCTTCTCTATAATTAAATAGTCTATTTCTAGAATTTTCTGATTCTAAGAGTCTGTTGGTATCGGTGGTTGTCACCTGTCCCGCTTTGCCCTGGAAAAGGCCAGCCAGCATTTTGTCGCGTGTTTCTTCCGCGGGATTGTCAAAGAGTGTGGATGACCAGGATTCCATCACTGGAGTCAATGGTTTGGCGTAGCCGCTGAAAACCGCCTCTGTGGATGAAGCGCTGGCAAAAACGCCCGTCCCCAGATTTGTCCCCAACCGCACAGTGAAGCTGACAGCGCATCGAATTGTGGACAACTGGCCTTCTGATACAGTCGCCTCCCAGCCGGTCGCCTTTGCGGCCCCGGTTTATCCACACAAGCCCACAGCCTGAGGCGCCCCCTGTGAACAAACCCCAGAGCTTCTTTCACCTGCACCTGATTTCCGACGCCACCGGCGAGACGCTGCTGGCGGCCGGCCGAGCCGCCTCGGCGCAATACAAGGATGCGCGCGCCATCGAGCATATCTATCCGCTCATCCGCACCGAAAAGCAGGTGGCGAAAGTCTTCGAGGACATAGAAGAGGAACCGGGCATCATCCTCTACACCGTCGTCGACCAGAAGCTGGCGCGCGGTATTGACGAGCGCTGCGCCGCCATGGGGCTGCCCTGCGTTTCGGTGCTGGAGCCGGTCCTCACCGTGTTCCAGTCCTATCTCGGCACGCCGGCCGGCCGCCGCGTCGGCGCCCAGCATGTGCTCGATGCCGATTATTTCCACCGTATCGACGCACTCAATTTTACGATGGAGCATGATGACGGCCAGCTGCCGCTCAACATGGACGACGCCGATGTCGTGCTGATCGGCATTTCCAGGACATCGAAGACGCCGACCAGCATCTATCTCGCCAACCGCGGCATCAAGACCGCCAACATCCCGATCGTGCTCGGCGTGCCCGTGCCCGAAAGCCTGGTCGCTGCCACCAAGCCGCTGATCGTCGGGCTGATCGCCACCGCCGAACGCATCTCGCATGTCCGGCAGAACCGCGTGCTCGGCAACAGCAGCACCTACGAAGCGACCGATTATGTCGACCGTGCCTCGATCGCCGAAGAGCTCGCCTATGCCCGCCAGATCTGCACCCGCCACAATTGGCCGATGATAGACGTCAGCCGCCGCTCGATCGAAGAGACCGCGGCAGCCATTGTTGCCCTGCGGGGGAAGAATAGATGATGGGATGGCAACGCGACCTCCTGCCCCAATCAACCACTATCGACCAGGCCCAGAACCCATGACCGAAAAAATCATCCTTGCCTCCGGCAGCCCGTTCCGCAAAGCAATGCTCATCAATGCCGGGCTCGGCATCGAAGCGGTGCCTGCCGATGTCGACGAGCGTGCGCTCGAGGCGCCGTTGCAGGACAGCGGTGTGTCGCCGGAAGATGTCGCCCTGATACTCGCCGAAGCCAAGGCGACCGAGGTCAGCGAACGCAGACCGGGCGCCCTGGTGCTCGGCTGCGACCAGACTTTGTCACTGGGAGATGAAGTGTTCCACAAGCCGGCCGACATGGAAGGCGCCCGCCGCCATCTGTTGGCGCTGTCGGGCAAGACGCATCAGCTGAACAGCGCCGCCGTGCTCTGCCGCAACGGCAAGGTGCTGTGGCGCCATGTAGGCATCGCCAGCCTTACCATGCGCAAGCTCGATCCGGCCTTCGTCGGCCGGCACCTGGCCCGCGTCGGCGCCAAGGCGCTGTCGAGCGTCGGCGCCTACCAGATCGAGGGCGAAGGCATCCAGCTGTTCGAAAAGATCGAAGGCGATTATTTCACCATTGTCGGCCTGCCGCTGTTACCGGTGCTGGCGGAATTGCGTGCGCTCGGAGCCATCGATGGTTGAGAAAAAAGCTTTCGTCACCGGCCATCCGATCGCGCATTCGCGCTCGCCGAAGATCCACGGCTATTGGCTGAACACATACGGCATCGACGGCAGCTATCATGCGATCGATGTCGCGCCGGCCGATTTTCCCGAGTTCCTCTCTTCCCTCCAGGCCAATGGCTATCAGGGCGGCAACGTCACCATTCCACACAAGGAAGTCGCCTTTGCCCGGGTCGAGCGCCGCGACGAGGCGGCGGAGATGATCGGCGCGGTCAACATGCTGTGGCTGGACGACGGCGTGCTGTGGGGCGGCAATTCGGACTGGATCGGCTTTGCCGGCAATCTCGACGAGCATGCCCCGGGCTGGGAGAGAAACGCTCCGGCCGTGGTGCTCGGCGCCGGTGGCGCGTCGCGCGCGGTCATCCACGCGCTTAAAGTGCGCGGCATCAAAGATATCCGCATCGTCAACCGCACATTGGCGCGGGCGCAGGAACTCGCCGACCGCTTCGGGGCCGGCGTCTCGGCGCATGGCGCGGTCGGCGACTTGCTTGGCGATGCCGGCTTGCTGATCAACACGACGGCACTTGGCATGCATGGCGATGCGACGCTGGCCGCCGATCCGGCCGGCCTGCCAGCTCACGCCATTGTCGCAGACATCGTCTATGTGCCGCTGGAAACACCGCTGCTTGCCGCTGCCCGCGCGAGAAATTTGAAGACGGTCGACGGGCTCGGCATGCTGTTGCACCAGGCTGTGCCCGGTTTCGAACGCTGGTTCGGCAAGATGCCGCAGGTCACGCCTGAGTTGCGACAGATGATCGTCGCCGACATCCTCGCCAAATGATGGGTCGCAAATGATGGGCGCCAAATGATGATCGTGCTCGGCCTCACCGGGTCGATCGGCATGGGCAAGTCGACGACGGCGAAAATGTTCGTCGACGCCGGCGTGCCGGTGCATGATTCCGACGCGACCGTACATCGCCTCTATGCCGGCAAGGCAGCACCTCTCGTCGAGGCGGCCTTTCCCGGCACCGTGATTGCCGGTTCGGTCGATCGCACCGAGTTGGCGCGCCGCGTGCTCGGCAACGCTGCTGCGCTGAAGACATTGGAGGCGATCGTCCATCCGCTGGTGCGGGCCGATGCCGATGCCTTTCTGGCAAGGCACCGCGCCGCCGGCGCGCCGCTCGTCGTGCTCGACATTCCGCTGCTGTTCGAAACCGGCGGCCGCAACCGTGTCGACAAGGTCGTCGTCGTCACCGCGCCGGCCGATATCCAGCGCGCCCGCGTGCTGGCGCGTCCTGACATGAGTGAGGAAAAGCTGGCGGCAATCCTGGCCAAGCAGGTGCCCGACGCTGAAAAGCGCCGGCAGGCCGATTTCGTCATCGACACCGGCGAAGGCATGGACGCCGCCCGCACCGCGGTCGGCGCGATCATTGCCGAGCTCTCAGGGCGCTGAACTCGCCTGCTAACTCCTGGGGGATAAGTCGCGCCCATCAGGCTCCTGACGGCAGCCTGTCGGCATTGCCCATTGCCATTTTGTTCCGCTCCATGATTCTACTCCTCTAGGAGTGGGTTGATTCTATGCGTGAGATCATTTTCGATACCGAAACCACCGGACTCGACATGCGCGACGACCGCATCATCGAGCTTGGCGGCGTCGAGCTGGTCAACCGCTTCCCGACCGGCCGCACCTTCCACAAATTCATCAATCCGCAGGGGCGCGCCGTCCATGTCGAGGCGCAAGCCGTGCACGGCATCAGCGCCGCCGACCTCGTCGGCAAGCCGACCTTTGCCGAAATCGCCGAGGAATGGCTCGCCTTCACCGACGGCGCCAAGCTCGTCGCCCACAACGCCAATTTCGACATCGGCTTCCTCAACACGGAATTCGGGCGGCTCGGCCAGCCGGCCATAGACACCGGGCGCGTCGTCGACACGCTGGCGCTGGCGCGGCGCAAGCATCCGATGGGCCCCAATTCGCTCGACGCGCTCTGCCGCCGCTACGGCATCGACAACGGCCACCGCACCAAGCACGGCGCGCTGCTCGATTCCGAGCTCCTGGCCGAGGTCTACATCGAACTCATCGGCGGCAAGCAGGCCGCACTTGTCCTCGACGCGGTCGTGGTGCAGCTCAACAGCAATGGCGACGTTGCCGACATCGACATCTCGATCGCCGCCAGGCCAATCGCCCTGCCGCCGCGCCTGACTGAGGGCGAGCGAGCGGCGCATGCGGGGCTGGTGGCGACGCTGGGTGAAAAGGCGCTGTGGCTGAAGGTGGCGGCGGGGTGAACGGATCGCGGAGGTAGCGTTCCGTCACACCCCTCTCTGGCCTGCCGGCCATCTCCCCCTCAAGGGGGGAGATCAGCAGCTTCGCCGCTCCAGCCCATTCCTGCAACGTCTAAAGTTGGCGAAGGTCGCGATGAGGGGGAGATGCCTGGCAAGGCAGAGGGGGTGCTGTCCCGCCAGCATCTCAGTATACAAAAAGCCCGGCACGAAGCCGGGCTTTCAACTCATGCGCGTGACGCTTGCCTTCAGCTCACCTTGACCTTCGATGCCGCCTGGTCCTCGGCCAGCTTCTGCTGGAACATCTGGGCAAAATCGATCGGGTCGAGCATCAACGGCGGGAAGCCGCCATTGCGGGTGGCTTCGGCGATGATCTGGCGGGCGAACGGGAACAAAAGCCGCGGGCATTCGATGAACAGGATCGGCAGCATGTGCTCCTGCGGGAAGCCGGCGATGGCGAAGACGCCGCCATAGACCAGTTCGACATTGAACAGCACTTCCTGGTCGAAGGACGCCTTGGCGTTCAAGGTCAGATTGACGTCGAACTGCTTGTCGGAGAGCGGGTTGGCATTGACATTGACGTTGATCGCAATGCCTGGGGCCTTGTCGCGGCCGCGCAGCGAGTTCGGCGCGCCGGGGCTTTCGAAGGACAGGTCCTTCACATACTGGGCAAGCACGTTGAGCGAGGGCTGCGCCGTTTCGCCGTTGCCGTTGGCGGCGCCGACCGGCGCGTCATCTTTGCTGGCCATGAGCCTTGTTCCTTTTGCCTGGACAGCAGCGCTGACCGAATTGAAATCGGGCGTTGGCTAGCATGGTCGGCAAGACAAGACAAGGTTTGCCGCCTTCAGGCCGAAAGGGGTCAATAGTCAGTCGTTGGCAAGGTGACGTTCAGTCGTCCTTCAGGCGGCGCCACGGCGAGTTATGGTCGGGACCGCGCTTGAAATCGTCCTCGCGCGAATAGTCGCGGTCGTCGAGGTCGATGACCTTGTCACGCGACCTGCCGCGAAAACCGCCGGCGGTGAAATCGGTCGCGACGACGATGCGGCCCTTGAGCCTGCGCCAGGCAAGGTCGCGCACCGGCGGCAGGAACAGCAGCAGGCCGACAATATCGGTGATGAAGCCGGGGATGATCAACAGGATCGCGGCGACCACGATCATGGCGCCATGCGCGAGCTGGCGGCTGGGGTCGCCGCCGCCGGCCATCTCGGCGCGGACCCGCGCCATGACGCCAAAACCCTGGTGCCGGAGCAGAAGCACGCCGGCAATGCTTGAAGCCAGCACCAGACCGACCGTCGCCAGCGCCCCGACCTCGCGGCCGACAATGACGAAACCGGCGATTTCCAGCAGCGGCAGCGCAAGCAGGAACAGAGGAAGGAAGGAAATGCGCAAGTCTTGACCGATCGTTTCCATGTTTGCCGGGCGGCGCATAATCGCCGCTGGCACTGAGGCCATTAGATAGGTATGCCTGCCTTTGATTTGAATGATTGCGCCATGCGTTCTATATGCTTTGCATGTTTAACGCCATGCGACCGCCGCCCGATTGGCTGGCGGTCCCGGCCAGGTCAGGGATTGATTGGCGAAAGATATGGGATTCTTCGACTTCGGCACCATTTTCTTTCTGATTGCGGCGGTGGTGATCTTTTTCCAGCTGCGCAACGTGCTTGGCCGCCGCACGGGCAGCGAGCGCCCGCCCTTCGATCCGTACACGGCCAGCCGCACCGAGAAGGACGCGACCCAGAAGCCCGAAAATGTGGTTTCGCTGCCACGCAAGCGCATGCCGGGCGAGACGGCTGCCGAGACCTATGCGGCCATCGATGCCTTCGCCAAGCCCGACACCGACCTCAACAAGGGCCTGCGCGCGATCAAGGACAATGATCCCTCCTTCGACCCCAAAGTCTTCGTCGACGGCGCCAAGATGGCTTATGAGATGATCGTCATGGCCTATGCCGATGGCGACCGAAAAACGCTGAAGAACCTGTTGTCGCGCGAGGTTTTTGACGGCTTCGTTGCCGCGATTGGCGACCGCGAGGCGAAAGCCGAAAAGATCCAGTCCTCCTTCGTCGGCATCGACAAGGCCGACATCGTCTCGGCCGAGATGAAGGGCGGCGAGGCCCACATCACGCTGCGCATCGTGAGCGAACTGATTTCGGCGACCCGCGACAAGGCGGGTGCCGTCATCGACGGCGATCCCGAGACGGTGGCCGAGGTCAAGGATGTCTGGACCTTCGCCCGCGACACACGCTCGCGCGATCCGAACTGGAAGCTGGTCGCCACCGAGGAAGAAGACTGAGCCTATGCATGTCGCCCGGTGCGGGCAGCTTTTTTGGGATAGCGACATGCAGGCAAACATGGGCAGTGGCGAGGCTGAGGTGTCGCTCTCGCCGCTTTTCGTGGAAAAGTCCTTCGATGATCTTCCCGGTTGGAATTCCGATGACCATCTGCCCGCTTTCGAAGCCTTCCGCCGTTCGGCCTTTCATGTCCTGAACAAGCCCTACCGCACCGGTTCGTTGGGCGTACGGTTCGACGCGTTTGCCGGCGCTTATGACGAGGCGCGCACCGTTTCGCCGGCGAATCGGTCGGCGGCCAAGGCTTTTTTCGAGCGCCATTTCGCCCCAGTCCAGATTCGATCCGAAAACCCCGGCCTGGTCACCGGCTTCTACGAGCCGGAGGCCGAGGCCTCGCCGGTGCGCACGGATGAACTCACCGTGCCGCTTCTGGCGCGACCGGCCGACCTCGTCGACATCGATGACGCCAACCGCCCCAAGGGCATGGACGACTACCTGGCCTTCGCCCGCGACACGCCGCAGGGCCCGGTTGAATATTTCAACCGCGGTGAGATCGAGAGAGGCGCGCTGGCCGGCCAAGGCCTGGAAATCGCTTGGCTTGCCGACAAGGTCGACGTCTTCTTCATCCATGTGCAAGGTGCGGCCAGGCTGAAGATGACCGACGGCCGGCTTTGCCGCGTCACCTACGCCGCCAAATCCGGCCAACGTTTCAGCGGTCCGGGGAAGATTCTCGCCGAACTCGGCGAAATCCCACTGGAAAAAGTGACGATGCAGTCTATCCGCGCCTGGTTCAGGGCGCATCCGGATCGCGTCGACGAGATCTTCTGGCAGAACCGCTCCTACATCTTCTTTCGCGAAGCCGATGTCGACGATGCCGCACTCGGTCCTGTCGCCGCCGCCAAGGTGCCGTTGACGCCGGGCCGTTCGCTCGCGGTCGACCGGCTGCTGCACACATTCGGTACCCCCTTCTACATCGACGCTCCGTCGCTGACCGCCTTCGACGGAAAACCGTTCCGGCGGCTGATGATTGCGCAGGACACCGGCTCGGCCATCATCGGACCGGCGCGGGGCGATCTGTTCGCCGGCTCCGGCGATGCGGCCGGCGAGATCGCCGGCGTCGTTCGCAATGCGGCCGATTTCTATGCCTTGGTTCCAGGCGCTCTCGTTTCGGGGAGGAATCGATGAGCAAGCGCCCCGATAAACTCAACGAAGACGATCGGGTGCTGTGGAACCTGGTGGCGCGCACCGCCCGACCGCTGAAGGGCCGGACCGCGGTCGAGATTCCCGACATCGTCGTCGACCCCAAGCCGGCACAGACGCCGGTCGCTGTCGGTCCGGTCCTCGCCGCCAAGCCGAAGGCGCAGCATGTATCGCACGCGCTGGACGAGCCGACATTGGACAAGCTGAAGAAGGGCCGGCTGCCGATCGAAGGCCGCGTCGATCTGCATGGCATGACCCAGGACGAGGCCTATTCGCTGCTGTTTTCGTTCCTGCACCGGGCCCATGCCGGCGGCATCCGCTATGTCCTCGTCATTACGGGAAAAGGGTCGTCGTCGGGCGGCGACGGCGTCTTGCGGCGCGCCGTGCCTGCCTGGCTGTCGACGCCTGCCTTCCGGCCGCTGGTCTCCAGCCACGATCACGCCGCCCGCAACCACGGCGGTTCGGGCGCGCTCTACGTTCGACTCAGGCGAACCCGCTGATGACGCCGTTCGGCGAAAAACTGCGGGCGCTTCGAGCCGAGCGCGGCTTGCGCCAGAAGGACATGGCGCAGGCGATCGGAGTCAGCGCCGCCTATTTGTCGGCGCTGGAACATGGCCGCCGCGGCGCGCCGACCTGGACGCTGATCCAGAAGATCATCGGCTATTTCAACGTCATCTGGGACGATGCCGAAGAGCTGGCGCGTCTGGCCGAGGCCTCACATCCGCGGGTGAGACTCGATACGTCCGGCCTCAGTCCTGCCGCCACCGAGTTGGCCAATCTCCTGGCCGAAAACATCGAGAAGCTGGACGAAGCCGAGCTTGCCCGCATCACCGGCTCGATCCGGGCCGCACTGGAGCGGCGTAAGTAGGGCGGCGCCAAGGCCACGAATGCTCATCAATAGCGCCGGCATTTCATCCTGAAGGCGATGCCCGCCGGCCGTTAGCCAGCGGGCATATAGCGAGATTACTTCGCGCCGGCCTGGCCGCCACGGCCGCCAGTGCTGTCATGATCGCCGCCGCGACCGCCACCCAGGCAGTCCGAGGTGAGATCGCAACAGCGATTGCCCCACTGGTTGTTCTTGGCGCAGCCGGTCTGGTCGGCCATAGCGGATCCGGCCAGGGACGATACCGCGATGGCGGCGAGGAAAGCATTACGCAGGAAAGCAGTCATTTGAAGTCTCCATGGTTGGGTTTCTGTTTACGGCTGTGTGTCGCCGCTGGAGACGGTTTGGTTCACGCAGGTAGCGAAATTTTTTGAGGAGGCGTTTCGAGAGATAAGATTTCGAGGGCAGCGCTGCCCTCATCCGCCTGCCGGCGACTATTTTGCAACGTTGACGATTGGCGAAATCACCGATGGCAGCATCTTTCTCCCCGTCATATACGGGGAGAAATGCCCGGCAGGGCAATGAGGGGCAGCGCCGACTTGCGGTTATCTCGTGAAAGTTATTAGCCGCGGGCTTCCGACGAAGCTGTTCGCAGCGACGCGCTCACATGCATCGTCCTTATTTACTGAACCGCGCCGACCAGCACCTGCTGGCCGCCGCGGATCGAGACCCAGCGGCCGGTGTTGTCGATGGCCTGCCGCTTGAGGAAGCGATAGCCGGTGGCGTCCCAGATCTTCACCTTGTCGGTCAGATTGTCGAGGACGTAGTCGCCCTTGTCGGTGCGCACCGTCAGCACGGCATGGCCTTCGCCGTCCGGCTTGCGCACGACGGTGATCAAGAGATCGGCCAGCGACACGCCAGAGCGCGAGAGCTGGCGGCGCTTTTCCAGCACATAGTCTTCGCAATCGCCGACGCCCTTGTCGGGATAGGCCCAGACCTCGTCCTTGCCATAGATGTCGTAGTCGCTCATCGGCTTTACGGCGGCGTTGACCCTTGACGTCACGTTGATCAGCTTGCGCATGAAGGCGTCGGTCATCGCGGCGGGGTTGAGGTTGCTCGGCCGGATCGAGCATTCGCCGGGCTGGGTTTTACAGAAATCATAGTGGCCGATCGGCTGCGAGGTCATGCCGCCCGTCGCCATGGCGCCGCCTGCAAGTGCCGGCACTGCCCCGCACGCAGAGATCGCCAGCCCTGCTGCCGCCCACAAGCGCAGCGTCCGTGCTATCGGTGAGGAAGTCATTGTCCCCGTTCGCCCTTGTTGTTAACGAAAGGTTAAAGGGGATTTACACTCCGTGTCAATTATCGGGGGAGCCAGATTCTTCGGCATGGTTACCCGCGCCCGCCCAACAGCGTCTATTGTGCAACAGAACGCCTGTGGCGCGCAAAATCGCCCCGCTGCTGCGGGCAATGCACTCTGCAGCCGGATCGAGCCTCAGCTTTTGGCGGAGCGGACCAGCTTGGGTTTCACCGCTACGCGTGTTTGGCGGCCGTAGCTTGTGATGAAATCGACGATGCGCGGAACGATTTCCGAGCGGAATCGCGACCCGTTGAAGACGCCGTAATGGCCGACGGCCGGCTGCATGTAATGCGCATGCCGGTCAGCCGGGATGTTGGGGCAGAGATCATGCGCGGCCTGGGTCTGGCCGAGGCCGGAAATGTCGTCGTTCTCGCCTTCGACCGTGAACAGCGCGACATTGCGGATCGCCTTGGTGTCGACCACCTCGCCGCGATGCGTCATCTCGCCCTTGGGCAGCGCATGGCGCACGAACACCGTGTCGACGGTCTGCAGATAGAATTCCGCCGTCAGGTCCATCACCGCCAGATATTCGTCGTAGAAATCGCGGTGCTTCTCGGCACTGTCGCCGTCATGCTTGACCAGGTGCATGAAGAAGTCCTTGTGGGCGGTGATGTGCCGGTCGAGGTTCATGCTCATGAAGCCCGACAGCTGCAGGAAGCCCGGATAGACTTCGCGGCCGAAGCCCGGCACCGGCCAGGGCGCGTGCATGATGACGTTGTCGCGGAACCAGTCGATGCCCTTTTCCTTGGCCAGAAGATTGACCGCGGTCGGATTGCGGCGGGTGTCGATCGGCCCGCCCATCAAGGTCATGGTCGAGGGCACGAAGGGATCGCCGCGCTTTTCCATCAGCGCCACCGCTGCCAGCACCGGCACCGAAGGCTGGCACACCGCCATCACATGGGTGTCCGGCCCCAGCGCATGCAGCATGTCGATGATGTAGTCGATATAATCGTCGAGGTCGAAATGGCCGTCGGTCACCGGTACCATGCGGGCATCGACCCAGTCGGTGATGTGCACGTCGGCATAGGGCAGCATCGCCTCGACCGTGCCGCGCAGCAGCGTCGCATAATGGCCCGACATCGGCGCCACAATGAGAAGCTTGGGGTCGGCCTTTCGCCCGGCGGGCACCGACCGCTCGAAGCGGGTAAGATTGCAGAACGGCTTCGACCACACCGTCTTTTCGCTGACCTCGACGCTCTTCCAGTCGACCACGGTCTTGCTCAGGCCGAAATGCGGCTTGCTGTAGCGGCGCGTCGTGCGCTCGAACAGTTCGGCGGTGGCGGCGACCGAGCGGCCCCACGGCGTATGCGAAAACGGATTGAGCGGGTTGGTGTAGAACAGCCGCACTGCATCAGCATAAAGCCGCGCGGGCTGCAGGGCGGCATGGTTCATTTCATAGAGCTGGTAGAACATCAGGTACTCCGCAGCTGCCGTGACCGAAGGGACGACGGACAGCGCCGAGCCTTGAATGTCTCGCGCGGAGGTTAACAAGATATTGCTGCGATGCAATACGTCACGTGGCGTGACATATGCCAATCTTTCGTCCAAGGCCTTGAGAAACCGCGTTGGGCGGGTGCAGCCGGCTCAATGTGCACTGCAAAATGCAAGGCTGTTGGACGACGGGGCAGGATGTGTCCGGCCCGATCGGGCCGGACTTGGACAGATCTAGACGCGCGCCATGCACACCGAGGTATGGCCGGAGCCGATGAAGCCGAGTTGGCCGGCGGCGCCCTTGGACAGATCGAGCACGCGCCCTTTGATGAACGGGCCGCGGTCGTTGATGCGCACGATGACGCTGCGGCCATTATTCTGGTTGGTCACTTTCAACTTGGTGCCGAAAGGCAGGCTGCGGTGCGCGGCGGTCAGCGCCGACGGGTTCATGCGTTCGCCATTGGCGGTCCTGGAATGCAGTGCGTACCAGGAGGCGCGGCCGCACTGGCCAGCGGCGGAGGAGGCGGATGCACCGACCATCAGGCCAGCCGCGATCGTTACCGCGACAAGCGCGGTCTGGTTTGTTTTCTTCATGTTGGGGGGATTGGCTCCGTTTTCGACAGACCCCAGCCGTTAAGTGTCGAATAAGGCAGGAAATGCGGCAAGCATCGGGCAGTTCCGTGGCACCGGCACACGTTTGGAGTCGCTGGGAAACAGTTTGTCAGGCATCTTTCGTGTGGCGCGGCCGTATCGCCGGCGATATTGCGAGCTGTTTCACAGATTCCGTGAGCAAGGCAGGACGTTATAGTACAAGTAGAAGAGAGCGCGATTGGGCGCCGTCCTTTCGCTCTGTCATCACGGTCATGGCGCAGTTGACGATCGACTTCGGAAAGGAATCTTGGCGATGAGACTGTTCAGATATCTGCTGGCGCTGATCGTACTGGCCATCGGCGCGCTGTGGTCGCTGCAAGGCATTGGCGTGGTCGGCGGCAGCTTCATGACCGGCCAGTCGCAATGGCTCTATATCGGCATCGTGACCATGCTGGTCGGTTTCGCCGGGCTGGTATGGGCGAGCCGTTCGCCGGGGTGAGTTGCGACGAAAAATCGACCCACACAGATCGACCCCACTCCGTCGAGCTTCGCTCGACACCTCTCCCCCGAAGGCGCGAGCCTTGCAGGGGCGCGAACTTATGCGGCCTGGCTCCCTTCCTCTCCCTCCGGAGGGGGGAGAGGTGGCGCCGCGAAGCGGTGACGGAGTGGGGGAAGGCGCTGGTCAAACCCGCAGTCGCAAACAGGGCCAACCCGGCGAGCAAGAAAACAGCCACCCCATATTGCCGGTCCATTCTGTTACCTATCTATCCGGTTCGGATAGAATGCCCTGCCCGCGATAGGCTCTACCCGAACAGCTGATCCAGAATCCTGCCCTCCAGCCTGGCAAGCTCGACCGAACCGCGCCGGCGCGGCCGCGCCACCGACACGTCGAGATCGAGCGCGATGCGGCCCTCGTCGATCACCACTACCCGGTCGGCGAGCGCAACCGCCTCGGCGACGTCATGCGTGACCAGCACGGCGGTGAATTTTTGCTCCAGCCAGATGCGTTCCAGAAGCTGCTGCATTTCGATGCGGGTCAGCGCATCGAGCGCGCCGAGCGGCTCGTCGAGCGCCAGGATCCGAGGCTGGCCGATCAGGGCGCGCGCCAGCGCCACGCGCTGCTTCTGGCCGACCGACAGCTCCGAGGGCCATTCGTCGGCGCGGTCGGCGAGGACGACTTCACCCAGGATGGCGAGCGCGCGCCGCCTGGCTTCCGCACCGGTGGCAAGCCCGGTCAGCCCGACCTCGACGTTTTTCACCACGCTGGCCCAGGGCAACAGCCGCGGCTCCTGGAACATGAAGCGGCTCTCTTCCCCGGCGCCGGCCTTGGCTTCCGGCCCGAATGTCAGCGATCCTGCCGTCGGCCGGTCGAGCCCGGCCAGCAGCCGCAAAAGCGTGCTCTTGCCGCAGCCGCTCTTGCCGATGACGGCAACGAACTGCCCGACCGGCACGTCGAGATCGATGCCGTCGAGCACGACCTTGTCGCCAAAGCGCTTTTCCACGCCCTTGAAGGCAAAGGCGCGCTGCCTGTCGACGGCCTCCTCCGGCCGTGACGGTTCCGGCGCGGCGACGAAGGAACGGATGGCGGTCAGGCTGGCGGTTGGCATCGAACCCTCAGGCGTTCTGGAAGGCGGGATGCCAGCCGAGCGACAGCCGCTCGAGCAGGCGGGCGAAGCTGTCGGCAAGCTTGCCGAGCAGCGCATAGATCAGGATCGACAGCACGACGACATCGATCAGCAGGAATTCGCGTGCCTGCATGGCCATGTAGCCGAGGCCGGAACTGGCCGAGATGGTTTCGGCAACGATCAGCGTCAGCCACATGATGCCTAAGGCATAGCGCAGGCCGACGAAGATCGCCGGCAGCGCGCCGGGCAGGATCACCTGAAAAAACAACGCGCGGCGGTCCATGCCGTAGACCCGGCCCATCTCGACCAGATGCGGGTCGACGCTCTGGATGCCGAGCAGCGTGTTGACGTAGATCGGGAAGAACACGCCGAGCGCCACCAGGAACAGTTTTGCTTCCTCGTCGATGCCGAACCACAGGATGACCAGCGGGATCAGCGCCAGATGCGGGATGTTGCGGATCATCTGTAGCGTCGTGTCGGTCAGGCCGCGGCTGAGCGCCGACAGCCCGTTGGCAAGGCCGAGTGCAAAGCCGATCGAGCCGCCGATGGCAAAGCCGGCCAGCGCGCGCAGCGTGCTGACGCCGATGTTCTGTATCAGCTCGCCCGACAGCGTCAGCCGCCAGAAGGCCTCGGCCACCGCGCTCGGCGCCGGCAGCACATTGGCCGGCATCACGCCGGCGCGGCTGGCGGCTTCCCAGCCAATTATGACCAACGCCGGCAGCAGCCAGCCGATGCCGTTCTGTTTGACCCGTTGAGCCAGGCTCATGACGACGCCTGAAGGCGGTTGGCGCCGTGGAACCCGACGGCGAATTCATTGGCGATGTGCTCATGCGCCCGTGCCCGCCTGGTGCCCAGGCCGAGACGCGGGAACAGAAGCTCGGCGACGCGGTAGGCTTCCTCGAGATGCGGGTAGCCGGAGCCGATGATGGTGTCGATGCCGATCGCCTGATACTCGCGGATGCGCTCGACGATCTGCTCGGGCGAGCCGACCAAAGCTGTGCCGGCGCCGCCGCGCACCAGGCCGACGCCGGCCCACAGATTGGGCGAAACCACCAGCCTGTCGCGGCGGCCGCCATGCAGTTCGGCCATGCGCCGCTGTCCCACAGAGTCCATCTCCCTGGTGAAGCGGGCCTGGGCATTTTCGATCTGGGCATCGGTGACGTGGCTGATCAGCCGGTCGGCGGCGCGCCAGGCCTCTTCCTCGGTCTCGCGCACGATGAAATGCAGCCTGATGCCGAAACGCAGTTTGCGGCCGCGCCGTTCGGCTTTCTTGCGCGCAGCACTGAGCTTCTCGGCCACCTGTGCCGGCGGTTCGCCCCAGGTCAGGTACATGTCTACCAGATCGGCGGCGAGCTCCTGGCCCGCATCCGACGAGCCGCCGAAATAGAGCGGCGGCCGCTCCTGGCTCGGCAACAGGTCGAGGCGGCCATTGTCGACGCGGTAATATTTGCCGTTGAAATTGACGCTTTGGCCCGACACCAGCGCGCGCCAGATGGTCAGAAACTCCTGCGCCTGGGCATAGCGCTCGTCATGCGGCAGGAAGACACCGTCGCCGGCAAGCTCGGTCGGGTTGCCGCCGACCACGACGTTGAGCAGCAGGCGGCCATTGCTCAGCCGGTCGAGCGCCGCGGTCTGGCGCGCCGCGAAGGTCGGCAGCGTCACGCCGGGCCGCAGCGCCACCAGGAATTTGAGCTTTTCGGTCAGCGCCGCTAGTCCGGAAGCGGTGATCCAGGAATCCTCGCAATTCTGCCCGGTCGGCAGCAGCACGCCGGGAAAGCCGAGCCGGTCGACGGCTTGCGCGATCTCCTTGAAATAGGCGAATTCAGGCGGGCGCTGCTGCTGCTCGGAGCCGAGATAGGAGCCGTCGCCATGCGTCGGAATGAACCAGAAGAAATCGAGCGGCCCGGCTTGCGGATTGGCTGGAGCGGTCATGGCGAAATCCCAAGGTTGAAGGCAGAAACGGCAAAGGCGCCGGACGTTTCCGCCCGGCGCCGCATGAGAAAAATCAATTGCCCGGTGCGGTCCACACGGCGTCGGAGATCCGCACCGCATTCGGAATCAGCTTGAGCTTGTAGAAGCGGTCGGCGGTCGCCTGCTGGCCGGCGATGATCTCGTCGGTGATTGGGAAGATGCCGAATTTGGTGCGGTTGGCGGCGATGGTCTGTGCATCGAGTGGCACGCCGGTCACCTCATGCAGGGCGGCGGCCACCTTGTCGCGGTTCGCGTCCGCCCATTTCGCCGCCACGCCGAGCGCCGATATCGTCGTGGTGATCGTCTCCGGATGCGCCTTGGCGAAATCCTTGTTGGCGAGGAAATAGGTGTTCACCTTGAGCACCTCGCTGGAGCGCGCCAGTACGCGCGGCTGGTAGCGTGTCTCGGCGATGGCGTAGAACGGATCCCAGACAGCCCAGGCATCGATCTGGTTGCTGGCGAAAGCCGCCGCAGCATCGGCCGGGCTGAGATAGACCGGGGTGATCTGGTCGAAGGGGATGTTTGCTTTTTCGAGTGCCGCGACCAGCAGATTGTGCGCGCTGGTGCCTTTGCCGACGCCGATGCGCTTTCCCTTGAGGTCGGCGAGCGACTGGATCGGCGATGCCGGCTTGACGAAGATCGCTTCGCCGTCGCCATTGGCCGGCAGTGCCGCCGCATAGACGATGTTGGCGCCGGCCGACTGGCCGAAGATTGGCGGTGCGTCGCCGGTCCAGCCGACATCGATGGCGCCGACATTGAGCGCCTCGACCAGCGGCGGGCCGGCGGTGAATTCGACCCATTTCACCGCGACACCCTTGTCGCTCAGCGCCTTCTCGATGACCTGCTGCTGCCGGGCGATGACCGGCAGGCCGGTCTTCTGATAGCCGATGTTGAGCTGCTTCAGCTCCTGCGCCGAGGCACTGAGCGAGGCAGCAATGCCCGCCGCCAAAAGGCCAAGGCCGAAAACGCGTCTGGTCAGGCTGAACATGATCCCTCTTCCTTCGCTGCGAACCGGCGCCGGGAAGGGCTCCCTGCCGTGGATGAGAGACAAGGCTAGGTAGGTCTATAAATTTAGTAGAGAAACGATTTTGCGAGTTGGCTGCTTGACGTGGAAATATTTTCTTCAGAACCCAGCGCTCGTCATCCTAGGGCGAAGCAAGGAGCGAAGCGACGCGGCGCAGACCCTAGGATCCATGCCGTGACGTTTGCCGTAGAGTGGAACGGATCAGAATGTCGCTTGTGCGCGAACCGAGGCTCGATACCCTGAAACCATGACCGGCTACGTCTACATGACTGCAAGCCAAAAACGCGGCACGATCTACATCGGCGTCACCAACGATCTCGCCCGCCGCATGCCTGAACACAAATCCGGCCAGGGCGCAGGCTTCACCAGCCGCTACGGTGTTCAACGGCTGGTCTGGTATGAGGAATTCTTCGACATCACCGATGCCATTCAACGCGAGAAGTCGCTGAAGCGATGGCCGAGACAGTGGAAGATCGAACTGATAGAGAAGGCCAATCCGGAGTGGTTTGAGCTGTTTCGCGGAACCGGGTGGTAGGCGCCCGGTTTGTTGCTCCCCTGGAGCGTAGCATCAGCGTCTCGGCATGGATCCTAGGGTCTGCGCCGCGTCGCTTCGCTCCTTGCTTCGCCCTAGGATGACGAAATCGCGAAGGCTGGCGCTAATCACCATCACCTCACTGCGACCAATACTGCCAGGCCCAGTAAAATCCCTCGTCGCGTGGCGGCAGGCGGTCGCGTTCGGCGTCGAGTTGCACCGGGGCCGGCGATTTCGGTTGCGGCTGCGACGACGAGTTCTCCCGCCAGGCGAGCAGCCAGTTGCCGAGATGGGCGAACAGCACCGCGGTGGACTGGGTCATGACATCACTCCTTCTGTTCCAGGGTCGGCGGTCGCCGTGCTGCGAAGGGAAGCAGCCGGTCAAACCGGCAGAAACTTGTTGTCATTCCTTTCCCGCCCACGGAACCAGCTGACGCTCGATCAGGCGGATGATGAATTCCAGCACGAAGGCTATTGTCGCGATCACCACTATTCCCATCACCACGACATCGGTGACCAGGAACTGGGCGGCCGACTGGATCATGAAGCCGAGGCCGCGCGTTGCCGCCACCAGCTCGGCTGCAACCAGCGTCGACCAGCCGGCGCCGAGCGCGATGCGCAGGCCGGTGAGGATCGACGGCAGCGCGCTGGGCAGGATGACATGGCGCACCACTTGGCGCTGCGTCGCACCAAGCGAACGGGCCGCATCGATGCGCTCCTTTGAGACACCGCGCACGCCCGAGGCCGTCGACAGCGCCACCGGCGCCAGCATGGCAATGGCGATCACCAGGATCTTTGACGGTTCGCCGATACCGAACCAGATGATGACCAGCGGCAGATAGGCGAGCGGCGGGATCGGCCGCAAAAATTCGAGCAAGGGATCGAAGATGCCGCGCCCGACCGTCGAAATGCCGATAGCCAGCCCAACCGGAACGCCGATGACGATGGCCGCGAGCAGCGCCGCGAACACGCGGCCGAGGCTGGCGACGATATGCTGGAGCAAAGTCGCGTCGACGAAGCCGTCCTTGATCACCACGATGAACTTGGTCCACACGGCGGCGGGCGACGGCAAGAACACCGGCGACACCAGTTGCAGGCGCGCAGACAGCGCCCATGCCGCCAGCACGACCAGGATGGTGACGGCGCTGATCGCCCGCGAGGAAACCCTGCGCCGCTTCCGCACCGGCCGCGACCACGGCACCGAAATGGCATCGGCCTCGCCGGTCCCGGTGGCCGGCCGCTCGCTGTAGGAGGTGACGCTCATGCCGCCTCTCCTTCGAAGATCGCATCGGTCAGCTCGCCGCGCGCCGTGGCAAAGACTGGATCGGCCTTGATGGCGCGGATCGGCTCGCCTGCGGCATAGCGCCGGCTGAAACCGGTCTCGAATGTCCGCACCACGCGGCCCGGTCCGGGCGCCAAAATGACGATGCTTGTGGCCAGCACCAGCGCCTCCTCGATGCCGTGCGTGACCATCAGCACGCCGACCCGGCTTGCGGTCCACAGGTCGAGCAGTGTCGTCTGCATGCGCTCGCGCGTCAGCGCATCGAGTGCGCCGAGCGGTTCGTCGAGCAGCAGGAATTCCGGCTCGGCCGCGAGCGCTCGGGCGAGGCCGACGCGCTGGCGCATGCCGCCGGACAATTCCCAGATGCGTTTGTCGCCGACGCCGTCAAGCTTGACCAGCGCCAGCAACTGGTCGGCGCGGCGCGCCCGCTCGGCTTGCGGCACGCCGCGCAGCCTGAGCGCAAAGGCGACGTTTTCACGGGCCGTCAGCCAGGGAAACAGCGCATCGTTCTGGAACACGACCGCCCGGTCGGAGCCTGGGCCGGTGATCGGCCGGCCGCCGATCGTGGCGACCCCGCGCGCAGGCTCGACCAGGCCGGCGGCGACATTGAGCAGCGAGGTCTTGCCGCAGCCGGAGCGGCCGACCAGCACGACGAAATCGCCCTTGGCGACATCGATGGAAACTCGGTCGACCGCCGGCGCTGCCTGGCCGTCATAGTGAACCGAGACCTTGTCGAGTACGAGATGCGGGTGGAGTACGAGATGCGGCATGAAAAGGGGCTCCGGAAGAAAATCAGCCTGCCCCGGCCCTCGTTGAGCGGATCCGGGACAGGCAGCACGCGGCGTCAGGGAAGAGGAAACCGCGCGTGTTCAGAGCAATTCCAGGAAAAGTGTGAAGCGGTTTTCCGTCCGGAATTGCGTAAAACTGAAGATCAGTTCGAGGCCAGAGCCTCGGTCACGTATTTCGACGACACGTATTTCGAATAGTCGGGCAGCACGGCGTCGATCTTGCCCTGCTCCTTGAGGAAGGCCGAAGCTGCCTCGATCGCCTTGACCGTGCCGCCGCCGAGGAATTTGTCGGAAGCCTGCTCTTCCAATGTCGGGAAGACGTAACCCTTGAGGAGCTGCGGCACCTCTTCCAGTTTGGCGCCGGTGATCTTGGCGATCTTGGCCGCTTCCGGCGACGAAACCGACCATGCCTCGGGCTTGGCCAGGAACTGGGCATAGGATTCGCCGGTCACCTTGACGAAATCGCGCACGGCGTCCGGGTTCTTTTCGGCGAAGTCGGTGCGCACGATCCAGGCGTCGAAGGTCGGCGCGCCCCAGGCGGCAACCTGCGAGGAATCCAGCACCACCTTGCCTGTCGTCTTGATCTGGCCGAGCGCCGGATCCCAGACATAGGCCGCGTCTATGTCGCCGCGAGCGAACGCGGCGGCTATTTCCGGTGGCCTGAGATTAAGGATTTCGACCGACTTCGGGTCGACGTTTTCGTGCTTCAGCGCGGCAAGCAGGCTGTAATGCGTGGTCGACACGAACGGCACCGCCACCTTCTTGCCGGCGAGGTCGGCGATCTTCTCGATGCCGGATCCATTGCGGGCGACCAGCGCCTCGGACTGGCCGATCAGGCCGACGACAAAGATGGTCTGGATCGGCAGTTCGCGGCTGGCGGCCGCGGCCAGCGGACTCGAGCCGACATAGCCGATATCGACCGAACCGGATGCGACGGCGGCGATGACATCGGCGCCGGAATCGAATTTGCGCCAGTCGATCGTGGCCTTGGTCGCCTTTTCATAGGCGCCGTCGGCCTGCGCTACTTTGGAAGGTTCGACCACCGTCTGGTAGCCGATGGTGATGTTGAGGTCCTGCGCCTGGGCCGGGCCGAGGAAGGCCGCACCCGCCAAAGCTGCCGACGACAGGAGGACAATGCGTCGCGAAATGCTGGACATGAAAGGCTCCATGAAAAATGAGAAAAACCGGATGCCTGTTCATAGTCAGCTAATTCTATCATTCTTGTAGAGTTAAATCGTTCCAAGGAAAAAGCACTTGTTAGAAAAAAACCAACGGCTGATGCGGGCGCGGTGACCGGCCCGTGTCGGACCGTGCACAAACGCAAACGGCGCCCCCAAGGTGCTGAAGAGTTGGTGGTCCTGCCAACCCTCCTACGGAAGAGGCCTGATTTGGTGCTCGGCGCGCCGCTTGCGGCCTGCCGCAGGATCGATGTCGAGCCGTTGAGCCTCACCGACTTCCGCAGCGACGGCCACCGCTGGATGCTGCGCTCAAGCGGCGTGCCGGTGGCCGCCAAGGCCGCCCGGTCTCAGAGCGACAACGCGGCGTCCTGATATCGGGCGCAGGGCGGCGCCCGAGCTGTCGGGAGTCATGTTTCGCCGATCCGCGGGCTGCGACCCAAAATTCCCGGCAAAGCCCCAAATGGCGCAAATCCATGCTGTAAAAGACGGTTGATTTGAAAACACGTTCCGCGTGTTCGAGGGTAAGTATAGTAATCTTATCGACATTGGGAGCAGGAGCCGCCGCTCATCGCCGCAATCGCTCGCGGCTGGCTGTGACCTTAACGGCACAAAGCTTGCCAAAGTGGCCCCTGCGGCGTGAAAACGAAGCAAAATCAAGGTTTCTCGGCTTGTATATCATATCAGTAGAATTTATGTGTCGAAGCAGCTTGCACGCGGCGGGGAGGCACGTCAGGCGTTTCGCAACCGATGGTTTGGGGCCATCGCCTGACAGAGAAACATTCGGTCTATGCTCACCAAAAAAGGCAAGTACGGCCTCAAGGCGCTGGTCCATCTGGCGCATCTGCCGGTGGGACAGCTCGCCTTCGTCGGCGACATCGCCAGCGGCAACAACATTCCGAAGAAATTCCTCGACGCCATTCTGGGCGAATTGCGCAATGCCGGTTTCGTCCAGAGCCGCAAGGGCAAGGATGGCGGCTATCGGTTGGCGCGCCCGGCCGACGAGATCAAGGTCGGCCATGTCGTGCGCGTGCTCGACGGACCGCTGGCGCCCATCCCCTGCGCCAGCCGCACCCAGTATCAGCGCTGTGAAGACTGCAATGAGGCGACATGCCAAGTCCGACATCTGATGCTCGAGGTCCGGCAGGCGATCGCCGAGGTGCTCGACCAGCGCACGCTGGCCGAGATGCGCGACATCGTCCTCGACGACCTTCCGGTCGCGAGGGACATCGACGAGCTTGCGCCGGCGCAAAAGGTCCCCGCCTGATCCTGAGCGTGCTCGCATGAGCGTCGCGCGCGCCAATTCGATCATCCCCAGCTCGATCATCATCGTCGGCGGCGGTGCCAGCGGCGTCGTGCTGGCCGCGCATCTGCTCAAATCGGCCAATCCGGACCTGCGCGTTACGCTGATCGAAAAGCGTCCGCATTTCGGTCAGGGCATCGCCTATTCGACGCTTTTGTCGGCGCACGTGCTGAACGTCAGTGCTGCCGGCATGAGCGCCTATGCCGACGATCCCCTGAATTTCTGGCGCTGGTTGCAGGGGCGCGGCCTGATAAGCCAGGAACAGACGCCGCAGACACCCTTCTATGCGCCGCGCAGCGTCTATGCCCGCTACCTCAAGGAAGTGCTCGACGAGCTCGAAGCGCGCGAAAAGGAAACCGGCCGTCTCAGGCTGATTCGCGAGGAAAGCCTGTCGATCTCGCCGACATCGTCCGGCGTCGAAGTTGTGCTGGCCAACGGCACCAGCGTCGTCGCGCATCTGGCGGTGCTTGCCACCGGCCATGACGAGCAGCCCGGCGCCGGCCAGGGCCACGCCATCCGCATGGGCACCGAGGCCGACACCGCGCTCGATCCTGAAGCCCGCGTGCTGGTGCTGGGCACCGGGCTCAGCATGGTCGATGCCTTCCTGTCGCTCGAGCAGCGCGGCCATCGCGGCGAGATCGTCGCCGTATCGCGGCGCGGGCTGCTGCCGTCGCCGCACCGCAAGGGCAACCCGATCAAGCTCGACGTCGCCGACATTCCGCTCGGCACGCAGCTCTCCTATTTCGTCGGCTGGTTCCGCGACCTGATCCGAGAAAACCAGAAGGCCGGCATCGACTGGCGCGACGTCGTCGATGGGCTGCGACCCTTCAACCAGAAGATCTGGCAGAACTGGCCGTCCTCGGCCAAGCGCCGCTTCGTCGAGCACACCAAGGCCTGGTGGGACATCCATCGCCATCGGCTGGCGCCCGAGGTGCATGCCCGCGTCACCGAGGCGGTGCGCACCGGCCGCATCCGCCCGGTCGCCGGCCGTGTCGTCGGCATCGAGGCCGGCGATGGATTCACCGTCGGCATCCAGTCCCGCCACACAAAGGCGCTGGAAACGCTGCAGGTCGCCCGCATCTATGATTGCACCGGCATCGCCCGCGATATCTCGACGACGTCGAACAGCGTCGTGCGCTCGCTGGTCGACCGCGGCCTGGCGCGGCCCGACCCGCTGCGGCTTGGTCTCGATGTCACAGCCAAATGCGAAATCATCGCCGGCGACGGCACCGCATCGGCCAAGATCCTCGCCGTCGGGCCGCTGACCCGCGGCACCTTCTTCGAGATCGACGCCATCCCCGATATCCGAGTCCAGTGTGCGCGGCTGAGCAAGCAGCTGCTGGGGTAAAGCTGTTGACGTCGGCGGGATAGCACGCCCCTCAGAGGGGGGTGGGAAGGATCGCTACGGAGGGTGTTGGGCTTGAGTCCAAAGCCGGCCTAAAACTGGAATTCCATTCCCCCTCTCGCCGGTTGATTGGCACGATCTACCTTCTTTCCGACTGCAAACGGCCGGAAAAGAAGCTACGCTGCCGCTCTGCCCCCGAGGCGGTCGCTTGTTCAAGGGAGCACATCGATATGAGCGAGCACGGAAAAGCTGCGCCAGGCAGTTCGGACGGCGCGTTATCCCGCCTGCGTCCGCCCTACGCCTCGGTGCTCGACCTCATCGGCCAGACGCCGGTGGTCGAACTGACCAAATTCGACACCGGCAAGTGCCGGCTGTTCATCAAGCTCGAAAGCCAGAATCCAGGCGGCTCGATCAAGGACCGCATTGCGCTGTCTATGATTTCCGCGGCCGAGAAGGAAGGCAAGCTCAAGCGCGGCGGCACCATCGTCGAGGCGACCGCCGGGAATACCGGCCTCGGCCTCGCCCAGGTCGGCATCCCCAAGGGCTACCGCATCATCCTCGTCGTGCCCGACAAGATGTCGCGCGAAAAGATCCAGCATCTGCGCGCGCTCGGCGCCGAAGTGCGCATGACGCGCTCCGATGTCGGCAAGGGCCATGCCGAATATTACCAGGACATGGCCGAGAAGATCGCATCGGAAACGCCCGGCGCCTTCTACGCCAACCAGTTCGCCAACCCGGCCAACCCCGAGGCGCATGAGACCACCACCGGACCGGAAATCCTTGCCCAGCTTGATGGCGACCTCGACGCCGTGGTCGTCGGCGTCGGCTCCGGCGGTACGCTGACCGGGCTTGGCCGCTACTTCGCCAGAACATCGCCGAAGACCGAAATGGTGCTGGCCGATCCCGTCGGATCGGTGCTGGCGCCGCTGATCAAGACCGGCAAGATGGAAGAGGCCGGCAGCTGGACCGTCGAAGGCATCGGCGAGGATTTTGTGCCGCCCAATGCCGATCTGTCGCTGGTCAGGAAAGCCTATTCCATCCCAGACAAGCAGAGCATGCTGGCCGTGCGGGACCTGCTTTCGAAGGAAGGCATTCTCGCCGGCTCGTCTTCCGGCACGCTGCTGTCGGCCGCGCTTCGCTATTGCCGCGAGCAGACGACAGCAAAACGCGTCGTCACCTTCGTCTGCGACAGCGGCAACAAATACCTGTCCAAGGTGTTCGACGATTTCTGGCTGGCCGAGCAGGGGCTGGCCGAACAGGAACAGCATGGCGATCTGCGCGACCTTGTCGTGCGCTCGCACCGCACCGGCGACACCGTCTATGTCGGCCCCGACGAAAGCCTGCTCAACGCCTATGGCCGCATGCGCCGCTCCGATGTCTCGCAGCTGCCGGTGCTGGACAACGGCAAGCTGGTCGGCATTATCGATGAGGGCGATATATTGGCCAAGGTCGACGGCCCCTATGACGGCCGCTGGGACCGCTTCAACGCTCCGGTGTGCACCGCCATGACCTCCAATCTGCACACGCTGCAGGCCAGCCAGACGCTGGATGCGCTGCTGCCGGTGTTCGACCGCAACGAGGTCGCCATCATCTTCGATGGCGACGAGTTCGTCGGCCTGATAACCCGTATCGACCTGATCAACCATTTAAGGCGCGCACGATGACTGCTGAAACTCCCCCATCGGGCAAGAACCGCCTGGCTTTTTCCACGCGCACCATCCATGGCGGCCAGAGCCATGACCCGCTGACCGGCGCGGTGATGGTGCCGATCTACGCGACCTCGACCTATGGCCAGCAGTCGCCCGGCGTGCACAAGGGGTTTGAGTATGCCCGCAGCCAAAACCCGACCCGCTTTGCCTTCGAGCGCGCGGTGGCCGATCTCGAAAGCGGCTCGGCCGCCTTTGCATTCGCTTCCGGCCTGGCGGCGATCTCGACCGTGCTCGAGCTGCTCGACAGCGGCGCCCATATCGTTGCAACCGACGACATCTATGGCGGCTCGTTCCGGCTGATGGAGCGGGTGCGCAGGCGCTCGGCCAATCTGCAGGTGAGTTTTGTGGACTTCACCGATCTGGCGGCGGTGGAAGCAGCGATTCGCCCGGAGACAAAACTGCTCTGGGTCGAAACTCCGACCAATCCGCTGCTGCGTATCGTCGACCTCGAAGGCGTTGCGGCACTCGCCAGGCGCAAAGGGGTTTTGACGGTCGCCGACAACACGTTCTGCAGCCCCTACATCCAGCGGCCGCTTGAACTCGGCATCGACATCGTCGTCCACTCGACGACGAAATATCTCAACGGCCATTCCGACATGGTCGGCGGCGTCGCCATCGTCGGCGACAACAAGGATCTAGCGGCCCAGCTGAAATTCCTGCAGAACGCCATCGGCGCCATCTCCGGTCCCTTCGACAGTTTTCTCGCGCTGCGCGGCATCAAGACACTGGCGCTCAGGATGGAGCGGCATTCCACGAACGGCCTGAAGATTGCGCAGTGGCTGGAGGCGCGAAAAGATGTGCGCCGCGTCGTCTATCCCGGCCTGGCCAGCCATCCGCAGCACGCCATCGCCGTCCAACAGATGCATGCTTTCGGTGGGATGATCTCGGTCGACCTCGACCGCGACCTCGCCGGCACCAAACGCTTCCTCGAACGGACGCAACTGTTCACGCTGGCTGAAAGCCTCGGCGGCGTCGAAAGCCTGATCGAACACCCGGCGCTGATGACGCACGGCTCGATCCCGGCGGAAAAGCGCGCGGAAATCGGGATATCGGATTCGCTGGTGCGGCTATCGGCGGGGATTGAAGATGGCGATGATCTGATCGCGGATCTGGAGCAGGCGTTGAAGGGGTAGGCACACTAAGCTATCGCTCGTTGACAGATAGCGATCTGTCAGCCGGCTATTCTCCTGAACCGAGAAGATCCTTTAAGGCACCCTCTCTATAGGCAAAATTATCTTCGACAACAGAGTAGAGGTTGGAAACAATATTAAGGTCAGGTGCGCTAGCAATTCTTACGAACCCGAGGTCGTGACCACGTTTATAAATTTCAAACGAAAATCCACTCGTCCAATACCACTCGCTTTCGTCGACATAGTCTTTTTTACGTGTCGACTTTACGACATACCTAAAATCTTTCAGCGTTGCGACGTACGCTCTATCAACTTCTGTCCAAACATCTTCCTCGTATTCCTCCGTCAAATTCCAGGAAACCTCTTCCTTGGAAGTGAGTTCTATCAATTTTGTGATGGCTTTTATCCAGTCATCATTATGGTAAGACATTATCTAGCCTCTTGTTCTTTTATATAGGTATCTATTTCTTCAGATATCTCACTGAGTGTTCGAAATAGATTCCAATATGAGGTCTCATAATTCGCCCGCATGTCTTTATTCACAGAGCTATTAATCCAGTCAACTAGTATCCTATAATCATTTTCAGCCTTGTCGATTACCTTTGCCATTCCGTGACCTCTGATTCGGCGAATAGATCGCAAGAAAACAGAAATCTGCGCCATAAAGCTTTCAGACCTAAGTTCTGCGCCATTTTTTCCGGCTGATTTTGCCATCGCGCTGGTAATCCTGGTTAAACTATTACGGATTTCCGGGAATCTGGCTTTGGCAAAGTATCGCGTCGACAGTCGATTTACTTCAAATGCGGCATATGACGAAAACAGAACACCGAGATAACTCAATACAACGCCAGAAGTAGTCCAGTTATCTGCTGTGCTCGGTGTATGCCCGCCTGGAATGAACGAGGCGCCGAGAAGCCAACCGCCGACAACTAATAGCAAGGGTAGCAAGGCCGCGATTATCAGGATAATGCCCATTGCCCCTCCCAAGGACCGAAAACATTGGCGATGAGACTACATAAAGCATAGTTAGGTAAAGGACAAAATAGAAACTCGGCCTTCCTGAACGCCAGTGTCTTGGCACTATCTGCCATACGGTCCCAGGCTTTGCTGACCTCCCCGCCTCAAAATCTGCCCGTTAACACACTCAGCAGCCTTTGCTTAACCCTTCGCCGCTATGTCCCGCCTGGGGAGGCATGGCGAGAGTGAGTGTGATGGACAACAGCCCGGAAAAGCGCAGCGAATGGCGCGCCATTTTTTATGTGCAGGCCCGCGTGGCCATCCTGTTCGTCCCGGTCGTCGCCAGTCTTCTGATCATTGCCGCTCTTGCCGGCAACGACCACAGTCCCGAGACCCTCGACCGCACGGTTACTGGCTCCATAAAATAAACAGGGCTTCTTGTGCAGAAGGACACCTATCTCCCATAAGGGCGGGGCAATCGCGTAGGACAGCGCCTGCCCCCACTCCGTCCGCTTCGCGGCCACCTCTCCCCCATGTCCATGGGGGATGAGGAAACCCAAGCCTTTCAAGGCTGCGGCCTCGGTGGTTGGCATTTCCTCTCCCCCACGAATGTGGGGGTAGAGGTGGCTCGGCGAAGCCGAGGCGGAGTGGGGGCGCGCCCTATCCGATTGCCCTGACCTTCGGGCGGAAGCCATACACGATCGCCTTTGGTGCGATAAGGGCACAGCTGCCAGCCTGGCTCGCCTCAGAAAAACTTCGGGATCGGGCCGTTCTGCGGCGTCACGTCGCCTTCCAGGTCGATGAACGCCTCGTCGACAAAGCACCAGGCCCAGCCTTCCGGCGGGTCGTAGCCTTCGATGATCGGGTGCTTTGTGGCGTGGAAATGCTTGGTGGCGTGGCGGTTGGGCGAGTCGTCGCAGCAGCCGACATGGCCGCAGGTGCGGCACAGCCTGAGATGCACCCACATGGAGCCGCTCTTCAGGCACTCCTCGCAGCCGAGCGCGCTCGGCGTCACCGTCTTGATGTCGCGCGTGTGTTTGCATTCATCCATTATGCTCTCCTGGCCAGTTCGGGCGCTGCTGCGTTGGGTCGCGCGAGATACGCGTGCAAGGCAGCCACCACCTGGGCGCCTTCGCCGACGGCGGCGGCGACCCGCTTGACCGAGCCGGAGCGCACGTCGCCGATGGCGAACACGCCGCTGCGGCTGGTCTCCATCTGGCCCGCCCCTATGTCGGCGCCGGTGCGCACGAAGCCCCTGGCGTCGAGCGCGATATCGCACCCAGCCAGCCAATCGGTGTTGGGGTCGGCGCCGATGAACAGGAAGAGATGCTGGATCGGGCGCGTCTCGACGCCGCCGGGGTTGCGCCAGCGCAACTGGGTGAGATTGCCGCCTTCGCCTTCCAGCGCCTCGATCTCTGTCTCGCCAAGCACCTCGATGTTGGGTTGCGCCTCGATACGCTCGACCAGATAGCGCGACATGGTTTCCCTGAGGCCGCCGCGGCGCGCCAGCATCGTCACCTTGCGGACCTGGCTGGCGAGATAGACCGCCGCCTGCCCCGCCGAATTGCCGGCGCCGACCAGCGCCACTTCTTGCCCTGTGCATAGCCGCGCCTCGATCGGCGAGGCCCAGTAATGCACCGACGTGCCCTCGAACTCGGCCAGCTTGGCGACGTCGAGGCGGCGGTAGCGCGCGCCGCTGGCGATCACCACCGTGCGTGCGCGCAGGCTTTCACCGTCGCCGACGGCGAGCGTGTAGCCCTCGCCTGCTGCACCGAGCAGCTTGGCCTCGTCGGGGATGACTATTTCGACGCCGAATTTCTGCGCCTGGTTGTAGGCGCGCGCCATCAGCGCCATGCCGGAAATGCCGGTGGGGAAACCCAGATAGTTCTCTATGCGCGCGGAGGCGCCGGCCTGGCCGCCGAAGGCGCGGCAATCGAGCACGATGGTCGACAGCCCTTCGGATGCCGCATAGACCGCGGCCGCCAGCCCCGCCGGTCCGGCGCCGACAATGGCGACGTCATAGACCATGTCGGGATCGATCGGCCGCAGCAGGCCGATGCAGCGGGCAAGTTCGGTTTCGCCGGGATTGTGCATCAGCTTGCCGTTGGGGCAGAGCACGATCGGCAGATGGTGCGGGTCGACATGAAAATGCTCAATCAGCGTCTTGGCGCACGGGTCGCTGTCGGAATCGAGCGCGCGGTGCGGCTGGCCGCTGCGGCGCAGAAATCCCTGCAGCCGCAGCGTGTCGCCATTGCCGGCCGGGCCGATGACGACCGGCCCGCTCGAGCCGCTTTCCAGAAGCCCGACGCGGCGCAGGATCAGCGCCCGCATGATCCGCTCGCCAAGGCTTGCCTCCTGCACCATCAGGTCGCGCAGCCGCTGCGAGGGGATGACGAAGGCCTCGACCGGCTCGGCCGCCTCCGCATTGACCAGCGACGGCCGGCTGGAAAGCTGCGCCAGCTCGCCGATGAAATTGCCGGGACCATGAGTGACGATGGTCTCGCGCCGGCCGGGCCTGACATCCTGGGTGATATCGACCGTGCCCGACAGGATGACGATCAGCCCCGGCGCCACGGTGCCGGCGGTGACGATATGCTCGCCGGCGGCATAGGAACTCGCCTCGCCGAACCGGCGCGTGCGCTCGATATCGGCGTCGCCCAGGATAGGAAACATCTGGTCGCGGCGGGTGACGGTGATCGGCTGGGTGGGTGGGGCCATAGATAGAACGTAGCGCCGAGACGGCCGGGTTTGAAGTGGTTTGTTGGAGGACTGGCCGGAAGGGGAGGTGGCTCCCGCGCCATCTGGTTCGGATGCTTCGCATGGCCCCGCGCTGCAAGGCAAACAGCGCGCCGACCAGTGCGACCTTTGTAAGGGCGAGCCCGAGCAGTACCGTCGGCAGTCCTCGCTCACCGGTGTGTTGCAGGAGCAGCGCGCCGACGAACGGCGCCGCGGCTATCGCGTTACGCCAAGCGCCTGGGGTGCGGTGGTATCCTCGGGCTCCCCGAAGGCAGATCCCGGCGAAAGCCCATTCGTCACATCTTTGTAGAGCGCTATCGGATGCGGGCGCCCCACCAGATATCCTTGGATTTCGGGACATCCTTCCCTCATCAGGAAGGCACGCTCGTCCTCTGTTTCGACACCCTCCGCGATGACAGGCAAGGCCAGCGCATTCCCCAGGCTGAGTATCGTGCGCACGATGGCGGCCGATTGGACATTCGAACCGACACCCGAAACAAAACTGCGATCGATCTTGATCTTGTCGAATGGAAACGCCTGCAGCGAGGACAGCGAGGCATACCCGGTGCCAAAATCATCCATCGAGACCCTGACGCCCAACGCCTTCAACCTCCGCAAAACCGACAAGGCGGTTGCCCGGTCGCGGATGAGAACCCCTTCCGTGATTTCCAGTTCCAGCCGCCCCGGAGCAAGGCCGGTCTCGTAGAGGATAGAATGAACGAGGCCTACCAGGTCCCCGAAACGGAACTGCACGGGAGAGAGGTTGACGGCGATCTGCAGCGGTGAGGGCCAGGAGGCCGCGTCTCTGCACGCCTGCCTGAGCGTCCATTCACCTATCTCAACGATCGTGCCATCCTGTTCGGCAAGCGAGACAAACGCGTTTGGGGAGATGAGCCCATGTTTTGGATGGTGCCATCGGGCGAGTGCCTCGAAACCGAAGATTTCGCCGTCTATCCTGGCTTGCGGCTGGTAATGAAGCACAAGTTCGCCATGGCCGACCGCAGAGCGCAAATCTCGCTGCAAGGCGTAGCGCTCTCTTAGTCGCTTATCCATCTCAGGATCGAAGAATTGCACCATTCGACGGCCGTCCGCCTTGGCCCGGTAGAGCGCTGCGTCGGCATTTGCCATCAGCGCCGCTGCATTCTCTCCGTCTTTCGGATAGATCGCCGCCCCGATGCTCACCCCGATCGAAATGTGCTGGCCCCGGATCTCGAATTTGCCTGCCGCCGATTCGAACAGACGGTCCGCAACGTCCTTGGCACTCGCGGACCGGTCATCCATGGCCAGGACAACCGTGAATTCGTCGCCGCCCATGCGCGCGATAAAGGCCTCAGGCGCCGCAGTTTGGAGACGCCGGGAGATGGTGCAAAGCAGATCGTCGCCGGCGGCGTGCCCGAAAACGTCGTTCGCCTCTTTAAAATGGTCAAGGTCGATGCTGAAGACGGCAAAGCTGGCGTGCGTTGCTTTTGCACGCTCGAGCGTCGTGGCCAGGTGTGCTGCAAGCGCGGCTCGGTTCGCCAGGCCGGTAAGCGGATCGTGGTGCGCGAGATGCGCGATTTCCTCGTGCCGTGCCATCAGTTCGCTGCGCGCTACGTTCATGTTCTCGCGCGCGTCGTCCAGGCCGTGGGCGGCTTCCCTCACCTTGTCCTGGAGCAGGTTGAAGCTTTCGGCCATCTCTCCAAGTTCGTCACGAGAGTTTACCGTAACCGGCATGATGTTCACGGAGGCGTGCGCCGCAGCGAGGTCTCCCCGCCCCAGGGCGACCATGGCAAGAGAGAAATCCTTCAGCGTTCCGGAGGTCAGACGCTTTGCCGCGTTGCTCACCTCGGTTGCCGAATGGGTGATCATTCCCGGCAAGATCAGGCCAACGCTGATGGTCAGCAGCGCGACAACGACAAAAATGTCCTCCAGCGCGGCGACCAATGAAGTGTCGCCTTGGGGAACGCTGCCGATCGCCAGGAAATAGCCGGCACCGTCAAGCACGAGCACAAAAAGCATGGCTCCGGTAAGCTTCAGGTGAAGCGTATGTGGCAGCAAGGGTAGACCGAGTGCGTATCGATCCTCCATCGTGCGCCAGGCGTAGAGCGCAGCACCCGAATATGCCAAAGCCAGACCGAACAGGACGGTAGGAAGGCCAAATTGCTGAAATCCCAGTATGGCGGTCAACAGCCATATTGCAGCCGCGCCTACGCCAAGGATGATCGTTCCCCTGGGAGCCCGGAAGGGTCGCTCGGCTTCGGGACTGTCACGGCGCAAGAGCCAGACTGCGATGTTTGGCATGCAGATGCTGATCAGGTACGTGAAATTGGCCGCGGCGATCATCCAGAGCGGATACCCGCACAGCATGAAGCCGATTGCCGCGGCAGCTGTGAGCAGCGTTGCCGCCCAGGGACAATCTGTTGAGGTGCGCCTGGCCAGGAAGCTCGGCAGCAGGCCGTCTTCGCTCAGCTGCGCAAGGGTCCGCGCGGCGCCTGCCAATGGCTGCAACGTTCCATGGAACATGTTCAGCATGATGAGCCAGATGGCGGCCGCCTTGCCGAAACTCCCCAACAAGGGCGCAAAGGTAGGCCCAAGAGCTATGGCGAGGTCGGTGCCGAGCGGCTCCGGCCCGAGCACACCCAGCCAGACAACCGGCAGGACCAGGAAATAGACGCCGGCCATTGCGGCGCTGGCCCACATCGCCAGAGGAATGTTGCGGTTGGGATCGATGGTTTCGCCAACATGGCAGGCTGCAGCCTCAAATGCCGGTGCGGCAAACCCGATCAGGTACAGTCCCGCCATCACCGACGTGATGTCGCCGAACAGGCCGGTAAACGGGCTGGTCAGGGCAAAATCCGTCGCCTGCCGCCAGTCGACCGAGCCACTGATGACCGGGACGAGGGATGAGAGAAACGCAAGCGTCGCGGAGGCCGTGGCGATCGGGATCGCCAGTTGGACCACCCACTTGATTCCACACAGGTTGACCGCCGTAAAGAATGCGATAAGCCCGCAGGCGACCGCCTCCACGGGGAGGCCCGGCAGGTACCATTGCTGGATTGCAGACGCTGAAAGAACCGCTGTCAGTCCGCAGGTCGGCACCCAACCCCACCAATAGCAGGTGCCCGTCAGAGCCGAGAGAACGGGACTGTAAGGTCGGAAGGCTTCGGCGCACGCTGCGGAGATACCGCCGACGCGGTTTGGCCACATGAGAACCAATTCGGTCCACGCCGGTGCGGCGGCCCAGCTTAGAAGCAGACCAACAACGAGCAAAGGAACCGCGGCGCTTCCTTGCCCGGGAATATTCCCCTGGCCGACAAAAAGGGCGGCAATCAGAAACAGGCTTTGATTGCTGCCACCCATGGCGAGCGCTGTCGTGCCCATCCATCCCAAGGTTCTCGGGTGCGGTCGTGAAGGCGTGAGGCCCGGCATTCAGAGACATCCATTCGAGTGCGGAGCGCTGTCTGACTGGGAAATGTAACCTGCGGAGATATGTCTGTCGAACGTCACGCTCCCAAGTCAAAGTTGGACCTTAGGCGAGACATATTAAGACTTCCTACCAAACCAGATCCGCCTGATGATCACTGTCAACTTGCGGTGGCTGCGGTTCAATCATGCTGATGCCGGCCCCAAGGCCTTGATCTCCTCAGATCTGGGATGTCATTTCCAATTTTATCTATCGCCCACTATGGAAGAGCGATCGAATAGTCGCGAATACAGCCTAATATCGATTATTATCGACAAATCTCGTGATTGCGGCGCTATCATCCGAAGGCGGCTGAAATCGACTGTAGATCGCTAATCACATTGACCGCTTTTGACTTCGTACCTCGCCATCGCGGGCAAAGACCGAGACTTCACGCCGTGCCTCAAGCTGGAGCTAACTTGTGCGAGCACGCCCATAGCCCTGCGTTGCAGGGCAAACAGCGCGCCGACCACGCTGGGCGCGGCGGTCGGCCTCGGCGCGCTGGTGGGTCCTTCCCAGGCCGGCGCCCGTACGGTCGATATGGCGATCGCTCGCTACCATCATCCGATCTGCACCAAACTGGCCTCGGTGACATTTCTGACCATAGGCGTGGCGACGCTCTGGACCGGCCTGCCCGGTTCTGCCGGCCGCGGTGATTTTCTATGGCGCCCGCATCGGCTAGCATGGCCGAGTATCGTCACATGCGGCGACATGGTGTTCTGGACGATGCTTGGACGCGACCTCGCCAGCGGGCACGCCTTCGACGCCGGCCCGTAGCAGGAATGTGTTCAGCACCAGAACACTTGGGATCAGCGTTGCGGGAGCCTGCACACGTGAGTACTCCGCCTCACAAGCCTTCCGGCTGGTCCTCGAGGACGAACGACGCTGCAATCAGGTCATCGCCGCTGATGCGGCCACTGCCGCCAACCATGATGGATGCGACTTTCTGAAAGGTCTTCATGTCGGCCTCTGTTATGCGCGCATCGCGCATTCTCGCCCTGAGAGAACCCAAGCGGGTATCAAGGGCTGGCGATGTCTCGACGTCATCGATCATCTTCGATCATCCTGGAGCGCAATGTGAAATCCGCTGCCCGCCGCCATGGCCGGCGGCGGGCGGCAGCTATTCGATCAGTCGTAGACCTTCACAATTTTCCGGGTGCTGGGATCGACCAGGACGGTGCGGTTGTCGACCACGACGTAGCGGTATTTGACGTTGGGAACTTCGTGCAGCTCGACCGTATCAGGCAAGGCACTGCCGACGTTCAGCTCCACGCCCGGGATCTTCACCGAAGCCAGCGGCTGCTTTTTCACGTATTCGCGGACGACCGTATCCTGCTCCGGTGTGATGACGACATCCTGAGCTGCGGCGGCGCCGACCCCAGCCAAAAGCAACAAGCCTGCAGCGGCACTTGCAAAGTGGATTTTCATGGTTTTCTCCTCGCGTAATCCGGCGACGGCACCACGCCTGTTCGCCGAGGGACCGAACTTGAGATCAGCCAGATTGTTCCTGTGACTTCAGTCCGCGGCGAACCAGACCAAAGTCGGATATCAGCTAAGACCCAAGTCCCGAGGCGGAACGTTCAAGCGGGGCAGGCGTTTCCCAAATGCAACTAAATAAAACAGGAGAGGAACACATGGCAGACGGCCCAACTGTTGTTAATTCTGGGGGTGGCGGCGGCACTGCGATTGCTGTTGTTCTTGCACTTATTGCGGTCGTAGTGTTGCTTATTTTTACCGGCGTCATCAATATCCGCGGCGACGGCGGCAAGGATATCAACGTCAAAGTTGAAGCGCCAAAGGTGGAAGCTCCGGCTGCACCCGCAAAGCCTGCGGCACCTGCCCCAGCCCCTGCGAGTGGCGGCTGATCTGCTCGTATCCACGCTTCCGAACTGACCTATGAAAAGGAAATTCCCATGACCAGGTATTTCGTCAGCGCCGCCGGCGCCCTCGTCCTTATGGCGGGCATCGGCACCTCGTTTGCCGAGGATGTTATTGTTCTCAAGCCCGAACAACAGACGGTCGTTCGCGAATATATCCATAAGCAGAAGCTGGCCTCAGTCAGTTTGCTCGGCGTCGAACTCAACGTCGGCACGGCACTTCCCGACACTGTCGAGCTCCACGCAATCGACGTTCCGGATGTCCGCTACAAGTATACGGTTGTCGGAGATCACGCGGTTCTCGTCGATCCCGACACGCGCAAGGTCGTGCAGATCATCGAGTAACGCGCGAGCCCGCCGCTCCGATCAGGAGCGGCGGGCTTTGGCTGCGCTGTGAAGGCTCTATGGGCGGCCGTTTTCTGAACGGGAGGATGTCTGATGTTTAGCGACAAGGAAACTTGGGTCCTGGAAGCTGCCTTACTCGCGGCAATTCCAATTTGCGTAGCCGTCACCGCACTCGTGGCATTTTTGACCGCGGCCTGGATATGAACCGCTTTCTCTTTGTGATGGGCGACTTTCTATCCCGGCCACCGGGCTTCTATGTCCTTCTTGTAGCCATGCTGCTCTGTACTGCGTTGGTGCCATTCGGCCTGACGAATGTGGTCACCTACGCATTGTCGGTAGCGGCCATCGTGATCACCGGCGTTGTGCTGATCCAGGGTTACCGCGACACGGCCGCCATTCACGCCAAGCTTGATGAGATTATCGTTTCGCTGAATGAGACCAGAAACGATGTCGTCGGCTTGGAGCATGCCGAGCCGGAGGAGATTCGGGAGAAGCTCCAGACACTCGAAGAAGAAGCAATGAAAGCGGTTCGCCCGCCGCATTGACCCTCCGCTGGACAATCTGTCATCCATCAGCAAAAAAGCCCGGGAACCGGGCTTTTTTGCTTCGCGTCTAAATCATTTCGGACTTATCCGAAACGGGAATTTGGTGCCCAGAAGAGGACTCGAACCTCCACTCCTTGCGGAACACGGACCTGAACCGTGCGCGTCTACCAATTCCGCCATCTGGGCTGGTGCGGGCTCATGTAAGCGGGCAAACGATATGTGTCAACGCGCTTTTTCGAGGGCCTCTGCCTGCCGGCTTAGTTTCCCGGGGGTCAGCGCCGCCCCTCACCTGCCTGCCGGCATCCTCTCCCCGTACAGTGACGGGGAGAGGGGCGCTCTCATCGATGATTTTCGCCGGTCACCTGCGTCACAAGAAGAGCGCCGAGGCTGCGGCCAGCCCTTTCTCCCCGTCACTATACCGGGAGAACTGCCCGGCAGGGCAATGAGGGGCAGCGCCGACTTGGCGAATGCGCTGGCCGAAAACCTCACCCCTCCAGCACGTCCTTCGACGCCACGGTGGAATCGGCGTTGAGCTTGTAGATCACCGGCACGCCGGTGCCGAGCTCGAGCTTGACGATCTCCTCGCCGCTCTTGCCGTCCAGCGCCATGATCAGCGCGCGCAGCGAATTGCCATGCGCGGCGACCAGCACGGTGCCGCCTTTCAGAACATGCGACTGCATGTCGTGCAGGTAATAGGGCCAGACGCGGGCGCCGGTGTCCTTCAGGCTTTCGCCGCCGGGCGGCGGCACGTCGTAGGAGCGGCGCCAGATGTGCACCTGCTCCTCGCCCCACTTCTGGCGCGCGTCGTCCTTGTTGAGGCCGGAGAGATCGCCATAGTCGCGCTCGTTCAGCGCCTGGTCGCGGATCGTCTTCAAATCGCTCTGGCCGACCGCGTCGAGAATGTGCTGGCAGGTCTTCTGCGCCCGGATCAGCGCCGAGGTGAAGGCAATGTCGAATTTCAAGCCGCGTGCCTTGAGCTTCTGGCCGGCTTCCTTGGCCTCCTTGTGGCCCTGCTCGGTAAGGTCGACATCGCGCCAGCCGGTGAACAGGTTCTTCAGATTCCATTCGCTCTGGCCGTGGCGCACGAGCACGAGAGTTCCCGACATGTTTGCTCCTTCAAAATTATGGATGGTTTAGCTCAAGCCGAGCACGTCCCGCATGGAATAAAGTCCGGGCTTTTTACCGCGCGCCCAGAGCGCGGCCTTGACCGCGCCGCGGGCAAAGATGGCGCGGTCCTCGGCATGGTGCGACAGCGTGATGCGCTCGCCGGTCCCGGCCAGGATGACGCTGTGGTCGCCGACCACCGAGCCACCGCGCAAGCTGGCAAAGCCGATCGTTCCTGGCTTGCGCACGCCGGTATGGCCGTCGCGTGACCGCACATCGTTGCCGGCAAGGGAAATGCCGCGTCCCGCCGCCGCCGCTTCGCCGAGCAGCAAGGCGGTGCCCGAGGGCGCGTCGACCTTGTGCTTGTGATGCATTTCGAGGATCTCGATGTCGAAATCCTCTGGACCGAGCGCGCGCGCGGCCTGCCCGACCAGCACCGCCAGAAGATTGACGCCGAGGCTCATATTGCCGGATTTGACGATCGTCGCGTGGCGCGCCGCGGCCTCGATCCTGGCGTCGTCTTCCGCCGAGCAGCCGGTGGTGCCGATGACATGGGCAATGCGTGCCTGCGCGGCATAGCCTGCGAATTCGACGGTGGCTGCCGGCATGGTGAAATCGAGCACGCCGTCGGCCTTGGCGAACACCGGCAGCGGATCGTCGCCGATCGTCACATTGATGATGCCGATGCCGGCAAGCTCGCCCGCATCCCTGCCGAGATAGGGCGATCCGGTTCGTTCGACCGCGCCGACGACGCGGGCGCCGGGGATCGAATGGATGGCGCGGATCAGCGTCTGGCCCATGCGGCCGGCCGCCCCCACCACCACCAGGCCCATTTCGCTGGATTCGCTCATGCTGTTCTCCCCACCGCCTTCTTGGCGCGGCTGCGCCGGACCGGAGTTTGGACGGGCTTCGAGTCGTCGACAAGCCCCAGTCCGTTCTTGCCTTGAATGCGGTGGAAGCGGGCGTAGACACTGTTTGGATCGGCCATCAGTGCGGCATGGGTGCCTTCCTCGACCAGGCGCCCCTCTTCAAGCACGATAATGTGGTCGGCGTTGACGACCGTCGACAGGCGATGCGCTATCACGATGGTGGTGCGCCCTTCCATCACGTGGGTCAGGGCCTCCTGGACGCGCGCCTCGGCCTCGTTGTCGAGCGCCGAGGTCGCTTCGTCGAGCAAAAGGATCGGCGCGTTGCGCACGATCGCCCGCGCAATCGAGACGCGCTGGCGCTGGCCGCCGGAAAGGGTCGAGCCGCCCTCGCCGACGGGCGTGTCGTAGCCCTGCGGCTGCTGACGGATGAACTCGTCGGCCGCCGCCAGCACCGCCGCCCGCTCGATCTCGGCGTCGGTCGCCGAAAGTCGGCCAAAACGGATGTTGTCGCGTATGCTGCCTTCGAACAGATAGGGCGCCTGCGAGACATAGGCGATCGAGCCGCGCAGCGAGTGCTTGGTGACTTTGGAAATGTCCTGGCCATCGATCTCGATCGAACCCTTGTCGACATCGTAGAAGCGCTGCAGCAGCGCCACGAGCGTCGTCTTGCCGGCACCCGAGGCCCCGACCACCGCCGTAACCTTGCCGGCCGCGGCGGTGAAACTCAGGTTCCTGATCACCGGCATGTCGGCGCTGTAGCCGAACGTCACATTGTCGAAGCGAACCTCGCCGGTGGTGATCCTGGCTTCGACCGCGTCGGGCGCATCGCCCTGTTTAGGCTCCAGGTCGAGCAGCTCGTAAATCATCCGGGCGTTGACCAGGGCACGTTCCATACCGACCTGCGTACGAGCCAGGCGCCGTGCCGGATCGTAGGCCATGATCAGCGCGGTGATGAAGGAAAACACAGCGCCTGGTGGTTGTCCGAGCACCAGCGCCCGGTAGCCGGAATAGGCAAGGACGGAGGTAATGGCGAGACCGCCCAAAATCTCGGAAATCGGCGACAGCCGCTCCGCGACCCGGGCGATCTTGTTGTTACGCTGCTCGGCCGTATCGGCCATGATGCCGATCCGGCGCGCCAGCTCGGCTTCCAGGGTGAAGGCCTTGACGATGGCGATGCCTTGCGTGGCCTCCTGTACGGACCCGTTCAGCCGCGAGTTGATCAGCACCGATTCCCGGTTGATGCGCCGCAATCGGCGGGTGATGTAGACGACGGCCCAGATCAGCGGCGGCCCGATCAGCAGCGAGCTGAGCGACAACACCGGATCCTGGTAGATCATGACGCCGACGAGGGCGATCAGCGAGACCGCGTCGCGGCTGATGGAGGTCAGCGTCAGCGACAGCAGATCGCGAACGCCGCCGACATTCTCGTTGACCTGTGCCGCCAGCCGACCGGAACGCGTATCGTTGAAGAAGTCGACGCCGAGCTTCATCAGGTGGTCGAAGCTGCGCTTCTGGTAGCGGGCGACCAGATTGTTGCCGATCTTGGCCAACGCGACCGCCTGGCCGTAACCGGCGAAGCCGCGCAGTACGGAGGCGGCCATGAACCCGGCGCAGATCCAGACGATCATGTCGCCGCGTCGTTCGTAGAAGATCTCGTTGATCATCGGGGCCATGATCCACGCCGTGAAGGCGGTGGTGGCGGAAACAATCAGCAGGCAGCCGACGGCAACGACATAGGTCCAGCGATATTCACTGCCGTTTTCGGCCAGGATGCGGCGCAGCACCGCAGTGACCTCAGCTGGCTGGACTTTCAGTTTGAGTGGACTTTGAGCGGTCAAATCGCGGGCGCTTCGTGGTTTGCTAGAGCATGATGCCGAAAAGTGTGAAGCGGTTTTCGGACGACATCATGCTCTATCTCTTTGATTTAGAGCCGGATTCAGATTTCAGGTCGATTCGATCCGAAATCATCAGGCCCTAGGGATGCCAGGCTGGAATTCGGCCCCTCTTAGCGCCCCGGCTACGGCTTGCCTATGGCGAAACTTCGTCGCGGCCCGAGGTTGGGGTCACGAAAGCGGCAGCCATTTCCAAGAAAATACCCGTTTTCGGGACGAAATGGATCATGCCCGCCAGCGCCGCCCCGCGGTCTGGACGCCGAACAGCGAAGGGTTGCGGGCATAGGCGGCAAGGCCCAGAAGTGCCGCCAGCGGGTGGGTGATGACATAGACCGGCATCGAGGCCATCAGCGCGCTGTGCGGCGCCTTGTCCTCGAAGGCGGCGCGGAAATTGCCTTCCTTCAGCGCGGGCACGATCTTTTGCGCGATGCCGCCGGTCAAGAACACGCCGCCGCGGCTCATGAACACCAGCGCGAGGTCGCCGGCGGTGCGGCCGAGGCAGGTGACGAACAGCGCCAGCGCTTCCTCGGCGACCGCATCGGTCTTGGCCAGGGCCGCCCCGGTGATTTCGGCCGGCGTGGTGAACGGCGCCGGCTTGCCGTCGGCCTTGGCGACCGCCCGGTAGACATTGACCAGACCGCGCCCGCACAGGATCTGCTCGCCCGAAATGCGGCCGTCCAGCTTTTCGATATGCGGGAACACCTCGAAATCGCGCGGCGTCCGCGGACCGATATCCATGTGGCCGCCTTCGCCAGGCACCGGTATCCAGTGGTGGAGGGCATGAACCAACCCGGCGACGCCGAGGCCGGTGCCGGGACCGAGCACGACACGCCCGGCATTCTCCTCCGGCGTGCCGCCGCCGATCTTTTCCATGTGCTCTTCGCCGAGCGCCACGACGGCCAGCGCCTGCGCCTCGAAATCGTTGAGCACGACGATGTCGCCCAGGCCCAGATTGGCAAACATCTGCTTCGGCTTCACCACCCAGGGACAATTGGTAAGCGGGATCTCGTCGCCATCGACTGGTCCGGCGATGGCCAGCACTGCCGAATTCGGCCGGATGGACGACCGGTCGAGCACCGCCGCCTGGATCGCCTCGTCTATGGTGGCGAAATTGGCGGTTTGCACGATATGCGGCTCACCGGCTTCCGAATTTGCGTCGAGCACGATCGAAAAGCGCGCATTGGTGCCGCCGATGTCGCCGATCAGCACTGGAAACCGCAACGCGGTGTCGTCGTCGCCTGACATGCTCTTGCTCGTCCCCTTTGCGGCGCCGTTGCGACCGTTTCAATCGCCCGGTTTTCAATCGCCCGGTTTTTCAATCGCCCGGTGTTCAATCGCCCGGTGTTCAATCGATTGACTAGCGCATGGCCCCGGAAAGGGAAAGCGTCAGTTCGCCATCACTGTCCGACGTTTGCCGGCGGCCGTCGCCTTGGCAGGGGAATGCCGATCTCCGGCGTGGCGGTGAAGGCGTTGGCTGCGTTTGGCAAGCCGCCCGCATTGCCCGCAATAGGCGGAGGCGCGTCGGGTTCCGGCGCCCTGGCGGCGATCGGCACGCCGCCGCCGCGATAGGTGACGGCTTCGGCCGAGTCCGCGTCGGGCTGGTCAAGCACGAACTGGCATTGTTTCGGCAGGTTCGCCATCGTCATCAGGTCGCGCGCCTTGGGCGCATCCGGGTTCTTGTTGGGGCGCCACGGCTCCTCGGTAAACCACCAGGCCAGCGGCTTGCCGCAGCCGTCATCGTCGGGCGTCGCTTCCTGTCCCTTGCAGTTGGGCGAACCCGGCTGGCAGCCGATGCGGATGTGGAAATGATAGTCATGGCCCCAGAACGGCCGGATTTTTCTCAGCCAGGTACGGTCGCCGGTGACGGTGTCGCACAGCTTCTTCTTGATCCCAGGATTGACCAGGATGCGCTCGACTTCCGGATAGCTCGCCGCGCGCTTCAACAGCTTGGTATGCATCGGCTTCCACAGCCTGTCCTTCACCAGATGCGTCTTGTCGTCGACCATCAGCGTGGCGCTGATGTTTTCGCGCTCCTGGGTGGTGAGCTTGCGGTCGGGCATTGGCGTCAGCCAGATGTCGGCGTCGAGGCCGATCTGGTGCGAGGCGTGCCCGGTCAGCATCGGCCCGCCGCGCGGCTGCGAAATGTCGCCGATCAGAAGCCCCGGCCAGCCGTCGGCGGCGGCATCGCGCGACAGTTTCTCGATCAGCGCAATCATCGTTGGATGACCCCAGCGCCGGTTGCGCGAGGGACGCATCACCTCCCAGTTCTGGCCGTCCATCGGAATGGCGACGCCGCCGGTGAAGCAGCCCTTTGAATAGAAGCCGAAGGATTGCGCCGCAGCCACCGCCGGCAGCTTCTTGGCGCCGAACAGGTCTTTTGCCCGTGGCTCGGCCGTGATTGCGCCCGCCACCAGCCCGGCCAGCGCCACGATCGCCAGCGCCGCCGTCAGGAACGGCCGTCTGCCGGTCAAGGATCGCATCGAAATCGTCATGAACCCCACTGCAAAAGTCCGCAACACAATCGAATCATATCACCCTCGGGCTCGCGTTTCGATTATCTACCTTCATCGGGCTGCGCGGCTCGCCGTCGCGCCAGCTGCCGTCGGCCCACATCCGATCGAACGCCTGGCGGTAGTCCGGATAGCGGAACCGGTAGCCCGCTGCCTTGATCGCGGCGTTGGCGACGCGCTTGTTCTCGCCATAGAAGGACCGCGCCATGGGCGAAAGTTGGGCGGTCTCGAAAGGAATCTCCGGCGGCGGCTCGACGCCCATCAGCGAAGCGGCATAGGTGACGACATCCTGCGGCGGCGCCGGCTCGTCATCGGTGATGTTGAAAATGCCGCCTCTATTGCCACCGATGAGGTGCCAGAGCGCGCCGGCGATGTCGTCGCAATGGATGCGGTTGAACACCTGGTCGGGCTTGACCAGCCGCCTGGCCGTGCCGTTTTCCAGATTGACCAGCGCGTTGCGACCCGGCCCATAAATGCCGGAAAGCCGCAGGATGGCCACCGGCTTGCCGGTCTCGAGTCCAAGCTGCAGCCAGCCCCGCTCGGCCGCCACTCGCATCGACGAGCGTTTCGACACCGGCCGGCATTCGGCCGTTTCATCGACCCAGGCACCGTCATAATTGCCATAGACGCCGACGGTCGAGAGATAGCCGATCCAGCGAAGCGCCGGCATCGCCTCGATCGCCTTGCGCGCGGCGAGAAGCACAGGGTCGCCGGCCTCCTCCGGGGCTACGGAGATGACAAGATGGGTGGTGGTCTCCAGCGTTTCGCCGATTTCAGGTGTCAGGGCGCCGTGAAACAGCAGCGGCGCGATGCCGGCCTGACGCAATGCCTCGAATTTCTCGGCCGAGCGCGTGGTGCCGAAGATCGTAATCGCCTCCGCATTGGCCCGTGCAAAGGCTTTGCCCGAATAGCCGGCGCCGAAGATAAAAACCTGTTTTTCGCTCATGCGTGCGCCTCAATTGGCAATGCGGACAGCCATTCGCCCCGCACTGTCGTGTCGGTTTCAGTGTTCGAGTAGATCGCCGCCTGCCTGTTGAATTCGGCGGCCGGCACCAGCCGCGCCAGCGCCCAGATCGCCGCGCCGCGCACCAGCGGCGAGGCGTCGCCGAGGAGGGCGCGAACAGCGTCAGCCAGCAAAGTATCGCCGGAATTGCCGACGGCAACCAGCACATTGCGGACAAAGCGGTCGCGGCCGATGCGCTTGATCGGCGAGCCGGAGAAAAAGGTCCGGAACGCCGTGTCGTCTAGCTGCAACAGCTCGCCCAGCGGCGGCTCGCGCAGTTCGTCGCGGGCAGCAAGCTTGGCTTCCGAAGCGGCGCGGGCAAACTTGTTCCACGGGCAGGCGGCAAGGCAATCGTCGCAGCCATAGATGCGGTTGCCGATCTTTTCGCGGAATTCTTGCGGGATCGGCCCCTTGTTCTCGATGGTCAGGTAGGAGATGCAGCGCCTGGCATCGAGCCGGTAGGGCGCCGGAAAGGCATCGGTCGGGCAGGCGTCGAGGCAGGCGCGGCAGGAGCCGCAATGGTCTACCTCGGTCGCATCGGGCGTGAGCTCCGCCGTGGTGAAGATAGTTCCGAGAAACAGCCAGGAGCCGTGCTCGCGGCTGACCAGATTGGTGTGCTTGCCTTGCCAGCCGAGCCCGGCGGCCTCAGCCAGCGGCTTTTCCATAACCGGCGCCGTATCGACGAAAACCTTCACGTCGCCGCCGGCCCGCGCGACGATCTTGCCGGCGATCTCCTTCAGCCGGCCCTTCATCACCTCGTGATAGTCGCGGTTTTGCGCATAGACCGAGATCGCGCCGCGGTCGCGTCTTGCCTGCAGCGCACGCGGATCGTGGTCGGGGCCGTAATTCATTGCCAGCACGATGATCGAGCGCACCTCGGGCCACAGCGTCGAAGGCTCGCTGCGGCGTTGGAGCGTCTCCGCAATCCACGCCATCGAACCGTGAAAACCATCGGCGACGAATTCTGCCAATCTGGCCGGCGCCAGCGGGATCGCGTCAGGCGTGGTGACGGCAACCGCATCGAAGCCGGCGCGCCGCGCCTCGGCGTCGATCAGCGCGCGCAGGGTTTGGCTTCTAGAAGTCGAGGTCCGCATAATGCGAAACCGGCGACAGGCCGCGAACCCGGTCGGAGAGCAGCGGCCGGAACGACGGCCGCGATTTCACCCGCGTGTACCATTCGCGCGCCGCGGCATGCTCGCGCCAATCGATCTCGCCGAGATAATCCAGCACCGACAGCGTCGCCGCTGCCGCCAGGTCGGCATAGGTGACCTTGCTGCCGGCCAGCCAATGACGGGTGCCGGCCAGCCAGTTGGTGTACTTCATGTGCTGGCGAATGTTGGCGCGCGCCGCGCGGATCGCCGCCGAATCGGGGGAACCGCCGCCCGCCGTTTCCGGCATCACCGGCTTCAGCACGCGCTCGCGCACCAGATGCCGGGTCACTTCGCTCTCGGCCTTGTTGAGATACCAGTCGGTCAGGCGGCGGATTTCGGCGCGCTGCATCGGGTCTTCCGCAAACAGGCGCTTGTCGCGCTTCAGGACACCACGTGTTTCGTCGAGATATTCAGCGATCACCATGGCGCCGACGATCGGAACGTCGCCTTCGGCCAGCAGGATAGGCAAGGTGCCGGCGGGGTTCAGCGCCAAAAACTCCTTGCGCCGCGTCCACGGTTTTTCCTCGATCAGCGCCAGCTCCTCGCCATATTCGCCGAAGGCGAGGCGCACGAAGCGGCAGGTGGCGAACATCGGGTGATGGAAAAGCGTCAGCATGATTCCGCGATATTAAGGCGCACTGGCGAATCGCCGTCCGCACCGGTAAGTCTTGGCGGCCCGTCATGCGGCCGTCACGGTGCTGCGACCTATAGGGGGACTTCCGCGCCGTGACAAGCAAGCCCTTTTGCCAGCCGTTTCCTTCCGTCCCTTGAATGCCGAGGTTGCCATGGATAGCCACACCATCGTCGAAGCCCTGCTGCTCGGCCTGCTGGAGGGGCTGACCGAGTTCATCCCGGTCTCCTCGACCGGCCATATCCTGCTCGCCGGCCATTTCCTCGGCTTCCATTCCACCGGCAAGGCGTTCGAGATCCTGATCCAGCTCGGCGCCATCCTGGCGATCCTCAGCGTCTATTTCCGCCGTCTGTGGCAGATGCTGCTCGACCTGCCGCATGATCGGCTGACGCGGCATTTCGTCATCGGCATCCTGATTGCCTTCCTGCCGGCCGCCATCATCGGCGCGCTGGCGCATGATTTCATCAAGACGGTGCTGTTCGAATCGCCAAGGCTGATCTGCATCATGCTGATCATCGGCGGCGTCGTGCTCTTGGTCGTCGACCGCATGAAGCTGCAGCCGGTCTACCGTGACGTCGAGCGCTTCCCGACAAGGCTTTACCTGCAGATCGGCCTGTTCCAGTGCCTGTCGCTGATCCCCGGCACGTCGCGCTCCGGCTCGACCATCGTCGGCGCGCTGCTGCTGGGCGTCGACAAGCGCGCGGCGGCGGAATTCTCCTTCTTCCTCGCCATCCCGACCATGGTCGGCGCCTTCGCCTTCGATCTGTTCAAGAACCGCAACGTGCTGAGCAGCGCCGACCTGCCGATCATCGCTATCGGCTTCATCGCCGCCTTCCTTACCGCGCTGATCGTCGTCCGCTTCCTGCTCGATTACGTCTCGCGCAACGGCTATTCGCTGTTCGGCTGGTGGCGCTTGGTGGTGGGAGCGGTTGGGTTGGTGGCGCTTTTCATTTGGGGGTGAGCTTTACCCTCCCCCTTGTGGGGGTCCGAAGGACGGGCGAGACAGGCGGCTCGCCCCGGTCAGTCGATCCGCAAAGCGGATCGGGGTGGGGGCGCCACGCCCCCGCCCCGTTTCGCCAACGACGCTTCGGGTCGCTTGCTCACCGACCCTCCCCACAAGGGGGAGGGTAAAGGCCGCTAACTCCTCCCATAAAACGCGTTCTCGACATGCACAGGCCAGCGCCAGGGCAGCACCGCGATCATGTCGAAGCGCATCGACAATCTGCCATAATCCGGTTGGCGCGACAGCCAGATGTCGGCCGCGCCCTCGATGCGGCGCTCCGATTCGTGGCCAATCGCCTCCATCGCTTCCATCAGCGTGCGCCGCGCCTTGACCTCGACGAACAGCACCAGGTCGCCGCGCCTGGCGATCAGGTCGATCTCGCCGAAGCGGGTGCGATGCCGGCGGGCGAGGATGCGATAACCTTTCAGCATCAGCGCCGCCGCCGCCAGCCACTCGCCGCGATGGCCGCGCCGATAGGCTTTTTGGCGGCTGGCGGCCGGGCGCTCAGCCACCTTCGCCTTCTCCAACCGCATCCCTGAGTTCCAGCAGCCGGCGGTAGAGCGACTGCTTCTGCCCGCCTGTCATCTTCGCCGCTTCCGCCGCCGCCTTGGACGCCGGCATTTCGGCGGCCAGCGACAGCAGCAGCCTGTCGATGTCGGCGGGTTGGTCGGCCTTGATCTCGGCGGGCCCGACGCAGATGACGATCTCGCCCTTCGGCGTGTCAGCCGCCGCATAGTGGTCGGCCAGCGCCTGCAGCGTTCCCGTCCGCATCTCTTCAAAAGTCTTGGTCAGCTCGCGGCCGATGGCGGCCTTGCGCCCACCACCCAGCGCCTCGACCATCGCAAGCAGCGTATCGGCCAGCCGGCGTGGCGACTCGAAGAAGATCAGCGTTGCCGGCACCGTCTTGAAGGTCTCCAGCCTGGTCAGCCGCTGCCCAGATTTCACCGGCAAAAACCCCGCAAACAGGAAGGCGTCGGACGGCAGGCCCGACGCAGTCAGCGCCGCCAGCGGCGCCGATGGGCCGGGGATCGGCACCACGCGCAGGCCGTGCTCCAGCGCTTCGCCGACCAGCCGGTAGCCTGGGTCGGAGATCAGCGGCGTGCCGGCATCCGAAATCAGCGCCACGCTCTGCCCGGCCTCGAGTGCTGCGATCAGCTTCGGTCCCGCCTCGCCGGCATTGTGTTCGTGATAGGCGGTTGTGCGCCTGCGGATGCCGTAGCGGTCGAGCAGCACGCGTGAGACGCGGGTGTCCTCGCAGGCGACTATGTCGGCGGCAGCCAGCGTTTCCAAGGCGCGCAGCGTGATGTCGGAGAGGTTGCCGATCGGCGTCGCCACCAGATACAGCGCCGGCGCCAGCGGCCGGACTGCGACCTCGGTCTGCCCGATCACATAGCTGCGTTTCTCGCCGGTCACCGGGTCTCTCCATTTCGCCCTGTTTGGCATGGCGCGCGCCGGGTTGCAAAACTCCCGAACGTCGGGCCAAACCTGACGCCGATGTAACCCGGCGGCCATGTCTTTGCCACAGTGGGGAACGAAAGCGTGGCTGGCGGATTGAATACCTGAGTCTCTTGAGGAGGAGGACAGGATGGACAGCCTGGAATTGCAGGACGTTTTCGAGCCCTATTATGCCGAGCGCAAGCGCTTCACTGCGCGAAAGGGCAAGCGTGCGCTCGCCGAAAGCGACACCGGCCTGGCCAGTCGGACGGCCACCGCCTTGCCGACGAATGTCAGGCTTTCGGACAACAAACCGGACAGCACGACGGAGCACTGACCGTACGATGCCCAATCGTTTCGATATCTTCATCACCCGTCTTGAAACGAAGAGCGCCCGCGAAGGCGCGCCGCCGCATCCGATGAACGACCAGAACAGCGTCCGCCGGGACAAGAGCGACGCCAAGCCGGCCCGGACCGGAGAGGCGCATGCCGAGAAACACCGCGGCAAGCGCCGCTTCAAGCACGACGCTTGACCTTCGCGATTGGCGAGGACCACCCTCACTTCGTCATCACGGGCGAGCAAGGAGCGAAGCGACGCGGCGCAGACTCGAGGATGACGAACGCGTGGTTACGAAGCCCCCATAGTTCAATCGAGATATCGCGAAGCCCGTGCCTTCAGAAGGTCGATCAACTCCGGATCCATGGATCCGTAGTCATCCGGGATGTCGAGGCAGATGACGCGGGCCTTCTTCAGGCTCTCCTTGAATTCTTCTGCAGCTTGGTGCGGTGCGCTTTTTCCATCACGAAGACGATGTCGGCCCAGGCGACCAGTTCATGCGTCAGCGGCGTGTCTGCATCGTGATTGGTGCCGGCCGACTCGACCTCGATATTCCTACGTTTGGAGAACACCTGCTCGGCGGTCGGGCTGCGCAAGCGGTTCTGGCTGCAGACGAACAGGACGTTCTTCACCGACTACTCATCCCAGATCTTACGCAGATTTTTGCTGAGAGGGATGTACTGATCAAATGTGAGTCCATTCAGATCAAACTCGAGCAACTCATCCTTGGCGATTCCGCGAAGCTTATTTCCAATATATGTTATGAAACTGAGGACAACGCTGAATTCGCTCAAGTGGGTCAATTTTAGTTTCGATGTGACCGTTGCGTTCCTGATGAAAATCGCCTGAGCCTCAAAGAGGTCGTCTTGCTCTGGAGATCTCAAGATTTCGGTCAATCCAAACTCGAACACATCATCCGTGTTCAATGTCATCAAGGTCTCGTGGATCAGGAACGTCATCGCAGGAGTCACCTCGGATGCGGCGCTGGCACGCCAGCGGTTCAACAAGTCGACTTTCTAACATCCTTGCTCAAGCCGATAAATCGTCCAACAGCCCGGCCATTTGCCCTGTGGGCTCACCGCGCCAAATCCGCCACCACGGCATCGAGCACGATCATGCCGGCTGGCGTGGCGCGTAGCCTGGCATTGCCGATCGGCGCCACCAGCCCCTCATCCTGCAGCACGGTCAGCCGGGCGCTCGACAGGCCGCGCCCGGAAAACGCCTCGTAGCGGGAAAGGTCGATGCCTTCGGCCAACCTCAGCCCCATCAGCAGGAACTCGTCGGCCTCTTCGGAGCGCGTCAGGATCTCGCCGCCGGTGACGCCATGGCCCCTGGCCTCCACCAGATTGGCCCAGGTCTCCGGCATCCGCTCGGCGATCGTCACGGTGCGGTGGCCGTTCTCGATAAAGCGGCCATGCGCGCCCGGTCCGACGCCGACATATTCGCCATAGCGCCAATAGGTCAGATTGTGCCGGCTCTCGGCGCCCGGCCTGGCGTGGTTGGAAATCTCATAGGCCGGCAGGCCATGCGCTGCGGTGATCTCCTGCGTCAGCGCATAGAGATCGGCGGCCCGGTCATTATCGGGGATGATGAATTTGTTCGCCGCATGAAGGGCATGGAACGGCGTGCCTTCCTCGATGGTCAGCTGGTAGAGCGACAGATGGTCGGCGGCATGGCCGATCGCCTGTTCGAGCTCCGCCTGCCAGTCATCCAGCGTCTGGCCGGGGCGGGCGTAGATCAGGTCGAAGGAAAGTCTTGGGAATATGTCCCGTGCCAGGCCAATTGCATGCAGCGCCTCGTCGACATTGTGCAGCCGGCCGAGGAAGCGCAGATCCTTGTCGTTCAGCGCCTGCACGCCGAGCGACACACGGTTGACGCCGGCGGCGCGGTAGCCGCGAAATCGCTCGGCCTCGACCGAGGACGGATTGGCTTCCAGCGTCACCTCGATGCCGTCGGGCACCGTCCAGTTCTTCGCCACGGCGTCCAGCACCGCCGCCACCGTCTGCGGCTGCATCAGCGACGGTGTGCCGCCGCCGAGAAAGATACTGGTCACTTCGCGCGGCCCGGTCCGCTCGCTCATGGTCTTCAGCTCGTTCTCGAAGGCGCGGGCAAAGCGCTCCTGGTCGACCGGCTGGTGACGGACATGGCTGTTGAAGTCGCAATACGGGCATTTGGCGGCGCAGAACGGCCAATGGATGTAGACCCCGAAGCCCGGGCTGCGGTCCAGCGACATTAAGCTGAGCCTAACCTGGCGCGGGCGAATTTCTGGAAGGCGCGGGCGCGGTGCGACAGCGCCGTCGGCTGACCGGGCTTCCAGCCGTGTTTTTCCTCAGCGCTCATCTCGCCGAACGTCTTGTCGAAACCGTCGGGCAAAAACACCGGGTCGTAGCCGAAGCCCAGTTCGCCGCGCGGCGGCCACACCAGCGTTCCCTCAGCTTCGCCGCGATAATATTCAGCCTCGCCATTGGGGAAGGCCAGGCAGATGACGGCGACGAACCGCCCCTTGCGCTGCGCTGGCTTGGCGGCGCCGACCTCCTGCAAGGCCACTTCGGTGCGCTGCATGGCCATCCCGAAGTCGCGGCTGCCATCGGGAGCTTCGGCCCAATTGGCGGTGTAGACGCCGGGGGCGCCGTCGAGCGCGTCGACGCACAGGCCCGAATCGTCCGACAGCGCCGGCAGGCCGGTCGCCTTAGCCGCGGCGAAGGCCTTGATGTAGGCGTTTTCCTCGAAGGTGGTGCCGGTCTCCTCCGGTTCCGGCAGGCCGTAGTCCTTGGCCGACTTCGCCTCGAAGCCGAACGGACCCATCAAATCGGCGAATTCGCGCAGCTTGCCTTCATTGTGGCTGGCAACGACGATCTTCTTTCCATCGAGAGAATGCATCAAAGGCCCCAGATCCTTGGCTCGGCGAATTCGATCGAATTGCCCGAGGGGTCGCGTATGTAGATCGAGCGCCCGCCCTGCGGCCATTCGAATTCGCTTTCGATGGCGATGTTTTTCGCCTCAAGTTGCGCCTTCCACTGTGCGAGTTCATCCTCACTTGCGGCAAAGCAGAGATGGCCCTCGCCGACCGTGCCATGCGGCGGCACTTTCAGCCGCGCATCGGGCGCCGGCGGGATTTTGGTGGCTTCGGCGTTGAAGATGAGCAGCACGCCCGGGCCGCAGCGGAAGAAGAGATGGCGGCCGTCGACCTTGCCGAGGAGAGGGAGGCCGAGGACGTTGGAGTAGAAGGCTTCGGCAGCGGCGAGATCCGTGACGTAAAGCGCTGACTCAAGAATAGCGGAGGGTTGCATCAGGCACCCCCCTCTGCCCTGCCGGGCATCCCCCCCGCAAGGGGGGAGATTGGCAGTTCCGCTGGCGGCGTCTCAACGTTGATGGTTGGCGAAAACGGTAGCGACCTCTGATCTCCCCCCTTGCGGGGGAGATGGCCGGCAGGCCAGAGGGGGGTGTGAAGGATCGCCGACGTCATCACGTTAAATTCAATCAAGCCACAGCCATCTGCTGCAAGCTCACCAGCCGCTGAATGCCCTTCTTGGCAAGGCCCATCAGCTCCGCGAACTGCCCTTCCGAGAAAGGCTCGCCCTCGGCGGTGCCCTGGATCTCGACGATGCCGCCCTTGCCGGTCATGACGAAATTGGCGTCGGTGCCGGCAGATGAATCCTCGATGTAGTCGAGGTCGATGACCGGCTGGCCGTCATGGATGCCGCAGGAAATTGCCGCGACATGGTCCTTCAGCACCTTGGCAACACTGGCCATCTGCCGCGCTTCCATCCAGCGCAGGCAATCGTAGAGCGCCACCCAGCCGCCGGTGATCGAGGCCGTGCGGGTGCCGCCATCGGCCTGGATGACGTCGCAGTCGACGGTGATCTGCTGTTCGCCCAGTGCCTGCAGGTCGACAACGGCGCGCAAGGAGCGGCCGATCAGCCGCTGGATTTCCAGCGTGCGGCCGCCTTGCTTGCCGGCCGAGGCTTCACGGCGCATGCGCTCGCCGGTCGAACGCGGCAGCATGCCGTATTCCGCCGTCACCCAGCCCTTGCCGGAATTGCGCATCCAGCCCGGCACCTTTTCCTCCAGGCTCGCCGTGCACAACACATGCGTGTCGCCGAATTTCACCAGGCACGAGCCCTCGGCGTGTTTGGAGACGCCGCGCTCGAAGGAGATGGCGCGCATTTCGTCGGCTTGGCGTTTGGAAGGGCGCATCGAGGCCTCTTTCTGTTCTTTTTACGGTTGCGTCGGCGGCTTGTAGACGCATGCAGCCCATGGCGCAAAGGAAAAGGCCCCATATAGACGCCGGGTTGCGCGGGAGCGATGGAAGTCTATATCCTTGGGCCGGAGGTTTTTGGCTCGAATGACCAAGGCAGTCACCGAACCCAGTCTGCTGGCGCCCGCGCTGCAATCGCTCGACATGCGTTCGCGCGACATTTTTAGGCGCATCGTCGAATCCTATTTGAAGGACGGTGAGCCTGTGGGATCGCGCAGCCTGTCGCGCATCCTGCCGTCGTCGCTGTCGCCGGCCACCATCCGCAACGTGATGAGCGACCTCGAGCATCTCGGCCTGATCTATGCCCCGCACATCTCGGCCGGGCGCCTGCCGACCCAGACCGGCCTGCGCTTCTTCGTCGATGCCTTCATGGAGCTTGGCGATCTCTCCGACGAGGAACGCCGGGTCATCGAGGCGCAGGTGCGCGCCTCCGGCTCGGGCGCGACGCTGGAACACATGCTGACCGAGGCCAGCCAGATGCTGTCGGGCATGTCGCGCGGCGCCGGCCTGGTGCTCGCCACCAAGAACGAGGTGGCGCTGAAGCACATCGAGTTCATCCAGCTCGAGCCGACCAAGGCGCTGGCGGTGATGGTGTCGCAGAATGGCGATGTCGAGAACCGCGTCGTCGACCTGCCGGCCGGCATCACCGTCTCGCAGCTGCACGAGGCCTCCAACTTCCTCAACGCCCATATCAGGGGCCGCACGCTCGCCGAGGCGCGCATCGAGATCGCCCGCATCAAGGACGAGACCAGGGCAGCGCTGGACACGTTGTCGCAGGACCTGGTCGAGAAAGGCCTGGCGGTGTGGGCCGGCGCCGACAGCGGCCTGCCGGCGCGCCTTATCGTGCGCGGCCGCGCCAATTTACTCGAAAACGTCACCGCCCAGGCCGATATCGAATTGCTGCGCCACCTGTTCGAGGATCTGGAGACGCAGGACGGGCTGATCCAGCTGCTCGACCTCGCCGAGGACGGCCCCGGCGTGCGGATCTTCATCGGCTCGGAAAACAAGCTGTTCTCGCTCTCCGGCTCGTCGCTGGTCGTGGCACCTTACCGCGACAAGGACGCCCGCGTCGTCGGCGCGCTCGGCGTCATCGGCCCGACCAGGCTGAATTATGCCCGCATCGTGCCGATGGTCGACTACACGGCCCAATTGATTACCCGGATGTTAAGATAATTCCGAAGCCGTGATCACCGTAAAGGAGGGCGCAGAATGGCGCTTGAATCGTTCAAGGCCCAGATCAGCATGCTGCTCGAAGAAATGGTCAACCAGCCGGAGGACGAGCACGAAATCCAGGAGCAGCTGCGCGAAAAACTGCGCGAAATGCGCGCCATGGGATTGCCGCTGCCGGAAGATCTTGTCGAATTGGAAAAGCGTCTCGACGACGATCTGGACGTCGAAGAGGAAAGTTGAGCGGTTCTCTCGTCGAATCTGCGCGCGCACGCTTCTCTTTTGCGGCGGCCGCACAATATCTCCCTTGTCGTGACGCGCCGACGGCGCGAGTTCGAGGAGAACAGCATGATCCGGATTGCCGGCTTCGCAGGCCTTGCCCTGCTTCTGGCCACCAGCGCCTTCGCCCAGCAGGCTGATCAACTGCTGCTGACCGGCAAGGACGCTTTCGGCGACTGGAAGGCCGACAAGCCAGGTGTGCGCCGGCTGATTAGGCCGGATGATCTGAAAAGACCCAACATCACCGGATCCGCCTCCAACAGCGCCGGCCTCGGCGATCGGCCCGAGGGCGCGAAGCCCGTCCTGCCGCCTGGGTTTTCGGCCGAACTGGTTGCTTCCGGCATTTCCAATCCGCGGGTCGTGCGCGTGGCGCCGAACGGCGACCTGTTCGTCGCCGACAGTGACGCCAACCAGATCCGCGTCTATCGGCTGGCCAAGGGTAGCGCGAAGCCGGCCGAAGAGGGCATTTTTGCCGACAATCTCAACCAGCCCTATGGCATCGCCTTCTACCCGCCTGGCGACAAGCCGCAATGGGTCTACGTCGCCAACAACGACAGCGTGGTCCGCTACGCCTACCGCGACGGCGACCTTAAAGCCTCCGGCGAACCGGAGACGATTGTCTCCGACATCCCTACCGGCGGCCACTGGACCCGCGATATCGCCTTCTCGCCGGACGGGAAGACGCTGTATCTCTCGGTCGGCTCCGGATCGAACGTCGCGGAGGGCATGCAGAAGGCACCGAAGGGCGGCCTTGACGCCTGGGCAAAATCACAGCCACTCGGCGCCACCTGGGGTTCCGAGGATGGCCGTGCCGACGTGCTGGCCTTCGGCCCCGACGGCAAGAATGGCCGCATCCTCGCTACCGGCCTGCGCAATTGCTCGGGCATGACCGTGCAGCCGGCCACCGGCGCGCTGTGGTGTGTCGTCAACGAGCGCGACGGTCTCGGCGACGATGTGCCGTTCGAATATGCCACCTCAGTCAAGGACGGCGCCTTCTATGGCTGGCCCTGGTATTATATCGGCGCCAACGAGGACCCGCGTCACGAGGGCGCGCGCCCAGACCTCGCCGGCTCGGTCACCGTGCCCGACGTGCTGATGCAGGCGCATTCGGCGCCGCTCAACATCGCCTTCTATGACGGCGGCAATTTCCCGGCAGAGTACAAGGGTGACGCCTTCGTCGCCCTGCACGGCTCCTGGAACCGTGGTATGAGGACCGGCTACAAGGTGGTGCGGCTGAGATTCAGCGACGGCAAGCCGACCGGCGAGTACCAGGATTTCATCACCGGCTTCGTCCTCTCCGACGACGCCGTCTGGGGCCGGCCGGTCGGCGTCGCGGTGGCCAAGGACGGCGCGCTTATCGTAACCGAGGATGGCAACGGCACCATCTGGCGCATCACCCATGTCGATGGCCCATCCTGAGCCGGCGAACAGCGCAATCCGGCCCTAATGCACGTCCCGATGGATCACCTTGGGATAGGTATGGATCACCTCGGCCGATGAGACGCGGTCATCAAAACCGGTATCCCTGAGATTGAAGAGGCCGACCGAGCCGAAGGACTTCTTCGCCCCTTGCGCGAAGCGGCCGTCGCTGAAATCGTGTTCGTAAAGCGTCACCGTGACGTGGCCGGCATTGAGCTTCGGCACGTAAACACTGCTGATGGTGTCGTTGGCGACGCCAAGCTGGTTGACGTTGAAGCGATAGAGGTCCTGCACCATGCGCCGGGCCGCATTGCCATTGATCATCCAGTATTCGCGGCGCGATGCGCGGTTCGGGTCGATGAGTTTGAGCGGCGCCTTGCGGCCAAGCCCGAGCCAGTGCTCGAACACCATCACATTGGCGCCCCACGGATAGGGATAGTTGGACTTGTCGATGATGCGTGGCGGGCCATCCTCGGCAATCTCGGCGGTATCGACATAGTCCAGCCATTGCAGCTGGAACGACGCTTCCACGTTGAGGTCGGTACTGCGCGGATCGGCAGGGATGATGCGCCAGTCGGAGACCGGCGGATATTTGGTGTCGAGGTCGATGTAGAATTCGCCTTTGGCGGTGTCGTCGGGGTCTATCTTTTGCGGTCCGTCACGCTCCATCGCCACCAGTCGCACCTTGAACCGGTTGTTGACTACCAGCGGATAGATCATCGGACGAATGGGGTGAGCGCCAGGGTCCCGGCTGTCGGTAAAATATCCAGTCTGCGGAACGACATCGCTATCGCCCTTGTCGAACAGGCTGAAAGCCTGACGCCCCTCGAACCACAGATACCATTCCAGCTCGTGGACGTGACCGCGTGCTTCGGAATAGTTGTTGGGCATCCACTTCATAAGCTGGATGTGAAGTCTTTTGGCTAACATGGGTGCTCCTGCCGTTCGGAGCCATGCGAGATAGCCGACCGCCTTCGAGGCGTAAGTGAACCATCTCTCGCTTTCAGGCGATGATGACCGGCTTTCATGTCCTGCTTGGCGCAATCGAATCCGTTTTGCCGTTGCAGGCTTTTCATGGCATCAGAGTCGTTTCACGAGGTGCGACCGTCATGACCCTCACCGGCTTCCTTGCCTATAGTGCTGCGCTGGGCATCGCCGCCGCCATTCCCGGCCCCGGCGTCACCGCGCTTGTGGCGCGGGCGCTCGGATCCGGCTTCCGCTCGTCGCTGGCGATGTCGTTCGGCCTGATGCTCGGCGACCTCATTTATCTCACCGCGGTGGTGCTCGGCCTTGCCTTTGTCGCGCAAAGCTTCGGCATGGTGTTTCTCGTCATCAAATGGCTGGGCGTCGCCTATCTCGCCTTCCTCGGCTGGCGTTTCTGGACGGCCGGGATCACGCCCGAGACTGTCGAGGCCAGGAAAGGCAAGGGCGGCCTGGTATCGAGCTTCCTTGCCGGCCTCACCGTCACGCTGGGCAACCCGAAGACGATGATCTTCTACCTCGCCATCACGCCGACCATCGTCGACCTGAAGACCATCACGCTCGCCGACTACGGCATCCTGGTCGCGCTCACCGTTATCGTGCTCTTCGTGGTGCTTGTGCCCTATCTGGCGCTGGCCGCCAAGGCGCGCTGGTTCCTGAAATCGCCGCGCGCGCTGAAGGCGCTGAACCGCACCGCCGCTGGCTTCATGGTGGGCGCGGCCGCAGCCATTGCCGCACGTCAGTAGATCGGTTCAGGCAATTCATTCCGCCGATCGGTCCATCCGGAAATGCGGCTTCGGAAGGCAAGCGTTTTCAGCAAGCGGCCCACTCGATATTTTCGGCCGGCAGCCTATCTTGCGCGGGCGAAAGCCTTATTCTGTCCGCCGACGCCAATTGCCTGATCTGATTTGGGAGCGAAACCAATGAACAAGCCTTCCGCGCGCGTGCCCGGCCGCGGCCGTGTCTACAACTCGATCACCGAGACGATCGGCGACACGCCGCTGGTGCGGCTCGACAAGTTCGCCAAGGAGAAGGGCGTCGTTGCCAACCTTCTTGCCAAGCTCGAATTCTTCAATCCGATCGCCTCGGTCAAGGACCGCATCGGCGTTTCGATGATCGAGGCGCTGGAAGCGTCGGGCCGGATCAAACCCGGCAAGACGACGCTGATCGAGCCGACCTCCGGGAATACCGGTATCGCGCTCGCCTTCGCCGCTGCCGCCAAGGGCTACAAGCTGATCCTGACCATGCCCGAAACCATGTCGGTGGAGCGCCGCAAGATGCTGGCGCTGCTCGGCGCCGAACTGGTGCTGACGGAAGGGCCGAAAGGCATGAAGGGCGCCATCGCCAAGGCGGACGAGCTGGCCGCCACCTTGCCCGACGCCGTCATCCCGCAGCAGTTCGAAAACCCGGCCAACCCGGAGATCCACCGCCGCACCACCGCTGAGGAGATCTGGAACGACACCGATGGCGGGGTCGACATCTTCGTCGCCGGCATCGGTACCGGCGGCACGATCACCGGCGTCGGCCAGGTGCTGAAGCAACGCAAGCCCTCGGTGCATGTCGTCGCCGTCGAGCCGGAGGCCTCGCCGGTGCTGTCGGGCGGCCAGCCCGGCCCGCACAAGATCCAGGGCATCGGCGCCGGCTTTGCGCCCAAGATCCTCGACACCTCGATCTATGACGAGATCGTCAAGGTCTCCAACGAGGATTCGGTCGCCAACGCCCGCCTCGTCGCCCGCCTTGAAGGCGTGCCGGTCGGCATCTCGTCGGGCGCTGCCCTGCAGGCCGCCATCGCCGTCGGGTCGCGGCCGGAGAACAAGGGCAAGAACCTAGTGGTGATCATCCCGTCCTTCGCCGAGCGCTATCTGTCGACGATCCTGTTCGACGGGCTGGGGGCTTAACGTCTTAACTGGATAGGCGGCGATCCTTCGCACCCCCCTCTGCCCTGCCGGGCATCGGGGGGTGCTGTCCCTCCGACATCGGAAGTCTCATGGCTGGACCGCAGAAAACCCGGCCGTGGCGTCCGCCACCGGCTTGAGCGGGAGGCGGCTTCAGGGTCAAATCGCCCCGGCCTGCTTCGCGCGGGCAGGGGGAGAATCACATGTACAAGCTTTACACGCGCCCAGGCAGCGGCGGTTTTGTCGTCGAGGCCGCATTGGCGCTGGCAAACGCGCAATTCGACCAGATCGACGTGCCGAAGAAGGATCCGCCGGACCCGGCTTTCCTCGACATCAGCCCGTTGAACCAGGTTCCGGTGCTGACCTTGCCCAACGGTCAATCGATAACCGAATCGGCGGCGATCTGCATCCTGCTTGCCGAGCGCCATCCGGAGGCGGGTCTGGCGCCGGCCGCCGGATCGCCGGATCGCGCCGGTTTCCTGCGCTGGATGGCGTTCATGTCATCGGTGCTCTACCCCGCCATCCTGCGCCTCTACTATGCCCATCGCTACACCACCGATGCCGACGGCAAGAAAGCCGTCAAGCAGGCAGCCATTGCCGAGATGGACCGCGGCTTCGCCATTGTCGATGCAGCCCTCGAGGGGCGCGGCTGGCTGGTCGGCGACGCGATGTCGCTGGCCGACGTCTACCTCGTCATGCTGGTGGCCTGGCACCCCGATATGGACAAGGCGCGAGCCGACTGGCCGAACATCGAACGCTTATGGTCGGCGCTGCGCGCGCATCCGCTGATGAAACGGCTCAACACCACGCATGAGATGTGGCCGGCCTGAACGGACGCTTCAATTTCGCAGGATCGCCCGTTTCGCCTGCAGGAAGCGGCGCACGGCGGGGTCGCGTTCAAGGCCGATCGCCCGGTCATAGGCTTCGACCGCTTGCGCCGCATTGCCGAGCCTGGCCAGCAGGCCGGCGCGAGCGGCCCAATAGGGCTGATAGTCGTTGAGCCGCTTGTCGTCGCCCAGCACGTAGAGCGCCGCCAGTCCTGCCGCCGCCCCTTCGGCCTCGGCAATCGCCACGGCGCGGTTGATCGAAATCACCGGCGAGCCTGATATCGCCGACAGCGCATCGTAGAAGTTACGGATCGCCGCCCAATCGGTTTGGCCGGTCCGTCGCCGCGTCGCATGCACCGATTGTACCGCCGCTTCGAGCTGGTAGCGGCCGATGACGCCCATGGTGGCGGCGTGGCCCAGCAGCGCCTCGGCTTCGTCGATCAGCGCGTGATCCCAAAGACGGCAATCCTGTTCGGCGAGCGGCACATAATCTCCAGCCGCATCGCGCCGCGCCGGGCGGCGCGCCTCGGCAAACAGCATCAGCGCCAGCAGGCCGAGCGCTTCCGGTTCGTCCGGCATCAGCGATGCCACCAGCCGCCCGAGCCAGATGCCTTCGGTCGCCAGATTGCGCGCTCTCGTCTCGGTCCCTGCCGGGTCGGTCCAGCCTTCGGCGAAAGCCGCGTAGATCGCTTCCAGCACCGTTCCCAGCCGCTCGCCGAGTTCGGCGCGATCCGGCACGCGGAACGGAATGCCGATCTCGCGGATGCGGCTCTTGGCGCGCACCAGACGCTGGCCCATCGTCGCCGGCGAAACCAGGAAGGCCGAGGCGATCGTCGCCGCGTCGAAACCCAGAACCGTCTGCAGGATCAGCGGCGCCCGCACGCTGGCTTCGATCGCCGGATGCGCACAGGCAAACATCAGCCTGAGACGTTCGTCGGGAAGGTCTTCGTCTTCCATGCTCGCCTCCATCTCCTCGGCCATCAGCTTGAGATGGTCGCGGCTCGCCTCGCTGGTCAGCCGACGGCGCACCGCGTCGACGCGCCGCCGGCGCGCCACGGCCAGCAGCCATGCTTCCGGCTTGTCGGGCACGCCGGTCTGTGGCCAGCGCTCCAGCGCCGCGGCGAAGGCCTCGGCCAGCGCGTCCTCGGCGCCGGCCACGTCGCGGGTGCGCGCCGCTAGCCAGGCGACCAGCTTGCCGTAACTCTGCCGGGCGGCCGCTTCGGCCGCCGCCCGCGCGATCTCCGGGCGATTGTCCATCACGGTTTCATTTCTTGGGCATGTAGTCGGCCATTTCCCAGATCGGCCGCAACTCGACCGTGCCGGCGCTCGCCGCCGGACAGCGCGCCGCCCACTCGATGGCGGTATCGATATCGGCCGCCTCGATCATGTAGAAGCCGGCAAGCTGCTCCTTGGTGTCGGCATAGGGGCCGTCGATCACGTTGGTCTTGCCGTCTGTGATCCGCACCGAGGTGGTCGCCTGGGTCGGGCGCAACCGTTCGCCGGCGAGCCATGCGCCGGATTTCTTCAACGCTTCGGTATAGGCGGCATATGCTGCGCTCATCTGCTGAGCCTTCTCGATTGGCGTGTTCGCCTGCGCGGCTTCGTCGCTGTTGATCAAAAGCATGTATCGCATGGGTCTTCTCCCGTGGTTTCGAAGGCCGCGTCCTAGCGGGGCCAGACGTATGTCGCGCGGCGGCGGCCGATTTCGACAGGCTTCAGAAAAAACTTTCGCCTCCGCCAGGAGATTTCGCAAGGACCAGATGTTCCTTCGTCTGCTGGCGGATGACCGGCAGCGGACTGGCCGTGGCTCCGCACAGCACTATCCTCTGTCGTTGGCGGGCACGTCACACGAGGCGTGGGAGAAGAGAATGGAACTCGTGACCCACAAGAAATTCAAGAACGGCCGGTTGATGCCATGGGGCAAAGGCACGGTCGTCAGCGGTGCGAAAGGCACCGTCTATCTCTGCGGCAACACCGCGACATCGGCTGACTACGATCCGGCCGGCAAGAAGGGTGGCGGCTTCGCCGGCGATGCCGCGGCGCAGTGGCGGGAAGTTCTCGGCAACATCAAATCGGATCTGGAAGAACTTGGCAGCGGGCTCGACCATCTCATCAGGCTGACCTTTTTCGTCAAAGGGCCATTTCCCGACGGCGGCGTCCTCAGCTCGCCTAATTTTCGTCTCGACGTGCTGGACGCGCTTTTCGCCGAGCATTGTCCGAAGCATTGCAGCGACAACAATCCGCCGCCTTCGGAGGTAATCGGCGTCGCAGCGCTTGCCCAGGCAGACATCGTCATCGAGATCGTCGCCGTCGCGGCGCTGCCGGACTGAGGCGCGAACGAACAGGCCGGCCTTGCGCGACGTCGCCGTTGCGATCGAAGCGCGTCGGCACGAGCGGCGGCGCCGCGCCGGTGCGGGTTTTGCACCAGGCCTCGGCTTTGGCCAGTGAGCGCCCGGCGACGAGCAGGATCAGGCGTGGCTCGCTCTCCAGCAATTGCACGATGCGGCCGCCGAAAATGCCATAGCCGCCAACGACCAGAAGCCTCATGGCGCCGCTCTTTTTGCGTATGTCGTTTTCCCGGAACCGAGGTCACTTTTGGGTGACAGGCGATTAGCCGATCACGCGCGCACGTATCGCGGCGGACAGGATCTCGCAACTGTCCTTGCGGCCGAACATGGCGTAGCGGTTTTTGGCGATGCGTTCGTAGAGCCAGTCACGCAAGGGGCGCGGGATGAGCAGCAGGGCCTTCGCCGCCCGCCACGGCCAGCCGAGTTCGGCCATCACCGCGATGAAACTGTCCAGCCGCATGAAGGGAGCGCCGCCGACAAGGACCAGATTGGTCTCGTAGCTGTCGGTGCGCAGCCCGTATCTCTGGAACAGCGCCTCGCCGAAGGGCGACTGCGCCGTGGCGAAGCGGAAGCGGTTTTTGCGGTCGAGCCCGACCACCGTGCGTACGAAGCCCGAGCACAGCACGCAGACGCCGTCGAAAACGATCAATGGCTGGCTGGCATCGAAGGGTTCAGGAGAAGAAGTCACGGGACGTCCGGCAGCTTGTGTCTTCAGACACTAAGCCCGCCGGCAGCGGGATCAAAGCCGCGGCGTTGTCGCACGGCTTCTCGCGGCCAGCGCGGGGCGCTCGGCGCGATAGGTGGTTGCGCGGGGATCGGCCTCCGGTCTGCAGATCCGGCTGTCGTGACGCGTTTCGAATGTCATGATCAATGCGCGCCGAGCGAGCTGCCGCGACGGGCGCAGGCCGGACCCGGGCCGCGCATGTAGTAGCGCTCCGGCCGATAGGTCGGCGCGATGAACTCACGGATGGCGGCGGCATAGCCGGCGATGTGGCCCCAGAATTTCATTTTACTCAAGTCCCTGTCCCGATTTTCGGATGTCCCGTCCGATTGCGGGGATCATAGCGTCGAGGCGTGAATAGTCGGTGAACACGATGTTAATCTTTGGTCGAAAACCCCATGCTTCGTGGCCGGAATGCGGCTGTTTGGGGGTCTTTCGGTGTGGTTCGTCGCCATTTCCGGCATTGTGACTTTTGCATCACATATGTTTCGTATGGATGTCGCTTGAGCGCGGTTCTGTTTCAGATTTGGCGAGCCTCTCGAAATTTCCATGCTCGCTGCCGAAATGCCCCTGGCTGCGCGCCCGGAACCGGAACGGGCCTTGCCCGTTCTCGCTTGAACCGCATCGCGCAGGAGTTCGCCATGGCACCTCGCCCCGCCTGGAAGGGCTATCTGAAACTGTCGCTGGTCACCTGCGCTGTCGAACTGACCAACGTCGTCACCCACGCCGAAAAAGTTTCGTTCCGGGTGCTCAACCGCAAGACCGGCAACACGGTCAAGCGCATCTATGTCGATTCTGAAACCGGCAAGCCGCTGGGCGATGGCGACGAGATCAGGGGCTATGAGGTGAGCCCCGGTGAGTTCGTCCATATCGAGGACGAAGAGATCGAAGCGGTGCAGATCGAGTCCTCGCACACGATGGCGCTGGACGGCTTCGTCGACAAAGCCTCGATAGAGCAGATCTATCTCGACACGCCCTATTATGTCACGCCCGCCGACAAGGTGTCGGAGGAGGCCTTTGCCGTCATCCGCGATGCCATGGCGGACAAGAAGATGGCCGGGCTGGCGCGCGTCGTGCTCTATAGCCGCGAGCGGCCCGTGGTCATCGAGCCGCGCGGCAAAGGCATGGTGCTGACCACCTTGCGCTACGGCAACACGGTGCGGGAGCCGGAGAGCATCTTCGGCGACATCAAGGCGGTGAAGACCGACCAGGAGATGACCGATATGGCCGAACGCATCATCGACAAGAAGAAGGGGAAGTTCGATCCGTCGACATTCGAGGACAAGTTTGAGGACGCGCTGCTCGAACTGATCCGCGCCAAGAAGGCCGGAAAGAAGGCTCCGAAAGCGCAGGCCGCGCCCAAGCCGTCCAATGTCGTCAATCTGTTCGACGCGCTGAAGAAGAGCCTGTCCGATGGCGGCCAGGCGGAAGTCTCGGCGAAGAAGGCCAAGCCGGCGGCAAAAAGCGGCAAGGCGAAAGCTTCTGCGCCCAAGCGCAAGTCGGCTTGAGGGTCGGCGCCGTGGCCAGCCTCGAACAATATCAGTCCAAGCGCGATTTCAAGAAGACGGCCGAGCCGGGGGGCAAGGTCGCGCGCGGCAAGCAGCCCGGCGGCATCTTCGTCGTCCAGAAGCACGACGCGACCAGGCTGCACTATGATTTCCGCCTCGAGCATGAGGGCGTGTTGTGGAGCTGGGCGGTGACGCGAGGCCCGAGCCTCGACCCGCACGAAAAGCGGCTGGCCGTGCATGTCGAGGACCACCCGATCGACTATGCCGGCTTCGAGGGCACCATTCCCAAGGGCGAGTATGGCGGCGGCACCGTCATCGTCTGGGACGAAGGCACATGGACGCCAGAGATCGACCCCGCCAAGGCGATGAAGAAGGGCCATATCGACTTCGAACTCAACGGCCAGAAGCTGAATGGGCGGTGGCATCTGGTCAGGTTAAGACCCCGCCCTGGCGAAAAGCGCGACAACTGGCTGCTGATCAAATCCGACGATGCCGCCGCCCGCCCCGGCGAGGATATCCTGAAGGACGCACCGAAATCGGTGAAGTCCGGCCTGACCATCGAAGAGGTCGCGGAAGGCAAGACCGCCGACGGCAAGAAGCCGAAGGTCTGGCACTCCAACAAGCCTGCGGCATCCAGCAAGGCGAAAGCCGGCAAGCGCCTCGACTTCGTCGAGCCGCAACTGGCGACGCTGGAGCGCGAGGCGCCGCCCGGCGAGGACTGGCTGCATGAGGTCAAATTCGACGGCTACCGCATGCAGGCGCAGATCGCCGGCACGGAGGTGCGGCTGCTGACCCGCACCGGCCTCGACTGGACGGAGAAATTCGGCCCTGAGATCGTCGCGGAACTGGCCCAGCTGAAATGCAGCGACGCCATCATCGACGGCGAGATCGTCGTGCTCGCCGACAGCGGCGTTTCGTCTTTCTCGCTGCTTCAGCAGGATCTCTCCGCCAATCGAACCGACCGCTTCACCTACTATGTGTTCGACCTTATGCGGCTTGACGGCAACGATTTGCGCCGCGAGCCGCTGGTCGAGCGCAAGCAGGCGCTGCAGGAGCTGCTCGGCGAGACGGCCGAAAATGCCCCCGTCCGCTTCAGCGACCATTTCGCCGAGCCCGGCAAGATCATGCTGCAGCACGCCTGCCGCATGGGCCTTGAAGGCATCGTCTCCAAGCGCGCCGATGCGCCCTACCGCAGCGGCCGTGGCCCAAGCTGGGTGAAGTCGAAATGCACGGCCCGCCAGGAATTCGTCATCGGCGGGTATCTGCCCTCGGACAAGACCGGCCGCGGCCTGCGTTCGCTGCTGGTCGGCTACCACGAGGGCGGCAAGCTCCACTATGCCGGCCGCGTCGGCACGGGCTTCACAGCCAGGAGCGCCACCGATTTGAAGAAAAAACTCGATGCGCTGAAGGCAGACGCCTCGCCGTTTGCCGCCGCGGTGCCAAAGGGCAAGGGTTTGGTCTGGGTCAGGCCCGAACTTGTCGGCGAAGTGGAGTTCCGCAGCTGGACCTCGGACCGTATAATACGCCACGCGTCGTTCCAGGGACTGCGCGAGGACAAGCCGGCGGAGGAAGTCGTGCAGGAAAAGCCATCGAAGGCGGCAAACAAGGCAAAGCCGGCGGCAGGCGGCGCCGGCAAGGCCGCCGGGGCTAAGGCGCCCGCGACGATCACGACCAGCGTAAAACTATCCCATCCCGACAAGCTGCTGTGGCCCGAGGAAAAAATATCCAAGCAGGACTTGCTCGAACACTACGCGCTGGTCTGGCCGCGCATGGAGCAGTTCATCGTCAACCGGCCGCTCAGCCTGGTCAGGGCGCCGGATGGCATCGGCGGTCCGCGCTTCTTCCAGAAACATGCTTCGGCCGGCATGAGCGACAAGATCGCCCGCATGAAGGACCCGACCGATGGCGAGGAAATCCTGTTCATCCGCGATTTCGACGGCCTTGCCGCTCTGGTCCAGTACGGCGTGGTCGAGGTCCACATCTGGGGTTGCGAGATCGATGAGCTGGAAAAGCCGGATCAGATCATCTTCGATCTCGATCCCGACGAAGGCGTCGACGTCAAGGCGGTGCGCGAGGCCGCGCTCGACATCAGAGGCAAGCTCGACGATCTGTCGCTGCCGAATTTCGTCAAGCCGTCAGGCGGCAAGGGCTATCACGTGCTGGTGCCGCTGAAGCCGTCGGCGGATTGGGAGGCGGTCAAAACCTTCTCGCATGATTTCGCCAAGGCGCTGGAGCAGGCCGCGCCCGACCGCTACACGGCGACGCTGTCGAAAAAGGCGCGCACCGGAAAAATCTTCGTCGACTATCTGCGCAATGGCAGGGGCTCGACCACCGTCGCGCCCTACTCTTCCCGCGCCAAGAAGGGCGCGACGGTCTCGGTACCGGTGACGTGGGCGGAGGTTGAGAAGGGGCTAGCGCCGAATTCCTTCCCGATCGGCGACAAGACGACGCTGAAGGAATTGGAGAAGGCCGATCCGTGGGCGGATTTCTTCGAGCAGGCGAAGGTGCTGAAGCGGGGGTGAGCGTCGCGCGCCTCACCTGCTACGCAAGCGTTCCGTCACACCCCCCTCTGTCCTCAAGGGGGGAGATTGGCAGCTTCGAGGCGCAGCTCACCTTTACGATGTTCGAGATTGGCGAAAGCTGTTGAGCGCGTAATCTCCCCCCTTGAGGGGGAGATGGCCGGCAGGCCAGAGGGGGGGTGCTGTTCCCGCCAGCGTCGCCCAATTAGCGCTGCCGAACCTCTACGCCAAAAACACCCGCTCGAACGCCTGCTTCCCCGGCGGTGAAAACACCACCGCGCGGCTGTCCTTCTCCCGCCTTGCCCATTTCTCCGCCAGGATCTTGTCCAGAATAGCCGCGCCCAGCGTTCCCGCAAGGTGCGAGCGGCGCACGCTCCAGTCGAGGCAGGCGCGGCAGACCGGCCGGCGCGGCTTGGCGCCGACGTCGATGCCGATGGCCGAAAAATGCGAGGCTGCTGCTGGCCCCAGCCTCATCTCATTGTCGTCGCGCAACAGGATGCCGCGCGCGACGAGGCGGTCGAGCATCGCCACCGCATGTTCGCCGGCGAGGTGGTCGTAGCAGACACGGGCGACGCGCATGGCGCCGTCGCGCGGGCCGGGCCGCACCCGCTTGGGGCCGACCGCTTCGGCCACCCCGGTGATCGCCTCGATCATGCCGGCCACCTGCGGCCCTGCGAGGCCGTAATAGCGATGCCGTCCCTGGCTGGCCAAAGTTAAAAGCCCGCCCTCCATCAGTTTCGACAGATGCGAGGACGCGGTGGGCAGCGACACGCCGGCCTCCAGCGCCAGTTCGCTGGCCGTCAAAGCCGTGCCGCCCATCAGCGCATTCAGCATGTTTGCCCGCGCCGGATCGCCGACCAGGCTGGCGATGCGGGCAATGTCGGGTCCTTCACGCATAGTTAGGTCTCCATCGAAGCATTCTCGTCAGATAAGCATTATTGTCGGGCGGGATCAAGGAGAACGCCGATGCCAACCGCTTCCGCCCCACTCGCCAGCCGCCGGCCTTTTCCATTCGTCACCTGGCTGCAACGGCGGCTGCTCGCCCGCTGGTACGACCGCCACCTGCAGCGGCTCGGCCTCGCGGAGATCGACGACCATCTGCTGCGCGATCTCGGCCTGACCCGTGAGGATGTGCGCCGCGAATGCGCAAAATCCTTCTGGCAGGCCTGACAGCCAGCGCTTTTGCTTAGCAGACCCTGCGGCACAACGTTTCGACGCCGCTCGAACTATCCACGCGAAACCCAAGGAGATCACGATGACCATCACTTGCTTCATCCGCTATGAGATCGACCCGTTCGGCAAGCCGGCCTTCGAGCAATATGCCAAGGCCTGGGGCCAGGCGATCCCGCGCTGCGGCGCCGATCTGATCGGCTACTACGCCCCGCATGAGGGCTCGGCCACCACCGCCTACGCCGCCTACAACATCGACAGCCTCGCCGCCTACGAAGCATATCGCGCCCGTCTCGCCGCAGATCCGGCGGGCAAGGCCAATTACGAATTCGCCCGCCGCGAAAAGTTCATCTTGAAAGAGGACCGCATCTTCCTGAAGCTGGTGTCGGGGCCGCATGGACCGCGGCAGCTGTTCCAGACCGCGGTCAAGGAGGAGATATGATCGCTGTCATCTTCGAGGTGCAACCGGCTGAGGGAAAGCGCGATGCCTATCTCGGTATCGCCGCGGAACTCAGGCCGCTGCTCGACGGCATAGACGGTTTCATCTCGATCGAGCGGTTTCAGAGCTTGGTCGACCCGAACCGCGTGCTGTCGCTGTCCTTCTGGCGCGACGAGGAAGCGGTGAAAGCCTGGCGCAACACGGAAGAGCACCGGCAGGCGCAAAAGGCCGGCCGTGGCGGAATCTTTGCCGGCTACCGGCTGCGCATTGCGCATGTGCTGCGGGACTATGGGCTGACGGAGAGGGATGAAGCGCCGGCCGACAGCCGGGCGGTGAATGGGTGACTAGGTATCGGCGTCGCGCCAGGCCCCCTCATCCGGCCGCTTCGCGGCCACCTTCTCGCCGCTGGGGAGAAGAGACTGGCGCAGGCGTCGAAAACCTCCTCTCCCCTCGGGGAGAGGTCAGCCGAGCGAAGCGGAGGCTGGGTGAGGGGGCGCTTGGCGCTCATGCATTCCCGATCAGCACCCCGGCCGCAAACACCAGCGCCCCGCCCAGCACCACCTGAAACGCCGCGCGCAGGAACGGGGTTTGCATGTAGCGGTTCTGCACGAAGGCGATCGCCCACAATTCGAAGAACACCACGACGGCCGCCACCGCCGTCGCCGTCCAGAAATGCGGGATGATGTAAGGCAGCGCGTGACCGAGACCACCCAGCGTCGTCATGATGCCGACGGTGAGGCCGCGCTTGATCGGCGAGCCACGCCCCGACAGCTTGCCATCGTCGGAAGCGACCTCCGTAAAGCCCATCGAGATGCCGGCGCCGATCGAGGCGGCGAGGCCGACCAGCAGCGTCTGCCAGGTGTCGTGCGTGGCAAACGCTGCGGCAAAGATCGGCGCCAGCGTCGACACCGAGCCGTCCATCAGCCCGGCAAGCCCGGGCTGCACATAGGTCAGGATGAACTGGCGTTGCTCGGCGCTGGCTTCCTCGTCCTTCACCTCGCCCGGCACAAGTTTCTGCTCCAGCCGATGCGCCGAATTCTCATGGCTTTGCTCGGCCGCGGCCAGGTCGCCGAGCAGTTTCCGGGTCGAGGCATCGCCGGTGCGCTTGGCCGCCTCGACATAGAAGCGATAGGCCTGCCGCTCCATCTCTTCGGCTTGGCGCCGCACATGCTCGATGCCGAGCGGCCGCACCAGCCAGTCGGGCTTGCGCTCGTAATAGCCTTTCACGTGCTCGCGGCGCAGCAACGGAATGCGCTCGCCGAAACGCTTGCGGTAGAGCTCGATCAGGGAATCGCGATGGCCGTCCTCCTCCTCCGCCATCGCCTCGAACACTTTCGCCGATTGCGGAAAACTGTCCGCCAGCCCGTCGGCATAGGCGCGGTAGATGCGCCCGTCATCCTCTTCGGATGAAATTGCCAGGGCCAGGATCTCCTGTTCCGACAGCGTTTCGAAAGGACGGCGGCCGAAACCGAAGACACGGGAAAGCATGAGAAATTCACCCCAGTTTAGAACAATTCTAAACTAGGCGCTGCAGTCTCCGCGGTCAATCACCAGTCAAGAAATGTTGAAGCGCCGGATTGCAACGCGCCCTTCATTATCGGCAAATGTTCGCCTATATCGGTCGCGATACGCAAGCGAAAGGCATGAGCAAGATGACGGCAAAGCCGCACGACCACTTCGATCCGAAACCCGTCCTCGATCTGATCGCCAGCATCGAGGCCGATTTGCAACGGCTGAAAGGCCTGGTCGAACAGCAGGTCGAAAAATTCGACCCCGCCAATCCGCACAACAAGGCGCCCGACGGCAAGCTGACCGAGGAGGGCGTCGAATGCTGCTACCGCCTGTTCGACGAAGGCAAGTCGCGCTACTCGGTCGCCCAGCAGATGAAGATCTCGTTTGCCGCCGCGACGCACCGGTTCAATTCCTGGCGCAAGGCGGGCGGCCCGAAGCGTCAAAGGGCGTTGCTGGGATAATTGGCGAAAGCCAAGGCGGAACCCGATCTCCCCCCTCGTGGGGGAGATGGCCGGCAGGCCAAGGCTGTCCCGCCGACCTTTCCCTGCCTAAAGCCCAGCACCGGCACGGTTCAGGATGCGCCTCCAAGCCCAGCCGCAATCACAATATGCTGGCAGACATTGTCGACGTCGCGGATGACGTCGTCATTCCAGAACCGCAGGACGGTCCAGCCATCTTGTTCGAGGTGCGATGTCCGCGTTTCATCACCGGCAGCCGCGCCGGCGTCCGCATGCTGGGAGCCATCGACTTCGATGACCAGCTTCTTCTCAGGGCAAGCGAAATCGACGATGTAGGCGGCAATCGGAAATTGTCGCCGGAAGCCAAGCCTCATCAGCCGGTGGGCACGAAGTTCGTTCCAGAGCTTGACTTCGGCTGGCGTCAGGACTTTGCGCATCGATCTGGCGTTTGCGCGATGTCGAGGCGGTAGAGGTGTGTGCGGCATTACGATGCTCGGTGGTTGCCGAGGCTTGCGCTCTATGGCGCCCCCCTCTGTCCTGCCGACATCTCCCCCACTTGGGGGGAGATTGGCTGTACTTCCTACGGAGTCAGTTCAATCTCCTCCGTCTCGCCGCCATTGCAGGTGTAGCAGCAATCCTCGCATTTTTCCTTGTTGTTGGGGCCGACGCCCCAATAGGTTCCCTCGTCGCCGTCGACCCACGCGCCGTAGCAGATGGACTCGCCCTCGTCGCACGACACCGGGATCTGTTTGGTCTCGCCGTCGTCGAGATAGAAATCCTTGTCATTGCCCGGCCAGACATAGTCGCGGTCCTGGCTGTAGAGCTCGAGGCGCATGGCGTTGGGATGGCTGTTCTTGACGGCGAAGGTGATGTCGGCGGCGTGCGCGGCCGGCGCAAACAGCCCGGCCAGCGAGAGCGCGACGACGATGCGGCGCGTGATGGTGAAAGACATTGAAATCCCCGAGGCAAATCGGCCCCCCGGCCGAGGGAATCAGCATCGCATGATGGCGGCTGACATTGAAGGGCGGGGCGTGACTGATTTTGGGGGGATTGGGAGAGGTTGGTGGAGCTGCTGATCTCCCCCCTCGTGGGGGAGATGCCTGGCAAGGCAGAGGGGGGCGCTGTCCCGCCGACCTCTCATTCCTGCAGCCGCGTCATTTCAATTTTAGGCTTGCTGATCCATACGCTGGCGATCCTTCGCGCCCCCCTCTGTCCTGCCGGACATCTCCCCCACGAGGGGGGAGATCAGCAGCTTCGGCGCCCCGCCCCTCACTCCACCAGATCGATCGTCTCGGTCGTCTTCTCCACGCAGATGAAACAGCACGTATCGCATGGCTGGTCATTATCCGGCCCGACGCCGGCGGAGACCGCATCATTGCCATTCACCCAGGCGCCATAGCAGATATTCTCGCCGGAATTGCACGAGATCGGCACCGATTTCTGCGAGCTCGGATCGATCAAAAATACCTGGTCGCCGCCCGGCCACGACATCTTGCGGTCACGGCTGAACAGCTCCACCGCCACCGCCTGGCTGCGCAGGTTCTTGACGAAGAACGCCATATCGGCGGCGTGCGCCGGCGTGGCGATGAGGAGGGCGGCAAGGGTGAGGCGGAGCATGGCGGGGGTATCCGAATCGGAGACGGGAACTAAAGCATGAGCGGAGAGGCGACGCGAGGCGATCGAGCGGGCAATCTCCCTCCTTGAGGGGGAGATGGCCGGCAGGCCAGAGGGGGCGGTCCGACCGGGCTCAACCTTGTTGCCTTGTTGCGGCAGATGGAGGCTAGCGCTTCACGCGAGGCGACCCCCTCTGTCGCCTTCGGCGACATCTCCCCCTCGAGGGGGGAGATTAGCGCCAACCTTCACATGCGGCGCCAGCCGCCGGATCGCGGCAATCACCTCGGCGTCTTCAGCAACGTCCAGATCCAGCCGGCAAACGCCAGCACCAGGAACGGATAGCCCGCGGCGGGCAGCGGCGCCGAGGTCGGCAGCAAGGGTGCGCCCCACAGCACCATGGCCGCCGTCACGACAAACAGGATGGCGGCGATGAAGCCGGTGAGCCGCATCCAGAGCGCAAAAGTGTTGGCCGCGCTGATCAGGACAAGCGCTGCCGCCCACAGCGAGATGCCGCCGACATAGGAGGGCACGCTGGCCTCCAGCCCCGCCGCATTGCCGGCGAGCAGCATGCTTTCGCCGGCAAGGAAGGTGAGGAACCCGGCAGCTATGCAGTCATTGCCCAGCCGCTGTCTGATGTGGTGCGCATGTGATGTTTCCCAAAGGCGCCTGGCAACGGGGGGTTCCAAGCGGCCATGATCCGGTGTCGGCGTGGCTACCCGCACGGTTGCGATGCGGTTGGCTCGATCCTGCAAATTCAGGAGGAGGCAGAGATACACATATTCGCGTGCGAAGCACTTGGTTGGCAATAGCTTGACATCGCGCACTTCAGGACGCGTATAGTTCCCTCAATATTATTGGCGGGAGGATCAATTGGCAGAAAAGGCGAGCCCGGTAGAAGAAACAACAAAATCGGATCAAACGCCGGGTGAAAAGAAAGGGACTAGGCGCGAAATCCCAGGGAATCTTCCATACACCCCTACTCACGGTAGGCTAAGCGAGGCGCTAAAAGCCCTGATCGAGGCGGAGCGACCGCAGCAGTTCAACGAAAGTTTCTTGGACAGTGTACTGAAGATTCGAGGTGGTAGTGCTAGGGCAATCCCTCCAATCCTGAAGAGAATGGGGTTGTTGAGTTCTGACAACTCTCCAACTGACCTATACTCCAAGTTTAAGTCAGAATCAACGCGCTCGGAGGCAGCGCTCGCAGCACTTAAAAACGGATTTTCAGAAATTTTCAGAAGAAACGAGTATGCGCACAGGCTGCCGGACGATCGGATCAAAGAACTGATTATAGAGATAACGGGCCTACACAAGAGCGACCAGATCGTCAGTGCGATTTTCGGCACGTTCGGCGCCTTTAACGAATTCGCAAAAAGCGCCAAGGAAGCAAAGGCTCAAGATCCGGCAATTAATCAGTCGAGCAAAACGGATGGCGCCACTAAAGGCGACGTCAGAAGACAGAGCGACAACCACGAATTTAATCTCGTTACCACCATAAACGTCGTCCTTCCTGAGACAACGGACGTACAAGTATACAACGCGATTTTCCGGTCAATTAGAGAGAATTTGCTAAATTGAAAATAGAGCTTCAACATTTCTTACTAATGGGAGCTTCGCTACGATCGGCTGTAGACAATGCGCTTGCGGAGCAAGGCGTTAGGGGGCACGTAACCGCCATTGAGAAGTTTTCAGATGCTCTTATTAAGGGCTATATTTCGGTAGCGTCTTCCGAGAATCGACAACGGGCAGACCGCATGGCGTCATACTATAAATTGTTTTATTTGTTGGAAAACGAGATAAGAAGTTTCATTGTTGATCTGATAGAATCTAGTGATGAAACAGATTGGTGGCTAAGCAAGGTTCCTGAGAATGTTAGGCTGAACGCCGCGAAGAATTTGGAGCGAGAGCGCCGAGAGGGAATAATTCCGAGATCGGACCGAATGATCGATTACACTACGTTTGGCGAGCTTGGCGAAATTATAAAAGCGAACTGGGACGTATTCGGAGGGGTATTCTCTAGGCACGACAAAGTTGGTGTTGAAAAAGTGCTACAGCAACTCAACATGCTTCGAGGTCCAATCGCGCATTGCGGTGTTTTAGGTGAGGATGACGTTGTGAAGCTTAAGCTCGTTGTCCGCAATTGGTACCGCTTGATGGAATAGTGCTTCGCACGGGGCGTCCGACTAGGTCACCGCACTGCCGCACCCCCCCGGGGTGGGACCCGCTGCCTTCGGCAGCTCCTACGCGGACTTGCGCTCGCACCGACCCACCGGGTCGACACGTGCGGCCAGAAGGCCGGACCGGTTAGTCTCCCATCTTCAGCGCCTGAATAAACGCCTCCTGGGGAATATCCACCTTGCCGAACTGCCGCATCCGCTTCTTGCCCTCCTTCTGCTTGTCCAGCAGCTTGCGCTTGCGGGACACGTCGCCGCCGTAGCACTTCGCGGTGACATCCTTGCGGAGCGCCGAGATGGTTTCGCGGGCGATGACCTTGCCGCCGATCGCGGCCTGGATCGGGATCTTGAACAGGTGGTTCGGGATCAGCTCCTTCAGCTTCTCGCACATCTGGCGGCCGCGCTTTTCCGCCGCGGTGCGGTGGACCAGCATGGACAGCGCGTCGACCGGCTCCTCATTGACCAGGATCGACATCTTCACCAGATCGCCTTCCTTGTAGTCGGTCAGGTGATAGTCGAAGGAGGCGTAGCCCTTGGAGATCGACTTCAGCCGGTCGTAGAAGTCGAAGACGACTTCGTTGAGCGGCAGATCGTAGATCAGCATGGCGCGCTTGCCGACATAGGACAGGTCGGCCTGGATGCCGCGCCGGTCCTGGCAAAGCTTCAGGATGCCGCCGAGATAGTCGTCGGGCGTCAGGATGGTGGCGCGGATCCACGGCTCCTCGATGGCCGAGATTTTCACCACGTCGGGCATGTCGGCCGGGTTGTGCAGTTCCTTCATCGAGCCGTCGGTAAGCAGCAGCCGGTAGACGACTGATGGAGCCGTGGCGATCAGGTCGAGGTTGAACTCGCGCTCCAGCCGCTCCTGGATGATTTCCAGATGCAGCAACCCGAGGAAGCCGCAGCGATAGCCGAAGCCGAGCGCGGCACTGGTTTCCATTTCATAGGAGAAGGAGGCGTCGTTGAGGCGCAATTTGCCGACGGCGGCGCGCAGATCCTCGAAATCGGCGGCGTCGACCGGGAACAGGCCGCAAAACACCACCGGCTGCGCCGGCTTGAAGCCGGGCAAAGCATGCGCGGTCTGGCGCTTGTCCTCGGTGATGGTGTCGCCGACGCGGGTGTCGGCCACTTCCTTGATCGAGCCGGTGAAGAAGCCGAACTCGCCGGGGCCGAGCTCGTCGACATTGATGCGGGCCGGCGTGAACACGCCGGTGCGCTCGACCAGATGCTTTGCGCCGGTGCCCATCATGCGGATGGTCGCGCCCTTTTTCAGCACGCCGTCGATGATGCGCACCAGAACGATGACGCCGAGATAGGCGTCGTACCAGCTGTCGACCAGCATGGCCTTCAGGGGTGCTGACGCATCGCCTTCGCGCGGGGGGGGCAACTGGTGGACGATGGCTTCGAGCACATCGGGAATGCCGAGGCCGGTCTTGGCCGAGATCAGCACGGCGTTGGAGGCGTCGATGCCGATGACCTCCTCGACCTGCTCGCGGATGCGCTCGGGCTCGGCGGCCGGCAGGTCGACCTTGTTCAGCACCACGACGATCTCGTGATTGTTGTCGATGGCCTGGTAGACATTGGCCAGCGTCTGCGCCTCGACGCCTTGCGAGGCGTCGACGACCAGCAGCGAACCTTCGCAGGCGGCGAGCGACCGCGACACTTCATAGGCGAAGTCGACATGGCCGGGCGTGTCGATGAGGTTGAGGATATAGTCCTCGCCATTGTTGGCGCGGTATTTCAGCCGCACCGTCTGCGCCTTGATGGTGATGCCGCGCTCGCGCTCGATGTCCATCGAGTCCAGCACCTGCTCCTTCATGTCGCGCAGCTCCAGCCCGCCGGTGGACTGGATCAGCCGGTCGGCAAGCGTGGATTTGCCATGGTCGATATGGGCGACGATGGAGAAATTGCGGATGTGGTCGAGAGGCGTGCTCATGGCGCGCGCTTTAGCAGGGGCGGGTTGCAGGGGCAAGCGGGGTGGCGGTGCCCTTGCCTTCTCCCCTTGTGGGAGAAGGTGGATCGGCGCGCAGCGCCGAGACGGATGAGGGGTGTTCCAGCTTGACGCCGGCGTTCTTTCACCGCCATGGCTGCAAACTGACATCCCTTACATAAGCGATTTTCGTGGTGCAGACGCTGTCCATGTCTTTCAGGACATCGTCGTTCCAAAAGCGCAACACACGAAAGCCTCTCGCCTCCAGTTCCGTTCTACGGGCCTGGTCTGACTCTGAGTCCGCATGCTGACTCCCATCGATCTCGATGATGAGGAGTGATTCAAGACAAGCGAAATCGGCGACGTATTTTCCAACAGGAACTTGGCGCCGAAATTTGATCCGATCGAGCCTGCGGTCACGTAGTTCGTGCCACAGTTTGTCTTCCGCCTCCGTCATTTCACGTCGGAGCGAATGGGACGCGTCCGCCCCCAATCACGAAGCGGTGAACCATGTAACGAAGCCTCGGGCAGCGGCGAAGTGTGGGATGAACCCGCCGCAACGGAGACCCCCGATGACTGGACTTAACCCAAAACGCGCCGGCATGCTGGCTGCCGTAGGCGCCGCGCTGATGATGCTTGGCGGCACCGCCTTCGCCCAGCCGCTCACCGTGGTCGAATTGTTCACCAGCCAGGGCTGTTCGTCTTGCCCGCCGGCCAATGCCAATCTGATCAAGGTCAAGGACGAGCCGGGCGTTCTGGCGCTGTCGTTCAACGTCACCTACTGGGACTATCTCGGCTGGAAGGACATTTTCGGCCGCGAGGAATTTACCCAGCGCCAGGTGCGCTATGAGCCGTCGCTCGGCCGCTCCGGCCCGTTCACGCCGCAGGTCGTGGTCAATGGCGGTGCCGATGCGGTGGGCGCGGCATCAGGCGAGATCGAGCAGCTGATTTCCGCAAGTGGCCGCACGAACGGGCCGACGCTGTCGCTCGACGGCGGCAAGATCAGCATCGGCGCCGGTTCCGCGCCGGCCGGCAGCGCCGATGTCTGGCTGGTCCGCTACAACAAGGGCGTCCTCGAAGTGCCGGTGGCGCGCGGCGAGAACACCGGCCGCACGCTGCCGCATGCCAATGTCGTGCACTCGCTGGAGAAACTCGGCAGCTGGAGCGGCGACGCCACCACGCTGCCGCTGCCAGCGGCGAACGGCGGGCTGAGCACCGCGGTGTTGGTGCAGGCGCAGGGCGGTGGGCCGATCCTGGCTGCAGCAGCCGACTGATTCTTTTTCTACCCAACGCCGCTAGCGCGGCATAACCGGGCTCGCATCCGCGCGCCCTCTTCAAGGAGGAAATACCATCATGAACAAGACCCTGACCGCGCTCGCCTTTGCGCTTTCGATGACCACCTTCGCCGCCGGCGCCCGTGCCGACGAAGCGGCCAACGCCATGAAGCCGGCGATGGCCACCGAGGCGATGAAGCCCGCGACCGATGCCATGGCGCCGGCGACCGGTGCCATGAAGCCCGCCGACCCAATGGCGACGAATGCGATGAAACCCGCCACCGACGCCATGAAGCCGGCCGATGCCATGAAACCCGCAACGGATGCGATGAAGCCGGCGGACGCCATGGCGCCCGCGCAATAAGGCTTGGTCCCATGGCCCGGCCGCACAATGGCCGGGCCGGCGCACGGCAATTTGAGAAACCAGGCGGGACGTTCTGTCGTATAGTCTTCGCCACCATCAAGGAGATCAGACATGACCGGGATTGCAAGGACGAGAACGCCGATCTTCAAGAGCGCGCTTGCCGCGCTCATCGTCGCCGCCGCGGCGGCTGCCTTCTGGCAGAGCCCGGCGCGTTCGGCCGAGGACGCGGTGGTGATCCCGCCGCCGGCAGTGGACGAGAAGGCCGCCAGCGGCAGCGAGAAGGCTATCTTCGCCGGCGGCTGCTTCTGGGGCGTGCAGGGCGTGTTCCAGCACGTCAAGGGCGTGACCAAGGCCGTCTCCGGCTACACCGGCGGCGCCAAGGATGACGCCGTCTACGAAACGGTCGGCAGCGGCCGCACCGGCCACGCCGAATCGGTCGAGATCACCTACGATCCGTCCAAGGTGACCTACGGCCAGCTGCTGCAGGTCTATTTCTCGGTCGCCCACAACCCGACGCAGCTGAACTATCAAGGGCCGGACTCGGGCACCCAGTACCGCTCGACCATCTTTGCCGAGAATGGCGAGCAGCAGAAGATCGCCCAGAGCTACATCGCCCAGCTCGACCAGGCCAAGGTGTTTTCAAAACCCATCGTCACCACGCTGGAGACGGGCAAAACCTTCTATCCGGCCGAGGAATATCACCAGGACTTTCTGACGCTGAACCCGACCTACCCCTACATCGTCTACAACGACCTGCCCAAGGTGGCGAATTTGAAGGCGCTGTTCCCGGGGTTGTATAGCGAGAAGCCGGTGCTCGTGCTGGCGGGGAAGAGCTGAGCACCTAATCTCCCCCCTCGAGGGGGAGATGTCGCCGGAGGCGACAGAGGGGGTCGGTCCGACCGGACGCGACCTCCTGCGGCAGAAGAAGGTTAGCGCTCCACGCGCGGCGACCCCCTCTGGCCTGCCGGCCATCTCCCCCTCAAGGGGGGAGATCAGCTCCCCTTCAATCATACGTCAGATCCGTCGCCTTGCCCCCAAACACCCGATACGCATAGAACGAATAGAAGATGATCACCGGCAGCACGACCACCGTGCCGGCGAGGATGATGGCCAGGCTTTCCGTCGCCGACGCCGCCTGCCAGATGGTCAGCCTCTCGGGCACCACGAAGGGGTAGAACGACCAGGCAAGCCCGGCAAAGCCGAGCGCGAAGATGGCGGCGAGCGTCAGGAACGGCCGCAGCGCATGGCGGTCGTCGGGCTTGGGCAGGTGGAAGGTCTGCCGCCACAGCCACAGGAACAGCAGCGCCGACAGGATCGGCAGCGGCGACAGAAAGAGCATTTCGGGCCAGACGAACCATTTGGCGAAGATGCGCGGGCTGGCGAATGGGGTCGCCAGCGACACCGCCGCCATGCCGAGCGCGGTCAGCACCAGGGCTGTCCGCAGCCAGGCCACCGCCTTCCTCTGCAATTCGCCCTCGGTCTTGTAGATGACCCAGGCAGCGCCCATCGCTGCATAGGCCGCCGACAGGCAGAGCGCCACCAGCGCCCCGAAAGCGATGCCGCCAAAGCCGACATCGAGGCCAAGCACATAGACGCCGAGCATATAGCCTTGCGCCAGCGAGGCGATGACGGAACCGAGGAAGAAAATGCGGTTCCAGCGATGCTTCTTGCCGGCGGGCACCTTGGCGCGGAAATCGAAGGCGACGCCGCGCAGGATGAGGCCGACCAAAAGCACGAAGACCGGAATGTAGAGCGCGGTGAGGATGACGCCATGCGCCAGCGGGAAGGCGACCAGGAGCAGGCCGACGGCCAGCACCAGCCAGGTCTCGTTGGCATCCCAGAACGGGCCTATTGCCGCGATCATGGTGTCCTGCTCGGCATCTTCGGCGACCGAGAACAGGATGCCGATGCCGAGATCGAAACCGTCGAGAATGACGTAGATCAGGATGGCGAGGCCCATCAGGCCGGCGAAGATCAGGGGCAGCGCGGTTGGCCAGTCGAAGCTCATCGGTCTGTCATCCCTCTCATCAACGGTTCTGCCCTTCGCTATGGCTCCGGGCGTTCGTCATTCGGAAAGCCAAATCGTTGGCTTTTCGTCCGCTACGCGGACCATTCCTCACTCCGCTGCGGCCGGTTGCGACATCGCCGTCTTCATGACGCCCGGCAGCGGCGAGGTATCGCCGTCCTTGGCGGCCTTCAGCGCCAGGTGCACCAGCACGCCAAGATAGGCGATCAGCAGCAGCACATAGAGGATGAGATAGATGGCGAGCGTCAGCGCGACATGGCTGCCGGCGACCGGGCCGATAGCGTCGGCGGTTTTCAGCACGCCGGTGACCAGCCAGGGCTGGCGGCCGATTTCGGTGGTGTACCAGCCGGCCAGCGTCGCCAGCCAGCCCGACAGCGCCATCGGCACCATCAGCATGGCCAGCGGCCTCGGCAGGCTGTGGCGGCGCTTGAGGAAGAAGGTCGCCGACCACGAGACGATGAGCATCAAAATGCCGGTGCCGACCATGATGCGGAAGCCCCAGAACACCGGGAAGACCGGCGGATGCAGGCCGGGATAGTCGTTGAGCCCCGGCACGATGCCGCTGGTGGAGTGACGCAGCACCAGGCTGGCGCCGTCGGGAATGGCGATCTCGAATTTGTTTTCCTTCGCCGCCTCGTCGGGCAGCGCAAACAGCACCAGCGGCACGTTGGGGCCGGTGTTCCAGTTGGCCTCCATGGCCGCGATCTTCTGCGGCTGGTGCTCCAGCGTATTCAGCCCGTGCTGGTCGCCGGCGAAGATCTGGATCGGGATCAGGATGGCGGCGGTGAAGACGCCGGTGCGCAGCGCCTTCCACATCGATTCCGACCGGTCGCCGGTGAGGTAGCGCAGCGCCGACAGGCCGGCGATCAGGAACGACACCGTCAGGCCGGAGGCAAGCAGCATATGCGTCAGACGGTAGGGCATGGACGGGTTGAAGACGATCGCCCACCAGTCGACGGGATGCGCCTTGCCATCGATCATCTCGAAGCCGGCCGGCGTCTGCATCCAGGAGTTCAGCGCAATGATCCAGAAGGCCGACAGCGTGGTGCCGCCGGCGACCAATACCGTCGCCAGCGTGTGGACGCGGTTGGAGACGCGGCGGAACCCGAACAGCATGATGCCCAGGAAGGCCGCTTCGAGGAAGAAGGCGGTGAGGATCTCGTAGGCAAGCAGCGGCCCGGCGATGTTGCCGACCTTTTCCATATAGCCCGGCCAGTTGGTGCCGAACTGGAAGCTCATGGTGACGCCGGAGACCACGCCCATAGCGAAGGACAGTGCGAACACTTTCACCCAGGTGAAATAGGCGCGCATCCAGGCGGAATCATTGGTGGTGTTGTAGCGGAGCTTGAAGAACAGCAGCACCCAGCCAAGCGCAATCGTGATGGTCGGAAACAGGATGTGGAACGAGATATTCGCCCCGAACTGCATTCGCGACAGGATGAGCGGGTCCATGCGGGCTCCGGCTGCTGTTTGTTGGCGCAGAATAGGCGGCGGATGCGGTCCGGTCAAAGCGGCTTGGCGTCACGCGGGGCGCGTTGTCGCAGCAGATGGGATCAATCCGTCAGTGCCCCGATACCCCCATGACGAAACGGCAAGAGGGGAACGTTTGTCCACAATTGTCAGCAGCGGCATTGACTTCCCGCCGTGCGCACCGACATTCAGCGCAATAATAATCCCCGCCTCTTTCAAACAGTCGTTTTCGGCCTCATGTCTTCCACTAATTTGCCTTCCATCATTTCGATTTCCGGGGTCACCAAGACCTACGCCACCGGCTTCAAGGCGCTGAAGGAAATCAACCTCGACATCGAACGCGGCGAGATTTTCGCGCTGCTGGGGCCGAACGGCGCCGGCAAGACGACGCTCATCTCGATCGTCTGCGGCATCGTCAACCGTTCGTCGGGAACGGTGACCGTCGACGGCCATGATATCAACCGAGACTACCGCGCGGCGCGCAGCCTGATCGGGCTGGTGCCGCAGGAGCTGACCATCGATGCGTTCGAGAGCGTCTGGGCAACCGTCACCTACAGCCGCGGCCTGTTTGGCAAGGCGCCCAATCCGGGCTTCGTCGAAAAGGTGCTGCGCGACCTGTCGTTGTGGGACAAGAAGGACGCCAAGGCGATCACGCTGTCGGGCGGCATGAAGCGGCGGCTGATGATTGCAAAGGCGCTGTCGCATGAGCCGCGCATCCTGTTCCTCGACGAACCGACGGCCGGCGTCGACGTCGAACTGCGCCAGGACATGTGGGCGATGGTGCGACGGTTGCGCGACGATGGCGTCACCATCATCCTCACCACGCACTATATCGAAGAGGCCGAGGCGATGGCCGACCGTGTCGGCGTCATCAACCGCGGCGAGATCATCCTGGTCGAGGGCAAGGCCGAACTGATGCGCAAGCTCGGCCGCAAGCGCCTGATCGTGGAATTGCGCAACCCGCTCCCCGCCATTCCCGATGCATTCTCGCACTACGCGTTGGAGCTGTCGGGCCATGGCACACAGCTGACCTACACCTATGACAATCAGAGCGAACGCCCCGGCGTCGCATCGCTGCTGCGCGAACTCGAGACGGCCGGCATCCAGTTCCGCGACATGGATACGCAAAACAGCTCGCTCGAGGAGATCTTCGTCAATCTGTTGAGGCAAGAGCCATGAATTGGCGAGCAGTATGGGCGATCTACCGGGTCGAGATGGCGCGTGCGTTCCGCACCGTGCTGCAGAGCATCGTCTCGCCGGTGATCTCGACATCGCTTTATTTCGTCGTCTTCGGCTCGGCCATCGGCTCGCGCATCACCGAGATCGACGGCATCAGCTACGGCGCCTTCATCGTGCCCGGCCTGATCATGCTGTCGCTGTTGACGCAGTCGATCTCCAACGCTTCCTTTGCCATCTATTTCCCGAAATTCGTCGGCTCCATCTACGAGCTCTTGTCGGCGCCGGTGTCGTATCTGGAGATCGTCATCGCCTATGTCGGCGGCGCCGCGACCAAGTCGATCATCCTCGGCTTGATCATCCTGGCGACGGCCTCGCTGTTCGTGCCGCTCACCATCCAGCATCCGTTCTGGATGCTGGCCTTCCTTGTCTTGACGGCGGTGACCTTCAGCCTGTTCGGCTTCATCATCGGCATATGGGCGAAAAGCTTCGAGCAATTGCAGCTGGTGCCGCTGTTGATCATCACGCCGCTGACCTTCCTCGGCGGCAGCTTCTATTCGATCAACATGCTGCCCGAGACCTGGCGCACGGTGACGCTGTTCAACCCGGTCGTCTACCTGATCAGCGGTTTCCGCTGGAGCTTTTACGGCAAGTCCGATGTCTCGGTCGCCGTCAGCCTGGGCATGACGATGGTGTTCCTCGCCATCTGCATCGCCATCGTCGCCTGGATCTTCCGCACCGGCTACCGGCTGCGCAACTGACCCTGCCGCTCTAAAGCGCGTCGCGTTTTCTTGCTAGATCGCCTTGATGAGGCGCAGCAACCCCAGCATCTCGATCAGCCTGCCTTGGCGGAAGGCGATGTAGGTGGGTTCCTCGACGCCGTGGAAGCGGCGCTTGAACGCCGCCTGGCCCTTGAGGTTGAACTTGCTGCGGTTGACCCAGGGCGACTCATAGGCCCGCTCGAAGGCGTTGCGCCAGAAGCTCGATTCGGCAAAGCCGTTGGCTCCGACGTCGAGCATCGGCGACAGGCCGAGCGTGACGACAGAAATGCCCTCATTGCGAAACCGGTCGACGGCGAATTTGGTCAGCCCGATTTCGGCATGCGGCGAGGCATCGATGTGCTTGCGCTTGAACGAGGTGGTGTAGCCGATCACCTTGCCGCCACTGAACATCGGATCGAAATCGAGCAGGGCGACGAGCTCGCCTTCCGGGCTGTAGAGCACGAAACGGCGCATATCGATGCCGAGATGATCGGCAAAGGGCCTGTTGAGGAACGCCATCTCCCAGCGCTTGACGATGCGGTCTGCCCGCCAGTTCTGCGACAGGCGCTGGACCTCGTCGAGATAGACCGCTCCTTCGCCAAAGGAAAACCCCTTCTTCAAGAGCCAGCGTTCGGAATAGCGCACGGTTTCGTTGCGCTTGCCGGAAAAATCGTGAGCCGGCAGTTCCAGCCGCGTGTCGACGCCGAGACGGTTGACCTGGTAGCCGAGCCCGGACAGCACGCGCGCCGTCGGTTCGCCGATCTGCACGAACCACGGGCTGTCGGCGGCTTCGACAAAGCGCCTGATATAGTCGGACCGATCGGCCGGATGGGCCACCGGGTCACCTAGCGCGAAATGGTGCTTCATCTTGGTGCCGAAGGCGATGTAGCCGTCGGCGTCGCCGAAATAGGACAGTTTTTGCTGCACGGCGGTCGAATAGGCCAGCGAGAAGTCGCCGTGCTGGCGGACAAGCGCCAGCCGCTCGACATGCGAAAAATCCTGGCGCGGCACCTTGGCTGCGGCGCCCTCCAGCAGTCTGTCGAGAAAGATGCGCAAGGAGGGCATGGTCGAGCTTCCGCGTGCCGATGATAAACAGAGGCTTGCCCCCAAGGCCTCGAATCAGTCGCATTGACGCGACCTCATTATCGATCATATCGCCCCTGTGCCATATGGGACGTGCCATATTGGACGGGTCCCCATGGCGCACCTGAAAGGAAATCTCGACCGAATGGCGGCTACGACAAGCGAAACGATGCCTATCGTCCCGGGGCCGAAAGGACTCGACTATACGGTTATCGTCATCGGCGCCGGAGCGGCGGGGCTGGCGGCCGCCGACGCGCTTGGCCGGCGCGGCGTGCGGGTCGTCGTGCTTGAAAAGGAGCCGCGGATCGCCGAACCGTGGCGAGGGCGGCACGAGAAGCTGACCCTCAACACGCATCGCGCGCTGTCGGCCCTGCCCGGCCTTGCCTATCCGCCACGCACCGCCGCCTTTCCGAACAAGGATGCCATCGTCGGTTATCTCGAGGATTTTGCCCGCGCGCGCGGCGTAAGGGTCGAATTCGGCACCGCCGCCGAGCGGATCGGACGCAGAGGCAATGGCTGGCTCGTCCATACGGGCCGGGAAACGCTGAGCGCCCGCAATGTCATCGTCGCCACCGGCCGCGACCGCTTGCCATGGACGCCGGACTGGCAAGGCAAGGCGACTTTCACCGGCAAACTTGTCCACGCCGCCGATTTCGGCACAGCGCAGGACTATGTGGGCAAAAGCGTGCTGGTGGTCGGGGCCGGAAATTCCGGCTTCGACGTGCTCAACCACCTCGCCCGTGCCGACACAAAGGCCATCTGCTTGTCAGCCAGGCAGGGTCCGTCGCTGATGCCGAAACGGATCGGCAAGGTCGCCGTGGCGCGCTTCGGCGGTTTCATGGCGATGCTGCCGACGTGGATTGCCGATGCCGCGATTGCCGCGACGCAGCGGCTGGTGTTCGGCGACCTCACCCGCTTCGGCCTGCCGCCGGCGCCGAAGGGCGGCGCCAGCCGGCTCGGCGTCGAGCAGATCGCTATTGCCATTGACGACGGCGCCGTCGCAGCGCTGAAGGCCGGACGGATTTCGGTGGTGGCGCCGGTGGCGGCTTTCGAAGGCGCCGGCGTGCGGCTGAACGACGGCACGGTGCTCGAGCCGGATGTAGTGATCGCGGCAACCGGCTATCGCACCGGCCTGGAGGCCATGCTGGGCGATCTCGGCGTGCTCGACGCCAAGGGCGTGCCGAAGGCCAATGGCGGCACCCCGAGCGGCCAGCCCGGCCTGTGGTTCATCGGCATGCGGCCAAGTCTGACCAGCTATTTTCACAGCGCCGGCCTGCAGGCCGAAGCGATTGCCCGTCAGATCGCCAAGGGGTTGTAGACGAGCGCTTCTGGACGGAGAAACACCGCGCACTTCGGGCTGCTGCTATGGCGCGGACTAGTGGTTCAACGCATCTGCAAGACGGATCGAATATCCTGGCGATTGGCTGAAACGCCGATCCCGTCGTCATCCACGGGCGAAGCAAGGAGCGTAGCGACGGCGCAGACCCGAGGATCCATGCCGTGACTTCTGAACTACGCTGCGTTGCAGGTTCTGCTCCGCTGCTTCCACGGCCAAGGCATGATCCCTGGGTCTCCGCGACGGAGCTTCGCTCCTGCTTCGCCCAAGGACGACGAAGTTGAGATGCTTGCGGCCAACCTCCAAAGCAGGCGCTTGAACTCGTTCATTGCATCATTATATAACATGTTATACTTATCCAGGAGACGGACCACCCATGGAAGACATCATTCGATCCCTTGGCTATCTCACCCTCGGCAGCAGGCTGAAGCGCATCGGCGAGCAGTTGCAGGCCGATACGCAGCGCATGCTCAATGGGCTGGAGGTGCCGGTGCAGTCCAGCCAGTATCCTCTGCTGGCCGCGCTCGACCGGCTTGGGCCGCTGCCTGTCGGCGAACTGGCGCAGTCAATGGGGATCACCCAGCCGGGGGTGACGCGCAGCGTGGCGCTGCTGGCCGAGTTGGGGCTGGTCGAGGCCGCGCCATCGAACGACGACCAGCGCCGCAGGATGATCTCGCTGACCGCGAACGGCCAGCGCCTGGTCGATGTGGCGAAGCGGGACGTTTGGCCGCGCATCGAGAACGCCGTTGCCGACTTGTGCAAAGACCTTGCAGGGCCGCTTCTCGAACAACTCTCGGCAATAGAGGACGGCCTGGCGGCGGCCCCACTCGACCGTCGTGTGAAACAGGATGTCGCGCCATGAGCCATGTCCTCGATCGTCCGGTCTGGAGCGCGCTCGACACGCGGCATCGGATCTTTGCGTATGGCGACAGGTCGGCGCGGTCCGGTTGTACGAGTCCATCGGCTTCAGGCTGAGGGCAGAGATGAATGTGGCCGTCGTGCAGCGCGCCGGCTAAAGCGTTTCACCGTTTCACGGAAACGGCGAACCGCTCCTAGGCCTTTATTTTTACGCAATTCCGGACGGAAAACCGCTTCACACTTTTCCTGGAATTGCTCCAGGCCGCCTTGCGGTCCTCAGGCTGATTTCGGCTCCAACCGGCGGAAACCCACGGTTTCCATAAGCATATCTTCCTCGACCATGCCGGCATTGTGCAGCGCAAGCAGGTTCAGCGCGATCTCCCGCGCCTCCGCCGAATCGGGATGCACGTCGCGCCTGCGGCAGGCTTCGTCGAACACGCGTTGCAGCCTGGCGATGTCGTCGGGTTTCAGCAGGCCACGGTCATAGACGGACTTTGGCATGGCACTCTCCTCCAGAAGACGTAGGACGCCATGTTTAAAAGTCCATTCTTTTCCAATGCTTGAGCGCAGCTGCCTGGGTTTGCACGAATCCGACCGAGCGTGGCAGTCAGACCGCGATCGCGCTGCCATTCATTCAGCACCTCGGCCGTGGCCTGTTCCGCCGCAGTCTGCTTGACGTGCCGCCACGCTTGCGAAACAAGAGCTGCCACAAAGGACAGCGAGGCACAAAAGTGAGTTTCTGGGGACTGGCGCAGCTCGTCGTTTCGACGGTGATCTTCCTGCTGGCGGCCATCGCGGCCAAGCAATGGGGGCTGGCGCCAAGCCTTGGCAAGATCGTGCTGACACTGGCGCTCTATACGGCGGGCAATCTGATGATGCTGCGGCTGGTTCGTGAGTTCGGCATGTCGGTGTCGTTCAGCCTGTCGGCGGTGATCCAGCTGGTGGCGGTCAATGTGGTGGCGCTGGTGTTCTTCGGCGAACGCGTCAATGCCTTGCAGGCGACCGGCATCGTGCTGGCCATCGCGGCGGTGGTGCTGATCTCGCTCGGGCCTTACCTGCAGGGGCGACTGTAATCCGATGAACAACCCGCGTGCGTTCACCAACTGGCTTGAATTTCCGGTGCTGCTGGCCGGGCTGGTGATAGCCGCCGGGCTGTGGGGCTTCGAGGAACTGATGGAGGTGGCGCGGGCCACCACGCCGCACGCTTTCGATACTGAGATCCTGCTTGCTTTCCGAAAAGTGGGTCAGCCGGATGTTCCCGTCGGCCCGGCATGGCTGGAAGGCGCGATGCGCGACATCACCAGCCTCGGCAGCTCCAGCGTGCTGGTGCTGATCGTAACGGCGGTGATCGTCTACCTCCTGCTGATCCGTAGGCCGAGGACGGCGCTGCTGATCTTTGTCGCGGTGGCTGGCGGGCAGCTGCTGTCGACCTTGCTCAAGGCCGGCATCGACCGGCCGCGCCCCGATCTTGTCTCGCACCTGGCCAACGAGACGTCGCTGTCGTTTCCCAGCGGCCACGCCATGCTGTCGGCGGTGACCTATCTCACGCTGGGCTCGCTGGCAGCGCGCTTCCTGCCGGGACGAACGACGAAAATCTATGTCCTCAGCCTGGCGGTGCTGGTAACGCTGCTGGTCGGCGTCAGCCGCGTCTATCTCGGCGTCCACTGGCCTTCCGACGTGCTGGCGGGATGGTGCGCCGGCTTCACCTGGGCGACGCTGTGCTGGCTGGCGGCGCGAATGCTGCAGCGGAACAAGGCGGTGGCCGGTGGCAACGAGCCCGAAGACTGACGATCCGGAGCGACATTCAAATCAGCCGGTTGATCAGCCCGTGTCCGCAGCCTGCCAGCAGAAAAACCGCCGACAGCAAGGCTGCCGACGTCGTCAAGGTCCTGAAAATCTTCAACTGATATTTCCCCGCCAATAAGAGCCAAGGCGGTTAACGTAGCATGCTCATCCCGTATCCCGGCATCCGGCTTTGTGAGGAGATCATGTTTCATGTATGCTTTATGATGGTTGAAACATCACTATGATTGTATTACACGTCGTCTCCGCAGACTCAGACGGGGGTTCCGACCGATGATCACTGCCGCCCAGATGCGCGCCGCGAGGGCGCTGGCCGGCATCGATCAGAAGACACTCGCCGAGCGTGCCGGCGTTTCGCTTCCGACAATCCAGCGCATGGAAGCGAGTGACGGCGTGGTCAGGGGTGTGGTCGATACGCTGATGAAGGTTATCCAGGCTCTCGACGAGGCCGGGGTGGAGCTCATCGGCGAGAACCAGACCAGCGAGCGCGGCGGCCGGGGCGTGCGCCTCAAGCCGGTCGCGCCGCCGAACCCGCAAGGCTGAGCCGGCATATAGTCGCGACGGCGACCGCCGACAGTCCTGCCGACGATCCCGCCGCCTTCACGCAAGCGGAAGGCAGTCCATGGATCAGATCCGGCGGGCAGTGCATCAACCGGCCCAGAAGTCGGCAAAGCCGACATTTTCAGAGCTGTTCACGCCCAAGCTGGTGACGGTCTGGCGCGAAGGTTACCGCCTGCCGCAGTTCAAGGCCGACTTCATGGCCGGGCTGACCGTCGCTATTGTCGCGTTGCCGCTGTCGATGGCGATTGCGATTGCTTCGGGCGTGACGCCGGAGCGCGGCCTGTTCACCGCCATTGTCGGCGGCTTCATCGTCTCGGCGCTCGGCGGCAGCCGCTTCCAGATCGGCGGCCCGGCCGGCGCCTTCATCGTGCTGGTGGCGGCGACGGTGCAGCGCGAAGGCGTCGACGGACTGCTGCTGGCGACGATGATGGCCGGCATCTTCCTGCTCGCCATCGGCTATCTCCGGCTCGGAACCTATATCAAATTCATCCCTTACCCGGTGACGGTCGGCTTCACCGCCGGCATCTCGATCATCATCTTCTCCGGCCAGATCGTGGAACTGTTCGGGCTGAGGCTTGCCGGGCCGGAGCCCGGGCCGCTGCTGCCGAAGCTGATGGCGATCGGCCACGCGGCCGGCACGCTCAATATCTCGGCAACGCTGGTGGCGGCGCTGACCATCGCCACCATCGTCGGGGTGAAGCGCTGGCGGCCCGGCTGGCCGGGCATGCTGATCGCCGTCGGACTGGCCTCCCTTGTCGTGGCGCTGCTTTCGCTGCCGGCGGAAACGATCGGCACCCGCTATGGCGGCATTCCGCGCAGCCTGCCGTTGCCGGCACTGCCGGGACTCAACCTCGACAAGGCGATTGCGGTGCTGCCGGATGCGGTGGCTTTTGCGCTGCTCGGCGCCATCGAATCGCTGCTCTCGGCCGTGGTCGCCGATGGCATGACCGGGCGGCGTCACCGTTCCAATTGCGAACTGGTGGCGCAAGGCTTTGCCAACATCGCGTCTGCCCTGTTCGGCGGCATCTGCACCACCGGCACCATCGCCCGCACCGCCACCAATGTGCGGGCCGGCGCGCATGGGCCGGTTTCCGGCATGCTGCATTCGCTTTTTCTGCTGGTCTTCATGCTGGTGGCCGCACCGCTGGCCAGCTACATCCCGCTTGCCGCCCTTGCCGGGGTGCTGGCGGTTGTCTGCTGGAACATGTTCGAGAAGCAGGCCTTCGCCACGTTGCTGCGCGCTTCGCGCGGCGATGCCCTGGTGCTGATGGCAACCTTCCTGATCGTCGTCTTCCGCGACCTCACCGAAGGCATCGTCGTCGGCTTCGCGCTAGGCTCGATCCTGTTCATCGACCGCATGGCCAAGTCGATCGCCGTGGAGGCGGATTTGCCGCTGGTGCAGGACGATGTCGCCGACAGCAGCGGCCGCGCCTACGATGCAAGCGAGGCAAGCGACGCCGACACCGTCGTCTATCGCATCTCCGGCGCCTTCTTCTTCGGCGCCGCCTCTACTGTCGGCACGGTGCTCGACCGCATCGCCGACCAGCGCAAGAACTTCATCCTCGATTGTTCGGCGGTGCCCTTCTTCGATTCCACCGCGGCCAATGTCATCGAGGGCGCGGCGCACAAGGCGAAACGCGCCGGCGTGCGTTTCATCATCGCCGGCGCCTCGCCGCAGACACGGCGCATGCTGATCAACCACGGCGTCAAGCGGCCGCTGGTGACCTTTGCCGCTTCGATCAAGGATGCGCGGGCGCAACTCAAAGCCGTGCCCGTTGGCTGAGCCGGCAAATGTGCGCCGTCAGTCCAGGCTCAGCACCGCGATCTCGCCCTCGTTCATCAGCGGCACGAAAATCCGCGTGCCGTCTGTGCCGATATCGGCGCTGCCCGGCTTGAACTGCTCTACAGCCTCCGGCGCCTCGCCGACTTTGTACCGATAGAGCGTGCCGGTCATGAAGGCGGTGGCGTAGATGCTGTCGCCGATGGCGACGACGCCGTCGAGGTCGGCAAAGTTTTGTGCGCCAGGCAGCGGCGTCACGGCTTTCGTCGCGAGATCGACCGACAGCAGGCCCCCGGGCGCGGCAGTGCTGAAGTCCGGCTTGATGCCCTTGCCCCAGGACGCCACGATCAGCCGATCGCGATCGGCAAAGATGCCGTTGGGTGCGGCGAGCTTCGCATCCTTCACGAACAGTTCCGGCTTGTCGCCGTCAATGCGGTAGATCGCATCGGCCAGCATGTCGGTGACATAAACCTTGCCCGAACTGTCCGATGTCACGTCGTTGAGGAAAACGGCGCCGGGCACATCGATCGTCGAGATGAGCTTGCCGCTGGCGACATCGACGATGCGCACCTTGGTGATGTCGGCGACGTAGAGCTTGCCGCCAGAGATCGCCGAGCCCTTCGGTGCATCCATGCCGGCGGTCCAGTGCCGGCTAACGACCTTGCCGTCCAGCGACAGCACCGAGAGATAGCCGTTGCCGTCGGCCTCCCCGGGATTGCCGACGATGTTGGAGACGATAATGCGATTGTTGGCGGCATCGAACAGCGCCGATTCGGGTTGCTCGAAGCCCGAGGCGCGCCAGAGTTCGGCGGCCTCGGCCGCAGGCACGAGCGCGATACCGAAGGCGGCGAGACAAATAAAGGGGATGAGGGTTTTCATGGCCAGGTCTCCTGTGGTGGATGGCGGAGAGCTAGGAGTTCCGATACTTTTCCGGAAGGGCGATTGCCGCTAGTATCGAAACGCGATACCAAATCGCGAGAAAAGAGGTGCATTCCATGAACGGCCTGATCTTCGAGGCGCTGAAGCGGACGCTGAAGGCCAAAGGCGTCACCTATCGTGAGCTTGCCGGGCGGATGGGCGTTTCCGAGCCGACGGTGAAGCGCATCTTCCACGAGCGCAACTGCAAGCTCGACCGTCTCATCGGGATCTGCGCTGCCGCCGGCGTCGAGCTGGAAAACGTGCTGGGGTCGATGAACCGGGGGCCGGGACCGGTCAATCGCATCGCGCCGGAGATCGAGCGCAAGCTCGCGGGACGGCCGGCGCTGCTGTTCATCTTCGTCATGCTGTCGGAGAAGTTCACGCCCGAAGGCGTCATGCGCTCGCAAGGCTTGAGCGAAGCCTCGATGTTCCTTTATCTGCGCGATCTCGAAGCGCTCGGCCTGATCGCATTGGGCGGCGGGCTGTCGGCACGGCTGCTGGTCGACACACCGATCCAGTGGAATTTCGAAGGGCCGCTCAGGCCGCTGTTCGAGATGACAAACAAGAATTTCATCGGCTGGGCGATCACCCATCTGGAGCGGGAAGCGACCTTCGTCTCTTTCTCCAGGCGGATGCGGCCGGAGACGGCGGAGATGGTGAAGCGCGAGGCGGAGGAACTGGCCGAGCGCGCCAAACTGCTCGCCCATCACGACCAGCACACGACGCCGGAAGACGGGCTGACCGGCTACAAATGGACGTTTGCTTTTGGCGCAACCCCGTTTCCGGCGATCATGCCGATCGGCCCGCACCCCAGGGATGCCGGTGCGTCCGACCGGCCCACCGCTCCGGCAAAGGGACGCCGCCCGTTGCCGGCCTGACTGGGCCATCATCCGAGCAGGATTGCATCTGGCGGCTGAGCTTGTCGCGCTCCAGTCCGGAGGTGCTTCAAAAATGAAGCCACATTCATGATAGAGTTCGCGCGCTGATTTGCCAGACTGTACGGGGCGGGTTTGCCGAATGCGTGACCGTCCCCGCAAAATCGAAGTGATCCTATGCCGACCGCGCCAACACTTGAACTTCGCCGCTATTCGCGCCTGAAAAATTTGCGGGAGCGGGCAGAACGCCAGGGTGCTGCATTGCAGTTCTGGGCGCGCACGGCATCGCTCGCCGTGATCTCCTGCTTCTTTTCCTTGATCAGCCGCTGGGATGCCTCGCTGCTCTTCGTGCTGGCGGGCCTCGCGCTGTTCCAACTCGTCGGCCTGATCCAGTTTCGCTTTGCGCGCCGTCGCAACGCGCCATGGTGGATCGGTTACCTCGTCGGTACGCTGGACATCATTCTGTTGACCGTTCTGCTGGTAACGCCCAACCCGTTTTCCCTCGAGGTCGCGCCGGCCGCGATGCAACTGCGCGAGGGCAGCTTCAAATTCCTGCTGATTTTCGTATGCCTTGGCGCGCTGACCCTTTCGACACGATTGGCGCTCTATCTCGGCGCGCTCGCGGCCTTGACGTGGACGATCGGGGTGGGATGGGTGGTTTTTCATGCGGGAACCGTCATTCCGGCAACGAACCTCTATTCGCTGCCGCTGACAGAGCGACTGAATCTCTATCTCAACCCCAATTTCGTCGATACGTTCGCGCAGGCGACCAATGTGTTGGTTGTGCTGATTATCGGCGCGATCATGGCGCTGGTCGTCTCTCGTTCCCGACATCTGTCGGAAGACTATGTCAAGGCGGAGCGCGCCCGCGCCAATCTCGCCCGGCATTTTTCGCCCAATGTCGTCGACCAGCTCGCCACGGATGACGAGCCCTTCGGCCCGGTCCGCCGGCAGGATATCGCGGTGCTGTTCGCCGACATCGTCGGCTTCACACACTATTCCGAGGATCATCCGGCCGAAGCAGTGTTCGAACTACTGCGTCAGTTCCACCGTCGCATGGAGCAGGTCGTTTTCGACCACCATGGCACCGTCGACAACTATATCGGCGATTGCATCATGGCGACCTTCGGGGTTCCGCAAGCCAGCCATGACGACGCAACCCGGGCCATCCGGTGCGCTGAAGCGATGATCGCCGCTATCGAAGACTGGAATGTCCAGCGTGTGTCCAGAGGATATCCGCCGCTGGACGTTCGGATCGGTGCACAATATGGCGCCGTCGTCCTCGGCGCGGTCGGCAGCGAGCGCAACCTGTCCTTCGCGGTGGTGGGCGACACCGTCAACGTCGCCAGCCGTTTGCAGGCGCTCTGCCGTGAGCTTCAGGCGAATATTTGCTTTGGGTCACGACTGATCGAGGCCGCGAAGGCGGAATCGCCAACGACACGGTTGAATGCGCGCGATCATGGGCCGGTGAGCATCCGCGGCCGGGACGAACCGGTCCATATCTGGGTCGAACACAGAGCCGAAAACCAGGGCGCCATTGCGGTTTCGGCGTGATGCCGGCCGCCATGTGAGACGCCTGCACCTCGGCAGGATGGACGCCAGAAACCTCGACTGGATCGCGCCCGCCAGCGTGCGCAAAGCTGGCCCCTTCGAGAGCGACTTTCGCTGCCGCATCGATGCGGTTTGGTCGAAATGGTTAGCCGTGCGTTTTCAAATGCAGCATCGGATGGTGTTCGTAGTGCCCGGCGCCATTCTTCACGATCGGGTCCTCCGAGGTGATCGCCTCTATGTCCAGATCATCGGCAATCCGATAGAGCGACACCCCATAACCGCCAGCCGGGTCCATCACGGGGCCGTGCGCGACGATAAGCCTCTTTTCAAGCAGGTCATCCAGGAATGCTCGGTGCTGCTTCATCCACTCTTCCTCATCGGTGGTCATCGTTGCCAGAAAGTCGGAACGCGGCGGAATATATTTGCACAAATAGGACTTCATTCGTCGCTCCTCGGCGAAAGGAGGCTCGCCTGCCGGACTGGCCTGGCCATGCCTTGATTTTAGATCAATCGGCCACGCCCATCTGCTTGCGGAAGCTCTTGTCGAACATGTTTTCGGGCACGAAGCGCCGCATGAAGCGAAGACGGCCTGCCGTTTTGCCAGGCGTATAGCGCATGCTCGGCGTCTTTTCGGTGGCTGCCTGTACCACTTTGTCGGCCACCGCTTCCACCGGATCGCCGCTCGCGATTCTGTTGCGCCAGGTCGAATTCATGGCTGAGCGCCCCTGTTCGTAGACGCCGGAAATCCGGTCAGGCTGTTCGGCGTTCTCTTCCAGTCCGGTGCGGGTGAAGGCGGGCTCGACAAGGGAAACCCTGATGCCGAACGTTCGAAGTTCGTGATCGAGCGACTCGGAATATCCTTCGACTGCGTGTTTGGTGGCGGTGTAGAGGGCGGTGAATGGCCCCGGCAGGAAACCGGACACCGAACTGATGTTGATGATCCGGCCCTCGCCCTGTCTGCGCATGATGGGCAGCACTTCATTGGTCATGCGAACGATGCCGAAGACATTTATGTCGAACAGGCTTTGGGCTTGAGCGACCGATGATTCCTCGGCGCCGCCGATCAGGCTGCGGCCCGCATTGTTTACCAGTACGTCGATCCGGTCGGCGAGGGCGACAACTTGCTTGATGGCGTCTCTGACGGACCCATCATCGGTGACGTCGCAAGGGACCATGTGAATGCCCTGACGCACTTCGTTGGGCGCAGCTCGGCGGCTGGTGCCGAACACGCGATACCCCGCCCGGATGAGCGCAAGTCCGGCCGCATGCCCGATGCCACCCGAAGCGCCGGTGATCAGCGCGATCTTCTCGGCGCGCGACTGAACTTGTGTCATCTCAACTTTCCTGCCTAATGATTATGATCGTAATCATTGGGTGATAATGACCGCCATAATCATTGTCAAGCGCCTCCGCCACGTCTTATATGTCGATCATCATCAATAGAAGAGGATGCGGTCGTGAAGGTGAGCAAGGAGATGGTCGAGTTAAATCGAGAGCGGGTCATCGATACCGCCGCAAAGCTCTTCCGCGAACAAGGGATCGACGGGATCGGCATTGCCGATCTGATGAGCGCGGCCGGGCTTACCCACGGAGGCTTCTACCGACAATTCAAGTCGAAGGACGACCTCATCGTTCAGGCCATGCAGCGGGCCTTCAGTGACATGAGCGCCGATCTATCCGCCCGGCTCGCTTCGACCGATACTCCGTTTGAGACGCTGGTGCGCCACTACATCTCGGACCATCATCGCGACAATCCGGGGCACGGATGCAGCCTCACCGCACTGGCGGCCGATGCCGCCCGGCACGACGATCCAGCGCTTCGATCGTTCTTCGGAAGCATCGTCAGCAATTATGTCGCGTTGATCATTTCACTCCTGCCGGGAAGCGACCCGGCCGCGAAGCGGAGTGCCGCGATCGCATTCCTAGCGGAAATGGTCGGATCGGTGATCCTCTCCCGCGTCGTGCCCGATCCGACGCTTTCCGCTGAGATCATCGACACTGTCTCGAATGATCTCATAGGGCGCCACTCGCCATCGGCGCCGGTTTGAATGGTTGCTATTCGGCGGCCTTCGCCTCAGCGGCCCTATCTTCCCAGGTCACCGCCCGGTAGTCGAAACCATATTCCAGCGTCGGTTTGACGATGCGGAAGAATGGTGACAGGTCGAAGTCGCGCGGCGTGTAGAGCGAGTGGTGGCGGATGTGCAGGATTTCGCGGCGCGAATAGTTCGACTGCGCCGAGGCGCGGCCGGGCGCGCGGGTGATCTCGGGCAGGATCGGGTAGCGGATCTCGCCATAGGCTTCGGCGATCAGCGTCGAGCAGATGGCGCGGGTCGGATCGCCGGAACCGAAAGCCAGCATGCGGCGGCGCCAGCGCACCGGCACCGGTGGCGTCGGCAGGAAAAAGCGCAGCATGTCGAAAATGTTCTTGAGATCGTATTTCAGGCCGAGCTTGCCGATCATGAAGGCGACGACATGGTCGCGGTCTTCCGGGGTCAGCCCGCTCGCCCGGCAGATACGGGTATTGTAGGTGCAGTAGCGCGACAGCGGCACGGCGACACAGCCTTCGCCGAGCGTGACTTCGATCAGCCGACGCCGTTCCGATCCGTCCTCCGGCTCGGACAAGGCATCGCCGGTATAGAAAGCCGCATGCGACCAGGTCGACTGTGTCAGGTATTTGATTGCCGCCGAGATCTTCTGGTTGCCTTCGATGAGCAGGATGTCGCCGGGCTCGAGCGTGCGCCGCAACGTCTCGGCGTCGGACGGCGTGTAGGGCTCATAGCCGGAGGATTCGTCCTGCAGCCGGCCGGCAAGCCAGCGGCCAAGGCGGTCGAGAAGCGTGTCGCGCGGCGCGGTCATGGCAAAGTGTGACTAGCACGAGGTGACGTCCTCGGCCATGATCAACCGACCGGGACCTCTTCCGACGATGCCGGGCCGGCGAGGTCGTCGCGCGCATTGCGCGCGAGTTTCTTCGTCGAGCGCTTGGGGCTGTCGCCGAACAGCTCGGCCGCTCCGGCAAGGCAGCTCTTCTTCAGGCTTTTTTCCGAGCGCTTCAAAAGCTTGCCAAGAAGCCTTGTGTCCTGCGCATCGCCGAGCGGCTCACCGTCGGCCTCGAGCAACACGCGCATGACGAAGACGTCGTGCAGTTCGCCGAGTTTTTCGCCAAGTTCATCAACTGCCTTGCACCGCACCTTGATCGGCGTCGGCCACAGCCGGCCGAGCAGCGACAAATGCATCGAGTGGGTCTTGGCAGCCTTGCGCAGATCGTGGAAATCCTCTGCTTCGCCGCGCGATCCCGCCCGGTCCAGCGCCTTCCTGGCCCGGCGCAAGGTCTTGCGAGCGCCTTCCGCAAGCACATCGGCTGCATGCTCAGGCAGATCGGGGAGCAGCAGCCGCTCGATCCGGATCAGGCCTTCCTCGCAGGCGGCCGTGGCCGCGCCTATGGCGGCGTCGAGACCAGCCCCGGCATGCATTTCATGCTGGCGAGCGATAAGCCGGTCGCGCACGCTGTCGAGGCCGCCGCCGGCAACCTGCTCGGGAAAGGCGGCTGCCAGCCGGTCGACGGTCTCGACCAGCGCGGTCGCCTCGCGCGGCCCGGCAAGCAGCGCCGCCACCTGACGGTAGCATTGGTTCTCAGTCCGACAGAATGTTTCATTTCCGGAACGGACCAGCCGCAGCAAGGCGCGCGCGCTCTTCAGCCGCTTGCGGCATTTGTGCAATGCCTGCTCCGGCTGGTCGCGCGCGACGGCCAGATGGGCAAGCGCCTTGCCGATCTCCTCGCCAAGGATACGCCTGACCTCGCCGGTCAGCGGCAGGCGCGGATCGATGCGAAAGCTCATGCGGCGATCTCCGGAATCCCCCTAGAGCATGATGCCGAAAAGGTGAAGCGGTTTTCGGACGACATCATGCTCCATCTCTTTTGATTTAGAGCCGGATTCCGATTTTAGGTCGACCCGACCTAAAATCATCCGGCTCTAGGGCGAGCGACGCGTTGTAAAATCTCTGCTCGCCGGTCACTTCGCGGCCGAGCCAATCAGGCAGCATTTCGTCAGGTACATCCTCCGGCGTCTCCAGTTCGGCCACCACAAGGCCGGCTAGGATCCCGCCGAAAACATCGACTTCGTAGAGATAGCCGCGATGCCTAACATGGTGGCGTGTCTTCTCGATGACATGTCCGATGGCGAAGGCCAGCATCTCCTCGGCATCAGTCAGAGGAATTTCATATTCGTATTCGTCGCGCTCGCGGATCTTGCTGCCGAATTTAAGCGTCAGCTTCGCCGAACTGCCGTCGCTGATGCGTACGCGCACGGTGCGGCCAGGTGCTGCGGCAAGGTAGAACTGGCGAATGCGTATATTCGCCTCGGCCATTTCCAGCCATTCGGCGCTGGAGACCAGGAACTTGCGTTCGACTTCCTTGCCCATGGCCGCGCACTAAAGCGTCTGCGGCTCGACATGGCAAGCGGCCGTAGATAATCAATTTGACTTTAATCAATCGATTGATTAAAGAGGCCGACATGATCAAATCCGCGCCCGACAAAATGCCCCGCCAGGAGACATCGCCCGCCGAGCAGACGCGCGCCGCACTGGTGCTGGCCGCGCTCAAACTGTTCGGGCGGCAGGGCTTCGACGGCACCTCGACGCGCGAGATCGCGGCGGAGGCGAAGGCCAACATCGGCTCCATCGCCTATCATTTCGGCGGCAAGGAAGGGTTGCGCGCGGCCGCCGCCGACCACATCGTCGAGACCATCCAGGCGGTTGCTGGCCAGGCGCTCGGCGGCATGCAGCTGCAAGGTCAAGCCAGTTCAGAGACGGCGCGGGCGCAGCTCTCGACCGCATTGGAGCGGATGGTAGGATTTATCGTCGCCCGGCCGGAGGCGGGCGATATCGTACAATTCGTACTTAGAGAGTTGTCGCATCCGACGGCCGCCCTCGACCGCATCTATGACGGGGTGTTCGAACCGACGCATCGCCGCCTCTGCCAGATCTGGGAACAGGCGACGGGCGAGCCGGCCGAAAGCGAGGCCACCAAGCTCGTGGTCTTCACGCTGATCGGCCAGGTCATCTATTTCCGCATCGGCCGCGAAGCAGTGATGCGTCGTATGGGCTGGCGCGAGATCGGTAACGCCGAAGCCGCCAAGGTGGTGGCGGCGGTCACAAGCAATCTTGGCGCCATACTGGCGGCCCGAAATCCGGTCGCCCGCAAGGAGGGCAAGCGATGAGTTTTCTCTGTTCCCTGCCGCTCGCGGCCCAGCTGTTCGGCGCCTGCGCGCCGGCAGCGCCGCTTGCCGTCGGCTATGTCGAGGGCGACTATGTCTTGCTGGCGCCGATCGAAGTGGCGCAGGTCGAGACCGTCGCGGTCAAGCGCGGCGACCGTGTTGTATCAGGCACGCCGGTGGTGACTCTCGAAAGCGCCGACGCAAAAATCGCCGTCGCCCAGGCAGAGGCCGCGCTCGCCCAGGCGCAGGCGCAGCTTGCCGACCTGCAGATCGGCAAGCGGCCGGAGGAGATCGCGGTGCTGAAGGCCGAGGTCGACATGGCCAAGGCCCAGGCCACGGATGCCAAGCGCAAATACGACCGCGCCGCCGACCTGTTCAAGCGCGGTGCCGGCACGCAGGCCGACTACGACACGGCCGCCGCGACGCTGGAGACCGCCAATGCGCAGGTCGGCCAGGCGCAGGCCAACCTCGCCGTCGGCGGTCTGCCTGCGCGTCCCGAAACGATCAAGGCGGCAGACAATCAGGTCAAACAGGCGCAGTCGGCGTTGGAACAGGCTGAGTGGCGGTTGTCGAAGCGCGTGCTGGCGGCACCTTCGCCCGGCCGCATCAATGACGTCATCCGCAATTCCGGCGACACCGCCGGTCCGACCGCGCCTGTCATTTCGATGTTGCCGGACGGTGCGGTGAAGCTCAGCGTCTATGTCCCGGAAAGTGCGTTCTCGTCGATCAAGGTCGGCACGCTGCTTGTCGTCCATTGCGACGGCTGCGGGCCGGAGGTGAAGGCGCGCGTCAGCTATGTCTCGCCCGACCCGGAATTCACCCCGCCGGTGATCTACTCGCTCGAGAACCGGCAGAAGCTGGTCTACCTCGTCGAGGCGCGGCCTGAGGGCAAGGCGCAAGCGCTGCAGCCGGGACAGATCGTCGATGTCGAGCTGGCGGCCTCCGCAAAATGAACGCCATCGACGTTCATGGCCTGGTCAAGCGTTTCGGCGACAAGACTGTCGTCGACCATGTGACGATGACGGTGGCCGAGGGCGAGATCGTCGGCTTTCTCGGGCCCAACGGGTCCGGCAAGACGACGACCATCCGCATCATGTGCGGCCTGCTGACGCCCGACGAGGGCGAAGGTAGGGTGCTGGGTTTCAACATCCGCACCGAGTCGCTCCGCATCAAGCGCGAAGTCGGCTACATGACGCAGAAATTCTCGTTCTACGAGGATTTGACGATCGGCGAGAATCTCGAATTCGTGGCGCGGCTCTACCGGCTGAAACCGGTCGAGGAGCATGTGTCGAAAACGCTGGAAGAGCTTGGCCTGACGAGCCGCCGCAACCAGCTCGCCGGCACGCTGTCGGGCGGCTGGAAGCAGCGGCTGGCACTGGCCGCCTGCATCATGCACAAGCCGAAGCTGCTGCTGCTCGACGAGCCGACCGCCGGCGTCGATCCGAAGGCGCGGCGCGAATTCTGGGACGAGATCCACCGGCTGGCGAGCGGCGGTCTGACCGTGCTGGTGTCCACCCACTACATGGACGAAGCCGAGCGCTGCCACCGCATCAGCTACATCTCCTACGGCAAGATGCTGGCCACCGGCACGGTGGACGAGGTGGTGACGAATGCCGGTCTGACCACCTTCGTGCTGCAGGGACCGCGCCTCGACCAGGTCGCCGATGCACTCAGGGACCGGCCCGGCGTCGACCAGGTGGCGCCGTTCGGCGCGACGCTGCATGTCGTCGGCTCCGACAAGGCAAAGCTCGAAAAGGCGCTCGCCGATGTCGAGAAGGAGCACAAGGGCGTCAGCGTAAAACCCGGCGAGACCAGCCTCGAGGACGTCTTCATTCAGTTCATGTCCGGCTCGAAGGACAATATGGCATGAACAGCGTCTTCTCCTTCGCCAGGCTCGGTGCGCTGCTGATCAAGGAATTCATCCAGATGCGGCGCGACCGCATCACCTTCGCCATGATGCTGGGCGTGCCGCTTTTGCAGCTGGTGCTGTTCGGCTACGCCATCAACAACGATCCCAAAAGCCTGCCTGCCGCACTGGTGGCGACCAGCAATGACCCCTACACCCGCGCCATTGTCGCGGCCCTGCAGACGACCGGCTACTACCGCTTCGACCATGTTGCGCAAAGTGCCGAGGCTGCCGAATTCCTGATGGCGCGCGGCGATGTCGCCTTCGTCGTCACCATCCCGGCCGATTTCGGCCGCCGGGTGGAGCGCGGCGACAATCCGCAGATACTCATCGAGGCCGACGCCACCGACCCGGCCGCCGCCAGCGGCGCCATCTCGACGCTAAGCAAAGTGGCCAGCCAGGCGCTGCTTCGGGCGCAAGGCATGCAGGAGGCGGCGAGTGAGGCCGCCAGGGGCCAGCTCGATGTGGTGGTGCACCAGCGCTACAATCCGGAAGGCATCTCGCAATACAACATCGTGCCCGGCCTGCTCGGCGTCATCCTGCAGATGACCCTGGTGATGATGACCTCGATCGCGCTGACCCGCGAGACCGAGCGCGGCACGATGGAAAACCTGCTCGCCATGCCGTCCAGCCCGTTCGAGATCATGCTGGGCAAGGTGCTGCCCTATCTTGTGGTCGGTGGCGTCCAGGTGGTGGTGGTGCTGGCGGCGTCGAAGCTCTTGTTCGCCATCCCCTTCACCGGTTCCATGTCGCTGCTGCTTACAGCCGTATTGGTGTTCGTGCTGGCGCTGGTGCTGCTTGGCTACACCATCTCGACCATCGCCCGCACGCAGATGCAGGCGCTGCAGCTGACCTTCTTCTTTTTCCTGCCGTCGATCCTGCTGTCCGGCTTCATGTTCCCCTATCGCGGCATGCCGGGCTGGGCGCAGACCTTCGGCGAGATTTTTCCGCTGACGCATTTTCTGCGCATCACCCGCGCGGTGATGCTGAAGGGCGCCGAACTGCCGGCGGTTGCGGGCGAGATCGCCTGGCTGGTCGGGTTCGTGGCCTTGTTTGCCGGCGTCGCATTGGTGCGGTTCAGGCGCACGCTCGACTGAGCGTTCAGGAATTGAGCGATCGCGGACCGCTGACGAACGGACTGCCCCTGACATAGAACCGCAGCGGGCGATCCGCATCCTTCGTGATGCCGATGCGGATGCCTTGGCCGATGTCGCCGGGCTCGTGCTCGTCGGCTGCCAGCCATAGCGGGCCTTGGCGGCACAGATCGAGGCCGTCCAGCGAACGGTCGATCCGCAATGCCTGGGCGAGCCGTCCCGGCCCGCGCGCCACGTCGCGCAGGCGTTCGACGCCCCGGTTCTGCCGCATGATGGCAATGCCTTCGAGCGGCTCCAGCGCCCGGATCAGCACACCGGTGCCGGTGCCTGGCCCCTCGCTCGAAACATTGAGCATCCAGGAGACGCCATAGGCGAGATAGACATAGGCGTGCCCGGCCTCAAGAAACATCGAACGGTTGCGCGGCGTCATCCCGCGATAGCCGTGACCGGCGGCGTCGCCGGTGACATAGGCCTCGGTCTCGACGATACGGCCGCCGACGATGCCTTCCGGCAGCTCCCGCACCACGAGCTTGCCGATGAGATAGCGGGCGAGATCGGCCGTATCATCAGGCAGTTCGGCACGATCGAGCGGATGGTGGCCGGTCATGCTACCGCCGCCGTGTTTCAAGGTATCCGTTCGACCCATTGCGCGCGCGACTGCCCCGGCTCGAACGGATCGCCGAAATACTGGGTCTCGCGAACCACTTTGCCATCGACGAACTCCATGATGCTCACCGTATAGGACGGAATCCCGTCATAGGTCAGGACATATTCGGTGATCCAGAGGTCGCCTGACCCGGTGATCCGCCGCACGGCAAAGCGCTTCCGGTTGGGCTGCGTGGCGCGCGACGACTGGATGTTGTGCCGTCCGCTGATGCGCTCGCCTGATTGCGGATAATCGAGCACCGCGTCCTCGCGATAGATCTGATGCTCCGTCTCGAGATCATTGGCATCGGAGGCAGCCCAATGGCGATCGAGAGCCGCCCTTATCTCAGCGTCTGCCATATCGGTTCTCAGGCCGCGGCCATGATCTCGGCATAGGTGGTGAAATCGACATTGCCGCCTGACAGCACGACGGCGACGCATTTGCCCGACAGTTCGATCTCGCCTGACGAGAGCGCCGCCAGCGCCACGCAGCCGCCGGGTTCGACCACCAGCTTGAGATGGGCCATGGCGTCGCGCACCGCCTGTGCGGCCGCCTTGTCGGAGACGGCGATGGCGCCGGCGAGGTTCTTGCGGTTGATCTCGAAGGTGATGGCACCGGGCTCTGCGGTGAGGATGGCATCGCAGATCGAACTGTGGCCGGGCTCGTTGGAAACCCTTTTTCCTTCGATCAGCGAGCGGCGGGTGTCGTCGAAATGCTCGGGCTCAACGGCCCAGACTGCTGTGGCCGGCGAGGCATCCTTGACGGCGATCGAAATGCCGCTCGTCAGGCCGCCGCCTCCACAGGGAATGACGACCGCATCGAGGCTGACGCCGAGCGCTTTTGCCTGGCGCATCAGTTCGAGACCGATCGTGCCCTGGCCGGCGATGATGGCCGGATCGTCGAAAGGAGGCACCAGCACCATGCCCTTGTCCATGTAGGGTCGCACCACCGTCATGCGGTCGTCGCGAAAGCGGTCGAACGGCACCACTTCTGCGCCCATCTTGCGAACATTGGCGATCTTCATCGCCGGCGCGTCGGCCGGCATGGCAATGACCGCCTTGACGCCGAACATGGCAGCCGCCGCGGCGACGCCCTGAGCATGGTTGCCTGAGGAGAAGGCGACGACGCCGCGGCTGCGCTCTTCTTCGCTCAGCGAAGACAGTTTGTTGTAGGCGCCGCGGAATTTGAACGAGCCGGTGCGCTGCAGCGTCTCCGGCTTGAACAGGATGCGGCCGCCGAAGCGTTTGTTGAGTTCCAGCGATTCGATCAGGGTCGTTTCGGCGATCAGGCCGGAGAGCCGCGCGGCGGCGGCATGGATGTCGGCGATGCCGGGAAGCGTGGTCATGGCGAAGTCCTGAAAGGGATGAGATCGGCGCATGGTGCACGCAAAGGCAGGCCACGCACCAATGAAAAAATGTGACCGTTACAAAGTTTGGGGGGCATGAGCGGCGACGAGGGTCAAACTGGCCCACCCCTCCCGCCTTTATCCGCCGGGCCGTATCGGCTAAGGGCGGGGGGAAGCAGAATTCCGGACCGCCAGAAATGACCGCCAAGCCAAAACCCCTGTTTCTCGGTATCGACACCGGTGGCACCTATACCGATGCCGTGCTGTGGTCGGAACAAGGCGGGCCAAAAGGCAAGGTGCTGGCCAAGGCCAAGGCGCTGACGACGCGGCACGATCTTGCCGTAGGCATTTCCGGCGCGGTCGATGCGGTGCTGGAAAAATCGGCCACTGATCCGGCCGCCATCAAACTCGTGTCGATGTCGACGACGCTCGCCACCAATGCGCTGGTCGAGGGCCAGGGTGGGCGTGTGGCGCTCATCATGATCGGCTTTTCCGAAGGCGACCTTGCCCGCGACGGGCTGAAGACGGCGCTCGGCACCGATCCGGTGGTGTTTTGTCCGGGCGGCCACGACGTGCACGGCAATGCGGCCAAGCTCGATCTGTCGGGTCTGGAAGCGGCGATCCCTGAACTCGGCGCCTCGGTGTCGGGCTTTGCCGTGTGCGCCTATTTCGCCACCCGCAACCCGGCGCATGAACTCGCCGCGCGCGACCTCATCCGCGAAAAGACCGGCCTGCCGGTGACCGCCAGCCATGAATTGTCGGCCAAGCTCGGCGGTCCGCGCCGCGCACTCACCACCTTGCTCAACGCCAGGCTGATCTCGATGATCGACCGGCTGGTGGCGGCAACCGAAGGATTTTTGGAAGCCCGCAACATCGTAGCCCCCCTGATGGTGGTGCGCGGCGATGGCGCGCTGGTTTCGGCGGCGTTTGCCCGCCAGCGGCCAATCGAGACCATCCTCTCCGGCCCGGCCGCCAGCCTGGTCGGCGCCCGCCACATGACGGGCCTGGACAACGCCATGGTGTCCGACATTGGCGGCACCACCACCGATGTCGCCGTGCTCGACGGCGGCCGTCCTCGGCTCGATCCCGAAGGCGCCACTGTCGGCGGCTTCCGCACCATGGTCGAGGCGGTCGCCATGCGCACCTTCGGCCTCGGCGGCGATTCCGAAGTGGCGCTGGAAGATGGCGCGCTCAACCCGAAGATCCTGCTCGGGCCGCGTCGCCTGGTGCCGCTGGCGCTGGCCGGCCTTATGCATCGCGAGGCCGTGACCTCGGAACTCGAGCGGCAGCTGCGGGCGCCAAACCCCGGCCGCATGGATGGCCGCTTCGCGCTGCGCACCGGCGTGCCGGACAGGCTCGCCGCCGGCCTGACCGCGCCCGAGGCGAAACTGTATGAAATGATTGGTGCCGTGCCGCTCGCCATCGACAGGCTGCTCACCTCGAACGCCCAGAACGCCACGCTGAACCGGCTGGTCTCGCGCGGTCTTGTGCATATCTCGGGCTTCACCCCCTCGGACGCCGCCCATGTGCTCGGCAAGCAGGCCAACTGGGACCCGCTTGCGGCCCGGCTCGGCGCCGAACTGTTTGCCCGCAAGCGTGATGGGCGAGGCCAGTACATCGCGCCGTCTCCGGAGGTGATTTCCGAACGCGTGCTGCTGACGCTCACGCGCTGGTCGGCCGAATACATTCTGGAGACAGCCTTTGCCGAAGACGGGCTGGATGGCGCCGCCACCGTCGCACATGCGCTGGTGCAGCGCGCCGTCGATTCCCATCCCGGCATCGCAAGGCTCAGCGTCGCGCTCGATCGTCCGGTCATCGGCCTCGGCGCCTCGGCGCCGCTGCACTATGCCGGCTTGGCCGAGCTGGTCGGTAATGAGTGCGTGGTGCCGGAGGATACCGACGTCGCCAACGCACTCGGCGCCGTCGTCGGCCAGGTCCGCGTCTCGGCCGAAGCCCGCGTCAGCCAGCCCAAGGAAGGTTTGTTCCGGGTCGCGTCGGGGCAAACGGTGCGCGACTTCACGGACGAGGCCAAGGCGATCGCGGCAGCGGAGGCTGATGTGCGGGCGATCGTAGCCGAGCGGGCGAAGGATGCCGGCACGGATAATGCCGAGATCGACGTTTCGACCGAGTTCAAGGTGTCTACCGTTGAGGCCCAACGGATGTTTATCGAAGCGCATGTGGTGGCGGTTGCATCGGGTCGGCCGAGGATTGCGGTTTAGGTAATCTCCCCCCTTGGGGTCCCCTTGGGGGGAGATCAGCAGCTTCAAAATCCCCGCCTTCACCCTAAGCTGAATTGACCCTTCACCCCTGACATGCCAAAGGCCGCAAAGCCTTTCATCTGGAGAAGCCCTGATGACCGATCGCGTCGAGATCGCCGGATTGCGGATTGCCCGCGAACTGCATGACTTTGTCGGCGAAGCGCTGCCGGGTACCGGTATTGCCGCCGACGCCTTCTGGAACGGCTTTTCGTCCATCGTCCATGATCTCGCGCCGAAGAACCGGGCGCTGTTGGCCAAACGCGACGCCATGCAGGAACAGATCGACGCCTGGCACCGCGCCAATGGCGCGCCCATCGATATGGAGACCTACAAAAGCTTCTTGCGTGAGATCGGCTATCTCGTGCCCGAAGGGCCGGCCTTTTCCGTGTCGACCGACAATGTCGACCCCGAGATCGCCACCGTTGCCGGGCCGCAGCTGGTGGTGCCGGTGATGAATGCGCGTTATGCGATCAACGCCGCCAATGCCCGCTGGGGCTCGCTCTACGATGCGCTCTACGGCACCGACGCCATTGCCGAGACCGGTGGCGCCGAGAAGGGAAAAAGCTTCAACCCCGTGCGCGGCGCCAAGGTGGTTGCCTGGGCGAAGAGTTTTCTGGACGAGTCCGTGCCGCTCACCTCGGGCAAATGGGCCGGCGTGAACGGGCTGACGGTTTCGGGTGGCACCTTGCGGCTCGGCGCCGGCGCCGGCGGCACCACACTGGCCAACCCGAAACAATTTGCCGGCTACCGCGGCGACGGCGCCAACCCGGAAGCCATCCTGCTGGTCCAGAACGGCCTGCACATCGAGATCCTCATCGACCGCACCAACCAGATCGGCCGCACCGACCCGGCCGGCATTGCCGACGTGATCCTGGAATCGGCGCTGACCACCATTCAGGACTGCGAGGATTCGGTCGCGGCGGTGGATGCCGAGGACAAGGTCATCGTCTACCGCAACTGGCTCGGCCTGATGAAGGGCGATCTGGCGGAGGAAATCAGCAAGGGCGGCAAAACCTTCACGCGCAAGCTCAATCCGGACCGCGCCTGGACCGCGCCCAGTGGTGGCGCGCTGAGCTTGCCTGGCCGCTCGCTGATGCTGGTGCGAGACGTCGGTCACCTCATGACCAATCCGGCCATCCTCGACCGCGATGGCAACGAGGTGCCGGAAGGCATCTTGGATGCGGCGATGACGGCGCTGATCGCGCTGCACGATGTCGGCGCCAACGGGCGTCGGATGAATTCCCGCGCGGGCTCGATGTATGTGGTGAAGCCGAAGATGCATGGGCCGGAGGAAGTCGCCTTCGCAGTCGAGATTTTCGACCGCGTCGAAGCGCTGCTCGGTATGGCGGCAAACACCATCAAGATGGGCATCATGGACGAGGAGCGGCGCACCACCGTCAACCTCAAGGAGGCGATCCGCGCCGCCAGGGAACGCGTCGTGTTCATCAACACCGGCTTCCTCGACCGCACCGGCGACGAGATCCACACCTCGATGGAAGCCGGCCCGATGATCCGCAAGGGCGACATGAAGCAGGCCGCCTGGATCTCCGCCTATGAGGCGTGGAATGTCGATATCGGGCTCGAATGCGGGCTCGCCGGTCATGCCCAGATCGGCAAGGGCATGTGGGCGATGCCCGATCTGATGGCGGCGATGCTGGAACAGAAGATCGCGCATCCCAAGGCCGGCGCCAGCACCGCCTGGGTGCCGTCGCCGACGGCGGCGACGTTGCACGCCACGCACTATCACAAGGTCGATGTCCATGCCGTCCAGGCGGCGCTCAAGAGCCGGCCGAAGGCGAAGCTCGATGATATATTGTCGGTGCCGGTGGCGGTGCGGCCGAACTGGACCCCCGACGAGATCCAGCGCGAACTCGACAACAATGCGCAAGGTATTCTTGGCTATGTCGTGCGCTGGATCGACCAGGGCGTCGGCTGCTCGAAAGTGCCCGACATCAACGATGTCGGCCTGATGGAAGACCGCGCCACGCTGCGCATCTCCTCGCAGCACATCGCCAACTGGCTGCACCACAAGGTGTGCTCGCAGATCCAGGTGATGGATTCGCTGCGGCGCATGGCAGCGATCGTCGACCTCCAAAATGTCGGCGACCCGCTCTACCGCCCGATGGCCACCGATTTCGACAATTCCATCGCCTTCCACGCCGCCTGCGACCTGGTGTTTAGAGGCCGCGAACAGCCGAATGGCTATACGGAACCGGTGCTGCACGCACGGCGGCTGGAGCTGAAGGCGAAAGAGCGGGCGAATTAGCGCCTGCATTTCCCTCCCCCTTGAGGGGAGGGTGGCCCGAAGGGCCGGGTGGGGTCCTGCGTGAAGTGCGGCGACTCCCTTCGGACGACACTACAAGCAATGTCATTGCAGAGGCCCTTTCTCGGCTCGGCTCCAAAAAGATCGACCATTCTTCGGCGACCCCCACCCTGCCGCTTCGGGGCCACCTTCCCCTCAAGGAGGAGCGTTACGCCGCCTGCGCCACCCGCTCCGACATCATGCGGTAGGAAATCGCCTCGGCCAGGTGAATGCGGCCGACGGTTTCTCTCGCTTCGAGATCGGCCAGCGTGCGCGCCACTTTCAGCACCCGATGATAGGCGCGCGCGGAAAAGCCGAGCTTTTCGCTGGCGTCCTTCAACAGAGACAGGCCGGCGGCATCCGGCATCGCGATGTCCTCGATAACAGAAGGCGAGCAATGCGCGTTGGTGGTCGCGCTGGTCACGCCGAGCCGCTCGAACCGTTCGCGCTGGATGGTGCGGGCGCGCGCGACGCGCTGCGCAACGGCGGCACTTTTCTCCGCCCGATCCGGCCGGATCAGATCGGCGGCCGAAACCGCAGGCACCTCGATCCTGAGATCGATGCGGTCGAGCAGCGGGCCGGAAATGCGCGCCTGGTAGTCGGTGCGGCAGCGCTCACCGCGCAGGCAGCGATAGCCGGGCTCGCCGGCCATGCCGCAACGGCACGGGTTCATCGCCGCCACCAGCTGGATGCGCGCTGGATAGGTGACGCGGTGGTTGGCGCGCGCGATCATGCAGTCGCCGGTCTCCAGTGGCTGGCGCAGCGCATCCAAGGTCTGCGGCGTGAATTCGGGAAACTCGTCGAGGAACAGCACGCCGTTATGGGCAAGCGATACTTCGCCCGGCCGCGCCCTGATGCCGCCGCCGACCATTGCCGCCATCGAAGCCGAATGGTGCGGGGCGCGGAACGGCCGCCGGTCGGTGAGCTTGCCTTCGCCGAGCTCGCCGGCCACCGAGGCGATCATCGAGACTTCAAGAAGTTCCTTGGGCGCCAGTGGCGGCAGAATTGAAGGCAGCCTCTGCGCCAGCATCGATTTTCCCGAGCCGGGAGGCCCGACCATCAACAGATTGTGGCCGCCGGCCGCCGCCACTTCCAGCGCCCGCTTGGCGCTTTCCTGGCCCTTGATGTCTGAAAGGTCGGGCAGGTCGCGGGCCGAGACATGGATGCCGGGCTCGGGCCGCGACAGCACCTGCGTGCCGCGAAAATGATTGGCGATGGCAATCAGGCTGCGCGGCGCCAATATGTCGAAATCCTTGCCCGCCCAGGCCGCTTCCGGCCCGCAGCCGAACGGGCAGATCAGGCCCTTTCCCTCGGCATTGGCGCCGATCGCCGCCGGCAGCGCGCCGGCGACCGTGGCAATGGTGCCGTCGAGCGACAATTCTCCGAGCACGACATAGGAGGCCAGCATGTCGCCCGGAATGGCGCCGAGTGCAGCCATCAGGCCGAGCGCGATCGGCAGGTCGTAATGGCTCCCTTCCTTAGGAAGATCGGCAGGCGCCAGGTTGACCGTCACCTTCTTCGACGGCATCGACAGCCCCGACGCATGCAGTGCCGCCTGCACGCGCTCGCGGCTTTCGGCCACCGCCTTGTCGGCCAGCCCGACGATCTGCATGCCGACCTTGCCCGGCGCGATCATCACCTGGACATCGACCGGTACGGCCTCGATGCCCTGGAAAGCAACCGTGCGAACCCGCGCCACCATCTTGCTCTGCCCCCGGATATCGGCTCGCCTCGGCCTTGTGGTTCAGACCGCGAGCGACGTCAGGACAAGACAACCATAGATTTCAGGCCAAGGCAAGAACATTACAGGAACATGCATTCGTGGTGGCTGCAGCGCGCTGTGCCGGTTGCAAAAAAGGAAGATGGTCAAGCAAAATGGAACGGCTGCTCCGCCTCCTCGACCGCGTTTAACAAGGGCGACTAGGCCCTTCGGCGATCTGAGGGTGTTGCTTCTAAGCGGTGATGAAGGCATCGACCGAACCTGAAAGCGATCGATCGATCGCGACCTGCGGTGGAAGCCACTCCATGACAGGATATCTGAAAGGCCAAGGCAGGGCGATCCGGCGCGAAGAGCCGCTCTCCAGAAAAATCTCGTTTACAAGGTCTATGAACCGCCCGCGGTCTCGTTCGATTCGTTTCAAAGTTTGCGAACGAATGTAATCCCGGGGAATTCGTCGCTCCTTCAGCGCTAAGACAGCCTCCGCGATGGATCGAGGATCGGGTGGAACTGTGAGCGAATAGTCGTCATCCAGATAAAGGTCTCGGCCGCCATGGTTCGGCGTCGTGACCACTGGAAGGCCCGCGAGAAGATATTCCGTGCTGGCGAACATTGGTCCTTCCAGGTGAGAGAGACAGATTCCCACGGCTGCACGATTTAGATGCGTGTTCACCTGAGCCGGTGCCAATCGGACAGGCTTGCCGGTGCCGTCAAACTCGTTGATAAAGACGTGATGCGGCGCGAGCTCCCTATGCCGATTTATTCGCGCTCTTTCCGACTCCGTCGTGGAGGATCCGCTTGAATCTCGATAGAAGACAAATGCGCAACGCTGGATGCCAAGCGACAAGTCATGGCGCTTCCACGGAGCCAGCTGCGCATTGTAGATTGCATCAAATTCTACAGGGACGTCATCGAGAGGCCTGAATATGTGTTCGGAGGTTGTTGACGTCTTGTTGTGCAGGACGGCGGCCTCGCCGGACTGATTCAACAGATCAGCCTCGGCCTGAGTGTTGGATAGGAAGATTAGCGAGTGACGGGGGTTCTTGAGTCTATGCAGAACGGCATAGGTCCGGATGGTTTTGACGCTAGCACTGTTTTCGATGGACCAGGTTGGCGAGATGAGAAACCAGGCGCGGTGGCCGCGTGGAAGGAAAGGCATATGACTTGCTAATCCGAGCGGCGTACCGGACATTCCCGAATAGGATATGAACGGATCGTCCGACAGCAAACTGGCCTGAAGAGCAGGTTGCGACTTCGCGGAAGGGTGCCCTTTTCTGAGGTTGTGGCCATGACGCAGCATGGCTCTGACAATCTCGAATTTGGTAGGAGGGCGATACCCGTGCTGTAGGGTCAACATGCGGCAATTGCGATCTTGAGTGCGGAGAAAAACTCGCTTCGATAGAGAGAAATTTGGCAAAGAAACACCGCCATTTGATCGACGGAATATCTCAGGCGATCAAATCTGGTGTACGGAGAAGCGCCTCTTGAAAGAAAACATCGTCCCAAGCGGAGCTGGTTCTCACATCGCGCTACCAACCGTATCCGTTTGCGTAGGCTGTTTCAATCAAGAGGCATTCATCGACACTGCGATCCGATCCGTAGCGGCGCAGACATACACTGCGTTCGAATGCGTGGTGGTCGATGATTTTTCGACCGACGGTTCCCGCCGAAGGATTGAAGAGTGTCTGTCCCAGCTTGGCGACAGTCGTTTCCGCTTTCTGCCCCGACTGCAAAATGGCGGGCAGTTGACAGCAATGATGACCGGGCTTGACGCGACAGCCGGGCCCCTGATCTCCTTTCTTGACGGTGACGATGCTTGGCATCCTGACTTCATAGAATGCCATGTGAGAGCGCATCTCAGCCAAACCCGTATCGCGGCAATGTCGAGCTCCGATGAGGTGGTGATAGATACGGCCGGCAACCTGCTTGCGGGCGGTCATCCCGTATTCCACCTGAACGACCCGCGATCGATGCCGAAAATGAGCGGCTACCTGCATGTCGACACCGAAGCTGACCCGACATTATTATTTATTGATCGGGGTACCGTGGGTTGGTTTTGGTCAACCACATCGGGGATGATGTTTCGTCGAGCTCCGCTTGAAATCATGCGTCCATCCGATCCGGACGAAATAAGGATATGTGCCGATGGTTATATGGCTCGTGCCGCCCATATGATCGGCGGAACCGTGAGGATTGGGCGGGCTCTTGGCAGTTATCGGCTTCACGGCGGCAATGGCTGGGCGGACGGGCGCATCCTGGGTACCGGAGTTGGCCTCGGCAGGATGTCGCCTGATACTGAAATAGCGATACGGCGGGCACTGGCCAATCGTTGGTGCGAAGTGGCGCCGGGACTGGCGCATTTAATCTCCCGCCACTCAATGCGCAGGACCTTGGTCGACCTGATCGGACTGTCTGCGGCTTTTGCATTGCTGGAAAAGAACTCCGATGCGGGTTTTCTGCTGAAAGACTGGGCAACACCACAGCGAAAATTGCAGACCAGACTTATCGGTCTCCTTCCTCCGAAACTGAGGCCTCGGCGCTTCCGGGACATAGTTTGATTTGATGAGCCGCTTGCTCGGCAGTCTTACCCGATAAAGAGCATCTTTCGATGCTTCTCTGGACCCACCAAAGTCCTCCGTAGCAACGCACACTACGCGGCCAAATTCCGCCGCTTCGCCTCTACCGCGTCCCAGAACAGGCTGGCGATATCCGCGCCACCAAAGCGTTGCACTTCGCGCACGCCGGTTGGCGAGGTCACGTTGATCTCGGTCATGTAGTCGCCGATCACGTCGATGCCGACCAGGATGAAGCCGCGCTCTTTCAGCGACGGGCCGATGCGGGCGCAAATCTCGCGTTCGCGCTCCGTCAGCTCGGTCTTTTCGGCGCGGCCGCCGACATGCATGTTGGAGCGGGAATCGTGGTCGGCCGGCACGCGGTTGATGGCGCCGACCGCCTCGCCGTCGATCAGGATGATGCGCTTGTCGCCCTTGCGCACATCCTTCAGATAGCGCTGGACGATATACGGCTCGCGTGACAGCTGGGCGAACATTTCGAGCAGTGAGGCGAGGTTGCGATCGTCTCCCTTGAGATGGAAGATGCCGGCGCCGCCATTGCCATAGAGCGGCTTGACGATGATGTCGCCGAATTCCTTGCGGAAGGCCGCGACCTCCTGGGGATCCTTGGTGATCAGCGTTTCGGGCATCAGATCGGGGAATTCGGTGACGAAGATCTTTTCCGGGCTGTTGCGCACCCAGGCCGGGTCGTTGACGACCAGTGTCTTCGGGTGAATGCGCTCCAGAATATGCGTGGTGGTGATGTAATTCATGTCGAAGGGCGGATCCTGGCGCAGCAGGATCACATCCATCTCCGACAGGTCGGTGCGCACCTTGTCGCCCAGCGAAAAATGATTGCCCTTCTCGTCGCGGAGCTTCATCTCCTCGATGCGGGCAAACACCTTGCCGCCCAGCATCGACAGCCGGTCCGGCGTGTAGTGGAACAGCTGGTGCCCGCGCCGCTGCGCCTCCAGCGACAGCGCAAACGACGTGTCGCCGGCGATCGAGACGGTGGAGACATGGTCCATCTGGACGGCGATCTTCAGGGTCATCTTTTGGTCTCCAGCGGGTCGAGCAAGTCCAGGAAAAGTGCGTAGCGGTTTTCCGTCCGGAATTGCGGCAAGGCAAGTCGCCGATATACGGAACTTGGCGGCTTCTGCCAATCGCGCTTGCTTGGCCCAGACCTTTACCGGTCGAAGACCAGCCGGGAGTAACCGAGGAAGGACAGCGCCATGGCGACCAGCGAGGCGACGGCAAGTGCCGCCAGCGGCGGCAGCGCCGGCAGCGCAAACAGGATGGCGCAGTAGACGAGATAGTTGACGATGCTGGTGGCGATGCCGACGCCGCCATAGCGCGCGCCCTCCTGCGCCACGCCGCGGCTCGACGGCGAAAAGGTCAGGTGCCGGTTGATCTGCCAGGTGACGCACAGCGCAAAGCCGATCGACAGGACACGGGCGACGAAGGGACCGAGCGGCGTCACCGCCAAGAGCAGCCAGAGCGCCGCGGCATCGGCGACGAAACCAACGCCGCCGGCCAGGACGAAGCGGACGAGCCGGCTCACGGCCTCAGGCGGCCCGGGGCGTCTTGCCCGGTTCGGCCTTCGGGATTTCACCAGTGCGTTCGCGCCGTTCGACCCGGCCTGACGGCACCGAGAGATAAAAAATGCGCTTCTGCTCGGCGCGTCCGCGCGATACCGAATCGAGGATCAATCCGGTCACCATCGCAAGCATCGAGAGCAGCAGCAGGCCGACCGACAGCACCCAGGTCGGCATGCGCGGCACGAGGCCGGTCTGGGCGAATTCGATCAGCACCGGCGTCATCAGGGCAAGGCTCGACGCCAGGAAGAAAATCGCGAAGGCGCCGAAGAAGCGCAGCGGCTGCGTTTCCTTCATCAGCATGGCGAACATCCACAGGATCCTGGCGCCGTCGCGACAGGTCGACAGCTTCGACGACGATCCCTCAGGCCGGCGGCCATAATCGAGCGCGATCTCGCTCACCGGCAGTTTGAGCTGCGAGGCATGCACCGACATTTCGGTCTCGATCTCGAAGCCGCCGGAAACCGCGGGAAAGCTCTTGACGAAACGCCTCGAGAAGACGCGGTAGCCGGAGAAGATGTCGGTGAAGTCGGCGCCGAACAGCCGCTTGTAGAGGCTGTTGAAGATGCGGTTGCCGAAGGCATGGCCGGAACGGCCGGCATCGTCGGTGACGCCGCGCCTGGTGCCAACCACCATGTCGCAGCGCTCGGTCTGCAGGATGTTGATCAGCAGCGAGGCATCTTCCGGCGCATAGGTGCCGTCGCCATCGGCCATCAGATAGATGTCCGCATCGATGTCGGCGAACATGCGCCGCACGACATTGCCCTTGCCCTGGCGCGGCTCGCGGACGACGATGGCGCCCGCTGCGCGCGCCTTGAGCGCGGTCAAATCCCTGGAATTGTTGTCATAGACATAGATGTCGGCCGATGGCAGCGTCTCGCGAAAGCGCCGCACCACCTCGGCGATGGTCAGTTCCTCATTGTAGCAAGGCAGGAGCACGGCAATGGCCGGCTCATGGCGGACTTCGTGCGGCATTTCCGTCTCCCGACGCCCGGCGGAGCCTCCGGCCGCGCTCATATGCGGCCTCGCTCAGGCGACTTTACTATTTATTGAAGCTGTTAAGGCTAGGTTTAAGGCCGCAGTCTTTCCGACGAAGGTCATGATGATGAACGCAGCCAAGGCGGGTGCTTCCTCCTGGAAGTCCGATATGACGCTGGCGCTGCTTGCCATGCTGGTGGTGCTGGCCGTCAATGCCGCCACGGGCTTTCGCGAATTGAGCAATGCCGGCGGCGACAATGACAGCCTGCTGCGGCTGGTCGAGGTTCGCGACATGCTGGCCGGCCAGGGCTGGTTCGACCTGCATCAGTACAGGATGGGGCCGGAAGGCGGTTTCGTCATGCACTGGTCGCGGCTGGTCGACGCACCGCTCGCCGCCATCATCCTCGCCGCCTCAGCGCTGACCGGCAGCATGGCCATGGCCGAAGCGATCGCACAGGTGCTGTGGCCGTCGCTGCTGTTCTGCCTGGCGGTGTTTTTTACAGCCCGTGCGGCACGAAGCTTCGCCGGCGTCGGCGCCGTGCTGCCCGCTATCGTCATCGGCGCTGCAGCGCTGCATTTCATCGGCATTTTCTTGCCGGGTGCGCTCGATCATCACAATGTCCAGCTGACGCTGACCATGGCCAGCCTCAGCCTGCTGCTCGAGGCGCCGGCGCGTCGCTGGGCGGCGCTGATTTCCGGGCTGTGTGCGGCCCTGACGCTGGCCGTCGGCATGGAAACCGCGCCCTATGTCGCCACCATCGGCGCCTGCATCGCCTTGCTGTTCGTCGTCGATCCCGGCGGCGAACGCCGGATCGCCAGGGATTTCGGTCTCGGCTTTGCCGGGGTTTCAGCCCTCGTCTTCGTCACCACCATCCCGCCATCGGCCATGGGCCAGCCGCAGTGCGATGCCTTCTCGGCTGTGCAGTTCGTGGTGGCGGCAATCGCCGGACTGGCGCTTGCCGCCGTGACGTCGCTCACGGTGTCCAATGGCACGGCCAGCCGCCGCCTGATCTCGCTTAGCCTGCTCGCGCTTGTGCTGGGCGCCGTCATCGTGGCGCTGTTTCCGCAATGCCTTGCGGCTCCCTACGCAAACCTCGATCCGCGCCTCAAGGAATTGTGGCTCGATCACATTGACGAGGCGCAGTCGCTGTTCAGTATTGCCGCCAGCGAGCCGGCGTCGCTGGCGGCGCGCTATGTCACGCCGCTGGTGGCGATCGCGCTGATGGCGCTTCGCCTGCGCGGACCATGGCGCCGCCAGGACAGCCTCGTCGGCGCCTTGCTGGTCGGCGCCTTCATCGTCAGCGCCTGGCAGGTCCGCGGCTCGACATTCTCGATCGCCTTTGCCGTCATCCCGCTGTCGGCCTGGATCGCAAGCTGGCGCGAACGGGCGAGGATCAGCCCTGCGCGCAGCGTATCGCTGCGCATGGCGGCGGTCTGGCTGGTGTCGGCGAATGCCGTCTGGGCCGGCGCTGCCGCCGCGACGTCGAGCGTATTCGAGGCCAGCAAGGTCTCGGTCGAGGCACAGGACACCGACAGCGATCCGTCCTGCGAGCGCAAGGCCTCCTTCGCGGCGTTGGCCCGGCTGCCGGACACCACGGTGCTTGCCATTTCCAATCTCGGCTCGCCCATCCTTGCCTATTCCGGGCACCGCGTCTTTGCCGGCCCCTATCATCGCAACATCGCCGGCGACCTGCTTGCGCTCGATGCCTTCCTCGGATCGGCGGACCAGGCGAGGATGATCGCGGCGGCTCACCACGTCGGCCTGATGGCGCTCTGCCGCGGCAGCGCCGAAAGCAAGATGCTTGCCGCCAAGGCGCCGCAAGGCTTCCTGGCCAGGCTGATGCAGGGAAGCGTCCCCGATTGGCTCGAACCGGTGGCCGAAACGCGCGGAACCCCGGTCGAACTCTACCGCGTCCGCTAAAGCATCATTCGCCAGCGAAAAATCGATTTCGCGATACGCTTCCTAAACGCTTTGCTGCCAGTCTCAGCCTAAATTTCGGGCGTCACAAACAGGGATACCGATGCAAACGACGTTTGGCACCGGGCAGGCAAGCAGGGAAAACTCGGATCTGGCGTTCACCGATGCGCTGACCGGGCTTGGCAACCATCGCCGCTTCTTCGACAAGGTCGATCGCCTGATCAGCGACCGTGCAGACGATCCCGCGCCGTTCACGGTCGGCATTCTCGACCTCGATGGGTTCAAGCCGATCAACGATTTGTTCGGCCACAAGGCCGGCGACGACATATTGATCCAGGTGGCGATGCGGCTGCGTGCTTCGATGGACAGCCACTCCACCGTTTGCCGCATCGGCGCCGACGAATTCGCCTTCCTGTATCCGATGGTGTTCTCGGAGGAAGCGGCGGCCGAGAAGTCGCGCATGATGATCGAGATCCTGTCGGCGCCCTACGATGTCGGCGAACGCACCGCCAGGCTTTCGGCCTCGGTCGGCTGCTCGCTGTTTTATTCCGGCGACGAAACCACGGAAATCCTCGTCAACAAGGCCGAAACGGCGCTCTACCACGCCAAGCGTTCGGGCCGTGGCCGCGTCGTCGTCTACACCCGCGAAATGGAAGAGGCGGCCAAGCGCGTCACCCGCATCGAACAGGCGCTGCGCCGTGCCGTCTCGGCCGGTGAGGTCGAACCGCATTTCCAGCCCATCGTCGATTTGACCACCCGCCGCACCATCGGCTTCGAGACGCTGGCGCGCTGGACCGATCGCGACCTCGGCGTGGTGCCGCCGACCGTGTTCATCCCGATCGCCGAAGAGCGCGGCATCATCGGCCCGCTATCGCAGCTGGTGCTGCGCAAGGCGACCGAAGCGGCGCGCAGCTGGCCGAAGGACCTGTTCCTGTCCTTCAACCTGTCGCCCTCGCAGCTCGTCGACCAGAACACCGGCCTGCACATATTGTCGATCCTCGACCGCACCGGCTTCGATCCGCGACGGCTGGAGATCGAGATCACCGAAACCGGCCTGATGAACGATCCGGCCTCGGCCGAGAAGATCGTCGAGGACCTGCGTCGCGTCGGCATCCGAGTCTCGCTCGACGATTTCGGCACCGGCCAGTCCTCGCTCGGCCGCTTGCGCGAATTCCATTTCGACAAGCTCAAGATCGACCGCGCCTTCGTCTCCTCGATCCTCGACGACCGCCCGTCGGAACACATCATCCGCGCCATTCTGGCCATGTGTGAAGGGCTCGGCATGGATGTCGTCGCCGAAGGCATCGAGGAGGAGGCGCAGGCCGACCGCCTCGTCCAGTTCGGCTGCGCCGGCGGCCAGGGCTATCTCTTCGGCAAACCGGTCGATGCCGACGCCACGCTCGGCTACCTCCGCGATTCCTATCGCGGCGCCCTCTACGCCAAGGCAGTCTGACCGGCGGTCTGGCCTGCGTCGAGCAAGTCAGCGGCGCGAGCCAAGATCGACTGTGGCCGCCATCTTGCGGCCTTTTGTCTGACATAAGCCAATCAAATCGCCGTTTTCGCCCTTGCTCCCCGGACTTGGCTGGATAGGATGCGCGCCGACCGGACCGGGAGATGAAGATATGATGCCATCGGCCGATTTTGCCGACCTCAGGGGAGCCTCGGTGCTGATCACCGGCGGCGGTTCCGGAATCGGTGCGGCACTGACCGAGGGCTTCGTTCGCCAAGGCGCCCATGTCGCCTTCATCGACATCGCCGATGGCCCAAGCACGCTGCTTGCCGACCGCGTCGAAAAAGAACTTGGCCGGCGACCGCTCTACCTTAAGACCGATTTGCGTGACGTCGAGGCGTTGCGCGCTTCGGCCGCCAAAGCGGCTGAGGCGCATGGCGACGTCACCGTGCTGGTCAACAATGCCGCATGGGACGAACGCCACGACGTCGCCGACGTTACCGTCGAGTTCTGGGACAACAATCTCGCCGTCAATCTGCGCCCGCATTTCTTCACCGCACAGGCGGTGGCGCCGGGCATGAAGCGGGCCGGCGGCGGGTCGATCATCAACTTCACCTCGACCTCCTATCTGATCAACCATCCTGATATGCCGGCCTACACCGCCGCCAAGGCCGGCATTCTGGGCCTCACCAAGGGGCTGGCCGGCAAGCTTGGGGTCGACGGCATCCGCGTCAATGCGATTGCGCCGGGCTGGGTGATCACCGACCGGCAAAGGGAACTCTGGGTCACCGAGGAGAGGCTCGCCGCCCATGTCGCCAAGCAATGCATCAAGCAGGTCATGCAGCCCGACGACATCGTCGGCACGGTGCTGTTCCTGGCCTCCGACGCCTCGCGTATGCTGACGGCGCAGATGTTGATCGTCGACGGGGGTTTCCTGTGAGCCCGGTGAATCAAAATCCGGCAAAAGGCACGCCGGCAGTCGCCGCCGTCGACTGGGGCACGACCCGCATGCGGGTCTGGCTGGTCGACGAGGCGGGCGGGGTGCTTGCCGAGCGTCGCGGCGATGATGGGCTGATCACCGCGCAGCAAAAAGGCTTTTCGACCATCCTCGAAGGCCATCTCGCGGCGCTCGGCGCGCCTGACACACTGCCGGTCATCATCTGCGGCATGGCCGGCTCGCGCCAGGGTTGGCTGGAAGCGCCTTACGTCACCGTGCCGGCGCCGCTCAGTGCCATCCTCGCGGGGGCCGCCCGCATTCCCGGCCAGAGCCGCGACATCCGCATCGTGCCTGGCCTGGCGCAGCGCCTGGAAGATGCGCCGGACGTAATGCGCGGCGAGGAAACCCAGCTTGCCGGCGCCGGTTTGCCGGCAAAAGGTCGCCATCTCGTCTGCATGCCCGGCACCCATTCGAAATGGGTTCTGGTCGAAGACGGCGCGGTCGACGGCTTCTGCACCTGGCCGACCGGCGAGCTGTTTTCGGTGCTGGCCACTCACTCGATCCTGCGCCATTCGCTGGGCGAGAGCCCGAAGCCGGTCACTCCGGACAATCCGTTCTTCCAGGAATGGTGCCGCAAGGCTTTGGCGGAGGGCGGCGATGTCACCTCGCGGCTGTTCTCGATCCGCGCCGCCGGCCTGCTGCAGAACCTCAAGGCCGACGATGCCGCCGCTTGCCTGTCCGGCCTGCTGATCGGCGGCGAGATCGCCTCGGCGGGCGGCCGCTATGGCGAAAGCACCACCGCAATCGTGCTGGTTGCGTCCGGCTCGCTAGCAGCCCTCTACCGGCAGGCGCTCGACCTTGCCGGGCTTGCCGTCAGGACGGTCGACGCCGACGAGGCGGTGCGTGCCGGGCTTATCGAAGCGGCGCGAGAAAATGGCATGATCGCCAAATGACTCACCAGAGTGGAGTGACAGCGTGACCCAGACCGCACCTTTCCCGAAGCTGAAGCGCGGCCTCGTTGCCATCCTGCGCGGGCTGAAGCCGTCCGAGGCGGTGGCCATCGGCCAGGCGCTGTTTGACGCTGGCATCGAAGCCATCGAGGTGCCGCTCAATTCGCCGGAACCGTTTTCATCGATCGCCAGCATTGTCACCGCTTTGCCCAAGACAACGCTGGTCGGCGCCGGCACGGTGCTGACTTCAGCCGATGTCGACACCTTGGCCAAGGCCGGCGGGCGGCTGCTGGTCAGCCCCAACATCGATGCCGACGTCATGGCCCGCGCCATGCACCATGGCATGGTGACGATGCCAGGCGTGTTCACCCCCACCGAAGCTTTTCAGGCGATTAGGCTTGGGGCTTCGGCGCTCAAATTCTTCCCGGCAAGCGTGCTCGGGCCTAGCGGCATTTCGGCGATGCGCGCCGTGCTGCCGGCCGATACCGTGGTCGGCGCCGTCGGCGGCGTTTCCGACAAAGACTTTGCCGGCTACAAAGCCGCTGGGGTGACTGCTTTTGGTCTTGGCTCCAGCCTGTTCAAACCCGGCATGAGCGTCGACGAGGTGGCCTCGCGCGCGCAGGCGGCGGTGACGGCCTGGGATGCGGCGTTCGGCGGAGCGGCATGATGGAAAACGTTTCGGTTTTCTCGGACCATGTCTGCGAGCTCGGCGAGGGGCCGAGCTACGATCCCGCCACCGATACGCTGTTCTGGTTCGACATTGTCAACGGCCTGCTGCTGGAGCAGGGTGTCACGTCCGGCGCGCGGAAAGTCCATGAGCTCGGTCAGATGGCCAGCGCCATCGCCATTGTCGATGACAATCGCCAGCTCATCGCCACTGAGACCGGCCTGCATGTCCGCGACGTCTCGACCGGCAAGCTGACGCTGCATACGCCCATCGAGGCCGACAATGCGCTGACCCGCTCCAACGATTCGCGCGTCCATCCGTGCGGCGCCTTCTGGGTCGGCACGATGGGCAAGGGTGAGGAGAAGGGCGCCGGCGCCATCTACTGGTTCTTCAAGGGCGAATTGCGCACGCTTTACACCGGCATCACAGTATCGAATTCGATCTGTTTTTCCGAAGACGGCTCGATTGCCTATTACACCGACACCTCGACCGGCCTGTTGATGCGGGTCGCCTGCGATCCGGCGACTGGCCTGCCGGTCGGCGAGTCTAAAGTGTTCGTCGACCATCGCTCGTCCAAGGGCTTTGTCGACGGCTCGGTCGTTGATCGCGACGGCGTGCTGTGGAATGCCGTCTGGGGCGGCAAGGCGGTCAAGGCCTATTCGCCGGACGGCACATTGTTGCGCGAAATTGCCGTGCCGGCGGGGCAGTCCTCGTGCCCGGCCTTTGTCGGCGCCAAGGCCGATCGGCTGGCGGTGACCTCGGCCTGGAAAGGCAAGGACGACAAGCAGCGCAAGCTCGACCCACAGGCCGGCATGACCTTCCTGCTCGACATCCCCGTCAACGGCCGCTTCGAGCCGCGCGTGGTCATCGCCTGAGCGCTGTCGCGCAGGCGTCCGCCTCGGTCGGTTTCGCGCAAGTCTGAAGCAGGGGCCATGCCATGGTGGGACAACACCACCGAAGGTCCTGACCCATGCCGCGCCCGACCTTGATCCTCGTCTACGAGCCTGAAAAGGCCTGTTTCGACAGGCTGGTCGCCGATGGTTTTCCTGCCGAGCGTGCCTTGGAAATCTCGTCCTATCTGGCGCAATCGACCGATCTCGCGCCCGAATTCGATGAAATCACCGCCGCTTGCGGGCGGCGCGGCCTCGCCTTCATGCCGGTTGCACTCGACGATGCGGCAAGCGCGCTGGCGAAGGCCGATCCCGCAACCACGCTGGTCTGGACGCTGACCGACGGCATTGCCTATTTCCGCGGTGCTGCAGCGCCCGCACTTGCCAGGCTGAATGGGCTTAGAACCATCGGAGCCGACGATGCGCTGTTCGCGCTTTGCCAGGACAAGTTCCGTTCCGGCGCCGTGCTTTGCGCGCTCGGCCTGCCGGCGCCGCAGGCAGGCCTGGCCCGCGACGGCCGCTGGCTGGCCGACCCGCCAGCTTCGGAAGCCGGCTGGTTCGTCAAGCCGAACCGGCTCGGCTCCAAGGTAGGCATCTGGCCGGATTCACGCTGCAACGACCTGGCCCATGCGCTGGAGCTTAGCCGGCGGGTCTATGCCGCTTATCGCGACGATGTCGTCGTCCAGCCCTATGTCGGCGGTCGCAATGTCCGCGCCAGCTTCCTTGGGCTGCAAACGGATGCCGGGGCGGAAGCGCTCGGCATTGCGTTCGTCGACTCCGGCGGCGATTTCCAGACCATGGCGGACTCGATGGCGCTTTACGGCGACACCGGCGAGGCCGCCAAGGCGGCTGGACTATACAGCGAGCCGGTGCTGGAGGCGGTTGCCGACACCCAGCCGGCAGCCGCGGCAACCATCCGCCGCATCGCCGAGCGGCTGGTCAGCGGGCTCGGCCTGCGCGACGTGTTTTCCATCGATTTCAGGGTCGAGGCTAACGACCATGTCCACCTCATCGAGTTCGAGGTCTGTCCAGGCCTGCCCTGCTTCGATTTCCGCGCCTATTGCCTGATGCAATGGGGCATGACGCTTGCCGATGCGGTTGCCGAGACGGCGGCGAACCGACTGAACCGACAGGCGATCTGAACGGTCGAGGGACCAGCGCGACCTACCGCGCCTTGACGGCTTTTGCTCCACCTTTAGTGTCGCGGGACAGTCCTCAGGCAAGGCCGCGCGATGAGCACACCAGCAAGCTCCCTCCACCATCACATCAGGCGCATGGCCGGGCGCGATCCGCACGAGGCGCATCGCGTCGCCACGCCGCTCGAGCTGCTGTTCGATCTGACCTTCGTCACCGCCTTCAGCCTTGCCGCCGCGCAACTGGCGCACGCCCTTGCCGAGGGCAACTACGCGGCGGCGCTGATCGGCTTCGGCTTTGCCAGCTTCGCCATCTGCTGGGCGTGGATCAATTTCTCCTGGTTTTCCTCCGCCTATGACACCGACGATTGGATCTTCCGCCTCGTCACCATGGTGCAGATGATCGGCGTGCTGGTGCTGGCCATCGGCCTGCCGCGCATGTTCGCCTCGATCGAGCATGGCGAACACCTCAACAATTCGGTCATGGTGCTGGGCTACGTCATCATGCGCGTCGCCATGATCTTCCAATGGCTGCGCGCGGCGCGGCAGGACCTTGGGCGGCGGCGTGCCTGTCTCACCTATGCCATCGCCATCGCGATCGCCCAGATCGGCTGGGTGGTGCAGATCCTCGTCGATTTCTCGCTGGCGACGAGCCTGGCTTTCGGCGCGGTCCTGCTTCTCATCGAGCTTGCCGGACCGGTCATCGCCGAACGCCGGGATGGCGGCACGCCCTGGCACGCGCATCACGTCGCCGAGCGCTACAGCCTCTTCGCCATCATCGCGCTGGGCGAAGGGGTGGTCGGCACGCTGGCGACGCTGTCGGCCGCGGTCGAGGAGCAGGGCTGGAACCTCGATGCCGCCTTGATCGGCATTGCCGGAATGGGTCTCACCTTCGGCATGTGGTGGGTCTACTACATGCTGCCCTCGGGGACGGTGCTGCACCAGCACCGCAATCGCTCTTTTGTCTGGGGCTATGGCCAGATGCTGATCGTGGCGGCCATCGTCGCCACCGGCGCCGGGCTGCATGTCGCGGCCTATTTCATCGAGCACAAGGCCCATATCGGCCCGGTAGCGACCCTGCTCTCGGTCGCCATTCCGCTAGGCGTGTTCCTGGGGGCGATCTACGCGCTGTATTATTATCTCGTCCAGCGCTTCGATCCCCTCCACGTCTGGCTGCTGGCGGGAACGGCTGCGGTCGTCGCACTTGGCATCATCGCCGCCCTTGCCGGCGTCGACATGGCGGTCTGCCTCATCTTACTCACGCTAGCGCCGGCCGTCACCGTTGTCGGCTATGAGCTGTCGGGGCACCGCCATCAACTGGAGGTGCTGGCGCAGGAGGAAGCGCCGCACTGAGCAGAGCAGCTTCGCGCGTCAGATACCCTCGACCAGCACGATCTCGCCATCGGCCACTTTCTGACGGATGGCGACGGCGCGCTGGTACTCCGGCGAGTGGTAGCAATCGTGCGCCGCGCTGAGCGATTCGAACTCGATAATGACATTGCGGGCGCGGCCAGGCCCCTCGGCCTTTTCATGCTCACCGCCACGGGCAAGGAACTTCACGTCGAAACGGTCGAAAGCGAGCTTGGCGGCAGCGACATAGTCCTTGTAGCCTTCGGCGTCGCGCACATCGACGCGGGCTATCCAGTATCCCTTGGGCATTTTCTTCTCCTCGTTACGCGGCGCGCATCTCTTCCAGTATGGCTTCCGCCGCCGCGCGCCTGTCGCTTGCCGCCACGATCGGCCTGCCGACCACGAGATGGCTGGAGCCGTTGCGGATCGCCTGGCCGGGCGTCACCACGCGTTTCTGGTCGCCATGGTCGCTGCCCTTGGGCCGTATCCCCGGCGTCACCACCGCCAGGTCGGGTCCGACGATGCGGCGCACCGCTTCCGCCTCCTCGGCCGAGCAGACGACGCCGCCCATGCCGGCATGCAGCGCCTGTTCGGCGCGTCTCAGCACCAGCGTGTGAGGGTCGTATTCATAGCCGGCGTCGATCACGTCCTGCTCGTCCATCGAGGTCAGCACGCTGACCGCCAGCAGGCAGAGGTCGCTGCCCCTGGCGGCCTCCACCGCGGCTCGCATCGCCTTGGGATAGGCGTGGATGGTCAGCATGGTCATGCCCATGCGCACGATGTTCTCGACACCCTTCGCCACCGTGTGGTCGATGTCGAGCAGCTTCATGTCGAGGAAGATTTTCGTGCCGCCGCTGGCCAACTCCCTGGCGAAGTCGAGCCCGCCGGCGAAGGCCAGCTGATAGCCGATCTTGTAGAAGGAGACGACGCCGTCGAGCTCCTGCACCGCCTGTTCGGCCTCTTTCACCGTCGGCACGTCGAGGCCGACGATCAGCCTTTCTCTCATGGTATGGGCCTGCATGGCTGTGGAAATCATGCCCCGGTCCGGGTCGACAGCATGCGCGAGGTTTCGATCAGCGTGCGGCATAGGTGCTCCATCGATTTGGTCAGTCTCTCATCCCTGAAATTGCCGTCGCCGTCGAAGGCACTGCCGCCATCGGATACCGAGCATTCCGGCGTCACCATCTCCAGCTGGCAGCGCACCAGCACGGCGCGCAGATGGTTGATGCAGCGGATCCCGGCGAAATGTCCGTTGGAAGACGAGCACAGGCCGGCGACCTTGCCGACAAGCGGCCTCACCGGCCGGCCGCCATCCAGGCGCACCCGGCTCACCCAGTCGATCGTGTTCTTGAGCAATGGCGGGATCGAGCCATTATATTCGGGCGTCGCGATCAGCAGCCCGTCATGGGCGGCGATCAGCCGGCCGAGCTTCACGGCGTTGTCGGGAACGCCTTTTTCCTTTTCGAGGTCCTCGTCGATGATCGGCAGCGGATAGTCGGCCAGCGAAATGCGCGTCACCTCGGCGCCTTGCATGGCCAGCTCCTTCTGCGCCACATCGGCGGTCCTGCCGCTGAAGGCGCCGCTGCGCACCGAGCCGGCGAAGACGAGGATTTTCGCGATCACAGCCATTGGCCACTCTTGTTCCCGGACAGGTACAGCCAGAGGCTGCGCAAATCAACGCACTGGCTCAAAAAACGGAAACGATCGGGGGGCAAGCGCGCGAAGGTGTGCCGAGCAGCTGGGCTATTGCTAGTGGGTGACCGCAATTCTTGCACTCAGCGCGATGAGTGCAACTCCGAGCAAGGCATCTATCGGCCTGCGGACGCTGCCATATACCGACCGAACCCTTCTTGTGGAGAACATTAGCGCGACAAGCCCAAACCACGCCATCGCGACCATCCCGATTATGGCCAGCGACACTGCCTGGACCCAGATCGGAGCCTGCATCGGCAATACCGATATGAACAGGCTCGCGAAGAACGCGGCCGTCTTCGGATTTGTAATTCCGACAACGAATCCGCTTCGCCAAGGAGCCGTAGTCTCTGCGCCACCGACGGCCAGCGGTGGCCGCGCCTGCCAAGCCGACAAAAGGATCTTGCTTCCCAGGTAACCGAGATACACGGCACCGGCGATCCGGACGGCAAGGTGAGCCCATGCAATCTGCGTCAGTACGAGGCCCAGGCCACACATCGCGAGAGCCGCCCACACCATGATCGCTGCGGCAATGCCAAGCGCCACATGGAACCCCGCGCGACGGCTGATCAGCGCATGGGAAGTCACGGCTACAAAATCGGGTCCTGGGCTCATGGCGCCGAGCAGGAAGACCGAAGCAAGGGTCAGGAATTGCGGAAGGTAGCTCATGCGATACTCCAGTTTCAGTCTCGTCGTACCGCACGCCTGCATGCCGGAGAGGCCAGGAAAGCCGCTCGCCGATTTCGAGGGTCGTTTCCCTCACCTTCACAAAACCTACAGCGCTCTTTAATATGAGCGAAATGAAAGATATTTCGGCAGCCATGAACAAAGCTAATATCAACATCACGATGGTGCGCGTCCTGACATCGCTCAGCGAGACGCGCAGCTTCACCAAAACCGCCGAGCGGCTCTGTCTTTCTCAATCGGCCATAAGCCATGCAATGAAGGCGCTGGAGGAGATCGTTGGCGCGCCCCTCGTCATACGTGATCGGCGCGGTGTCGCTTTCACCGCAACCGGCGAGGCGGCTTTGGACGCGGCGCGCGCCGCTTTGCATGCTTTAGGCCGTCTTGTCGGCCTACGGGAACACTCCATCAAAGGCAGAGTACGGCTCGCGCTGGTCAGCAGCGCCTCGGTAAAGATTGCTCCATATGCGTTGAACATTACTTCCGTCCGGCACCCGGAGCTTGCTGTCGAACTGCTCTTGGGCACGGATACCGAGGTGGCGGAGTGGGTCGATCGCGGTGCCGCCGATATTGGACTGTCCTACATCGCCGGCAATTGCCAAGCCGAGGAACTTGTCGACGACGAACTCTTTGTAGCGTCATCGCAAAAGAACTCAGTCCAAGGCGGGTCATTTCCGATCCGCGCTCTCGACGGCCAGCCATTCATCATGTCGAGCGGCGGCTGCGGACCAATGCTTGCCGAATTGTTCCAGGATTTTGGCGTTGCGCCAGTTGTCATCCTGTCGGCGAGCGATATGGCGGCGCTGCTTGCTCTGGTTGGGGCCGGGCGCGGTTTGTCGATTGCGCCAGGCCTGGCGTTTCCGGCCGATTGGCAGCGAACCGTCGCGAGGCGTCCTCTAGAGCCGCGTGCGCGTCGGCCTCTGCTGCTTCTGTTCTCCAGCAGCGCCGAAGCAACGGCCGTGCGGGCCATGTGCGCGGCGATCAGAGAGGTCGCCACGAGTTTGCGAGGCGGATAACAGTCAAGGATGTGGATCGACCCTCAATCGAGCTTCCTTCGGGAGACGTCGATCCTCTACAAGGCGCCAGAGACTTCTCCCGCCCCCAATACCAGCTAATGCGCTTCGCGCCGGTAGATCCACAGCTGCGTCGGCGGGATGTTGCGGAAGATGAAGTCGAAATGCTTGACCGTGTAATTGCCGCGGCCGGGCGGGATCGGCGACAACGGCCCATAGGTCAGCTGCACGATCGGCCGTCCAACCGGGATGCGGTCTAGCAGGCTTTCGATATAGGCGATCCGCTGTGCGACCGGAAAATTGAGCAGCGGCACGCCGGAGACGACGGAATCGAAAACCATCCCGCTCTTCTCGCCAAGCGTGGCGTTGAGATTGAAGGCATCGCCCTCGATGACGTTGACGCCGGGATAGAGCTGGCGCAGATGGCGCACGAAATCGGTGGAATATTCGACCGCGTACAGGTTTTCGGGCTTAACGCCCTGGGCGAGGATTGCACGGGTGATGACGCCTGTGCCGGGTCCGACTTCAAGCACCGGCAGGCCGGACTTCGGATTGACGATGGAAGCCATCTTGCGGGCGGTGATGGAGCTTGTCGGCACGATCGAACCGACCGACTTCGGCTTGTCGATCCAGCCTTTGAAGAATTTGAGTTCGTCGTCGAACTTTTCCGCCAGCGCCTTCCGCAATCCCGGACCACGTGCCATGCAAGTTCTCCTCAACACTCCCCGAACGCTACTTAGCAGCTAACAGGTCCAAGGCAAGGCGCGATCTGGCATAAGATGTTGATGACGTTCGGGAAGCGTGGCGGCCTTGGTTTGGGTTCAGTGCTCGCCGAAGGATTCGAAAAAGTCCTTCATGCGGGCGAAAAAGCCGCTCGACTGGGGCGAATTGTCCTTCGACGACAGCTGCTCGAACTCTTCCAGCAGCTCGCGCTGGCGGCGCGACAGGTTTTGCGGCGTTTCGACCGCGGTCTGGATATAGAGGTCGCCGACATTGGGCTGGCGCAGCACCGGCATGCCCTTGCCCTTGAGGCGGAACTGGCGGCCGTTCTGCGTGCCTTCGGTCACTTTCACCTTGGTCTGACTGCCGTCCAGCGTCGTCACCTCGAACGAGCCGCCAAGGGCGGCCGTCGTCATCGATATCGGCACCTTGCAGTAGAGATCGGCGCCGTCGCGCTGGAAGAATTCATGCGGCTTCACCGCCAGAAAAATATAGAGGTCGCCCGATGGGCCGCCGCGCAGGCCCGCCTCGCCCTCATTGGCAAGCCGGATGCGGGTGCCGTCCTCGATGCCGGCCGGGATATTGACCGACAGCGAGCGTTCCTCGGTGACACGGCCCTGGCCGGCGCATTTCGGGCACGGGTCCTTGATCGTCTGGCCGCGGCCTTGGCATTGCGGGCAGGTACGCTCGATCGAGAAGAAGCCTTGCGTCGCCCGTACCTTGCCGTGGCCATGGCACATCGAGCAGGTCACCGGCTGGGTGCCGGGCTTGGCGCCGGTCCCGGAGCATTCCGTGCATGAGATCGAGGCCGGCACGCGGATTTGCGCGGTCTTGCCGGCAAACGCTTCTTCCAGCGTGATTTCCATATTGTAGCGCAAATCGGCGCCGCGTTCGCGGCCGCCCGACGAGCGGCGCTGGCGCCCGCCCATCATGTCGCCGAAAATATCTTCGAAAATGTCGGCGAAGCCGCCGGCGCCAAAACCTTGCGCGCCGCCATTCATGCCGCCCTGCTCGAAGGCGGCGTGACCGAAACGGTCATAGGCCGCGCGCTTCTGCGGGTCCTTCAGCGTTTCGTAGGCTTCGTTGATTTCCTTGAACTTATGCTCGCATGAGTGATCGCCGGGATTGCGGTCGGGATGGAACTGCATGGCCAGCTTGCGGAAAGCGCTCTTGAGCTCCTTCTCGTCGGCGCCCTTTTGCACGCCCAGCGTCTCGTAGAAATCAGCTTTCATCTTTTCCCGCAGTCCGGATGCTCAACGTCTTGATGCATGTTGCGTCGTTTGCCGGCACGTTGTCTCGATTTAGGAGCGGTGCTGCCCGGATGCTAGGGCCGGCGCGCTTGTGCCTGTGTTTTTCAGTGACTTTTTCGGCAAGGCCCGCACTTTTTCAGCGAGGGTTGCAAAAAAGCCCGGCTTTGCGCCGGGCTTTCCGCTTTATTTGCCGTCAACCGGTCAGGCCGACTTCTTCTTCTCGTCGTTTTCGTCGATTTCCTCGAAATCGGCGTCGACCACATCGCTATCCTTGGCCGCGTCCGCCTTGGCGTCGGCTTCCGCCGCTTCCTTCTGCGAAGCTTCGTACATGGCCTGGCCGAGCTTCATGGATGCTTCGGCAAGCGTCTGCGACTTGGCCTCGATGTCGGCGGCATCGTCGCCTTCGGCAGCAGCCTTCAGCGCCGTGATAGCCTCCGATATCGCCGTGCGCTCGGTTTCCGAAACCTTGTCGCCATATTCTTTCAGCGACTTCTCGGAGGAGTGCACCAGCGCCTCGGCCTGGTTGCGGGCCTCGACCAAGGCGCGCCGCTGCTTGTCGGTCTCGGCATTGGCTTCGGCGTCCTTGACCATCTTCTCGATGTCGGCGTCCGAAAGGCCACCAGAGGCCTGGATGCGGATCTGGTGCTCCTTGCCGGTGCCCTTGTCCTTGGCCGAAACGTTGACGATGCCGTTGGCGTCGATGTCGAAAGTGACCTCGATCTGCGGCACGCCGCGCGGCGCCGGCGGAATGCCGACCAGGTCGAACTGGCCGAGCGCCTTGTTGTCGGCAGCCATTTCACGCTCGCCCTGGAAGACGCGGATGGTCACGGCCGACTGACTGTCTTCAGCGGTCGAGAACACCTGGCTCTTCTTGGTCGGGATGGTCGTGTTGCGTTCGATCAGGCGGGTAAACACGCCACCCAGCGTCTCGATGCCGAGCGACAGCGGCGTCACGTCGAGCAGCAGCACGTCCTTCACGTCGCCCTGCAGCACGCCGGCCTGGATTGCGGCGCCGAGTGCGACGACCTCATCCGGGTTGACGCCCTTGTGCGGCTCCTTGCCGAAGAACTGCTTCACGATCTCCTGGATCTTGGGCATGCGGGTCATGCCGCCGACCAGGACCACTTCGTCGATCTCGCCAGCCTTCAGCCCGGCATCCTTGAGCGCTGCCTTGCAGGGCTCGATGGTGCGCTGGACGAGATCGTCGACCAGCTGCTCGAACTTGGCACGGGTCAGCTTCAGTGTCAGGTGCTTGGGGCCGGTCGCGTCGGCGGTGATGAAGGGCAGGTTGATTTCGGTCTGCGTCGTCGACGACAGCTCGATTTTGGCCTTTTCAGCCGCCTCCTTGAGGCGCTGCAGCGCAAGCTTGTCGTTCTTCAGGTCGATGCCCTGTTCCTTCTTGAACTCGGCCGCCAGGTATTCGACGAGACGCATGTCGAAATCCTCGCCGCCGAGGAAGGTGTCGCCATTGGTCGACTTCACTTCGAACACGCCGTCGCCGATTTCGAGCACCGAAATGTCGAACGTGCCGCCGCCAAGGTCATAGACGGCAATGGTCTTGCCATCCTTCTTGTCGAGGCCGTAGGCAAGTGCTGCAGCCGTCGGCTCGTTGATGATGCGCAGCACCTCAAGGCCGGCGATCTTGCCGGCGTCCTTGGTGGCCTGGCGCTGGGCGTCATTGAAATAGGCCGGAACGGTGATGACCGCCTTCTCGACCTTCTCGCCGAGATAGGCCTCCGCCGTTTCCTTCATCTTCTGCAGGATCATGGCCGAGATCTGGCTGGGCGACTGCTTCTTGCCGCCGGCCTCGACCCAGGCATCGCCATTGTCGCCCCTGACGATCTTGTAGGGGACAAGCTTCTTGTCCTTCTCCGTCACCGGGTCGTCATAGCGGCGGCCGATCAGGCGCTTGACCGCGAAGATGGTGTTTTCAGGATTGGTGACCGCCTGGCGCTTGGCCGGCTGGCCGACGAGACGTTCGCCGTCGCCCGAGATGGCGACGATGGAAGGCGTCGTGCGCGCGCCTTCCGCATTTTCAATGACCTTGGGCTCCTTGCCATCCATGATGGCGATGCAGGAGTTGGTGGTGCCGAGATCGATACCGATTACTTTTGCCATTTTTCTAGTCTCTCCGCTAAGCAGGCTCTCAGGACCCGTAAGGCGTTCCGACGAAAGCCCCTGTTCACAAGAAATTCCGCTCCGGCAACCGGCATTCCGGCACTGGGCGGCTTGGCGCGTATATAAGAACAGGCGGCATCGGGCGCAAGCATTCTGCGCATGGCATCCACCGCGCCGCGCTTGGCGCCTTTGAACAGCCGCCCAGCGGCCCGGATGTGCTCCAACCGCGCTCAAAACCCCAGGATCTGCGCGATCCCCCGGCGAAGCGCCCAGTCAGGGCTTCGAAACCACAAGAAAACGTCACCTATGCGTGAGAGAGGCGGCTCCTGGCTGAGGAAGGCGCCTGCCCACAGCAGACACAGGCAAAAGCGTCACGCGGCCTGCGACAGCGATTTATGCGCCTCGGCCAGGATTTCGAACGAGCGCACGCGTGCCGCATGGTCGAAGATCTGCGCGGTCACCATCAGCTCGTCTGCGCCGGTGCGGCGCACGAACGCGTCTATGCCTTGCCGGACGGTTTCGGGAGAGCCGACGACGGCGCAGGACAGCGCCTGCGAAATCATGGTTTTTGCCATCGGCTCGAGCGTCTGGTCATAGCCCTCGACCGGCGGCGGCAGGCGGCCGGCCCGCCCGGTGCGCAGATTGACGAAGGCCTGCTGGAGCGAGGTGAACAGCAGTTTTGCCTCTCCATCGGTCGGTGCGGCGAAAACGTTGAGGCCGAGCATGACATAGGGCTTGTCCAGCTGTTCCGAAGGCTGGAAGCGCGAACGGTAGATCTCCAGCGCATGGTCCAGTTCGGCCGGCGCGAAATGCGAGGCGAAGGCATAGGGCAGGCCGAGCATGGCGGCGAGCTGCGCGCCATAGAGGCTGGAACCGAGGATCCAGACCGGCACCTTCTGGCCTTCGCCGGGCACGGCGTGGATACGCTGGCCTTCCGCGGCCGGCTGGAAATAGCCCATCAGCTCGACGACATCCTGGGGGAAATTGTCTGACGCCTCGAGATTGCGGCGCAGCGCGCGCGCTGTTCCCATATCGGTGCCGGGCGCGCGGCCGAGGCCGAGGTCGATGCGGCCGGGGTGCAGTGCCGCCAGCGTGCCGAACTGCTCGGCAATCACCAGCGGCGCATGGTTGGGCAGCATGATGCCACCGGCGCCGACGCGGATGGTCTTGGTGCCGCCGGCGACATGGGCGATGACGACGGCGGTCGCCGCGCTGGCGATGCCCGGCATGTTGTGGTGCTCGGCCAGCCAGTAGCGCCTGTAGCCGAGCCGCTCGGCATGGCGGGCCAGGTCGAGCGAATTTGCCAGCGATTGCGAGGCGTCGCTGCCTTCGACGATCGGCGACAGGTCGAGAACGGAAAGTGCGGTCATGGGCCTCAAGCCTTTACGATGTTCAACTGCCTGACCCTGGTTTCGAAGGCGCGGTCGGGAATGACGATGTCGAGCTGGTGCCAAGCAACGGGTCCATATTCTCGAACGGGATCGCCTGCGGACGCTGGCGATGCGGCGCGCTCAGCGTGCCGAGCGGAGCATCGATCGGGCCGCGATAGCCGATGCGGTCGAAATAGGAATCGAGGTCGAAGGAGGCATCTTTCATCGCAGGGTCCGGCTTGACCGGCTCGATATAGGCACTCCGCCTGAAGACAACAAATGCGCGATGACGGGCAGGCGCGGCAAGCTTATGCCGCTGCCTTTCCGTTCTCTTCGGCCGCTTCTTCCTCCACCACGGCCGTCTGCTGTGCGGCGAGAAAATTGCCGACATGGCTGAGGCCATCGAAATGATCGCAGAACACTTTGACGACGACCAACAGCGGCACCGCCATCAGCGCGCCGACAAAGCCCCAAAGCCAGGACCAGAAGGCGATGGCGATGAAGATCGCCACGGCGTTGATCTCGAGGCGTCGGCCGACAACCATCGGCGTAACGAACTGGCCTTCGACGATGTCGCACAAAAGCACGAAGCCCGGCGCCAAAAGGGCGTAGGTGATCGAGTCGAAGCTGATCATCGCAATGACGCTGACCAGCACGATGGTGATCAGCGCGCCGACATAGGGCAGGAAGTTGAGCAGCGCCGCCATCGTTCCCCAGACGAGCGGGTTGGGCATGCCGAGCGCCCACAGGCCAAGGCCGATAACCGCGCCGAGACCGGCATTGATGACGGTGACGGTGAGCAGATAATGCGAGATTTCGCGCTCGACGTCATAGACGACGCGCAAGGCCCGCTTCTTCTCACTGAGGCTGGCGAAGGACTGGATGATCTTCTCATAGAACATCGTGCCTGACGCCAGCAGGAACAGCGACAGCACGAAGATGATGGTCAGGCTTGTCCCCGCCGACAGGACGTTGCTGGCGGCGGCCGACAGGACGCCGGACTGTGCCATCGCCACCTTCTGGATGCCCGGCTCCTGCGAGGTCTCCGTCATCTGTTCGATCTGATGCGAGATCTGCATGATCCTCTCGAGCGGACGCCGTAATTGCGCCAGCCGTTCGGTAAGTTGTTGGCCGATCGACGAGGTGTTGTTGAGAAGGTCGATGACCGGGCCGCTGAGCAGATAGCCGGCAACGCCGAAGACGCAGATCGACAGCACGACCAACATTGTCGCCGAAACCACTTCCGGAATGCCGCGCTTGCGCAGGAAGCGCACGATTGGTGTCAGCGTCAGCGTCAGCAGGAAGGCGAGGATGACCGGCATGAAGAAAGCACGCGCGAAATACAGCGCGTAGATGGCCATGAACAGGAAGATCCCGATGAGCAGCGAACGCATCAGATGCGTGTCGGCACGCGCCACAACTCTCGCCTCTTCGGTTTCGGCAAGGCCAGCACCCAAAGCGGCGGGTTCGGCTTTCATGATTTTCCCTCAGCGGCGCACCGCAATTGGTGCATTCCCCTGACGGAAACGCCTCTGCAAGCCCAAGGTTCCGTTAGCCGGCAAGGCCCTCAATCCGGGCCGCCCGTCGCTCAGGCGGCTGGCGCTGCGACGGCGACGCCGGGCTTGGCGGTCTCCTTGCGCACGATCGGCGCCACCTTGGTGCCGTACAGTTCGATCGCCTTCATGATCTTGGCGTGCGGCATGGCGCCGATCGCCATCTGCAGCAGGAAGCGGTCATTGTTGAAGATCTTGTGCTGGGCGACGATCTTTTCCGCCACCTGCTCCGGATTACCGACGAACAGCGCGCCGTTCGGACCACGCGACTGATCGAAATGCGCCCGCGAGGTCGGGCCCCAGCCGCGCTCGCGGCCGATGCGGTTCATCACTTCGGCCTGCGGGCCGTAGAAATCGTCGGCCGCCTGTTCAGTGGTCCCGGCGATGAAGCCGTGCACATTGATGCTGGTGGCAAGGCCCGAGGGGTCGGTACCGGCCCGCCTGGCGGCATCGCGATAAATGTCGAACAGCGGTGCAAACCGCGCCGGCTCACCGCCGATGATGGCCAGCGCCAGCGGCAGGCCGAGCACGCCCGCGCGCGCCGCAGATTGCGGCGTTCCACCTATTGCGATCCAGATCGGCAATTTGTCCTGCAGCGGCCGCGGATAGACGCCGCGGTCGTTGATGGGCGCGCGCAGATTGCCGGACCAGGTGACATTTACATTATCGCGGATGGCCAGCAGCAAATCGAGCTTTTCGGCGAACAGCTCGTCATAGTCCTCGAGATTGTAGCCGAACAGCGGGAAGGATTCGATGAACGAGCCGCGCCCGGCCATGATCTCGGCCCGGCCGTCCGACAAAAGGTCGAGCGTTGCGAACTGCTGGAAGACGCGCACCGGATCGTCGGAGGACAGCACGGTGACCGCGCTGGTCAGCTTGATGCGCTTGGTGCGTTCGGCGGCAGCGGCCAGCGCCACCACCGGCGCGGACGCGGCATAGTCGGGGCGGTGATGTTCGCCCAGACCAAAGACGTCGAGGCCGACCTGGTCGGCCAGCTCGACCTCCTCGATCAGATTGCGCAGTCGCTGATGCGGGCCGATCGCGCCGGGGCCGGGCTCCGGGCTGACGTCGGCGAAAGTGTAGAGACCGAGTTCCATGGCATGTCATCCAAATGTTCTGATTTGCCGCTAGAGGTAGCGGCGAGCCGCCCCGGCCGCCAGAGGGGCGGATGGTGAACAGTGCATGTCGGTTTCGGCCGGCTTTGTTTCAGGGAAAACGCGTCTCCCGGCTGCAACAGCATAAACTTTCATGGCTGGCATACCGTTTTGGCGCTTGAACTCTCGGTATTCGCGCGTATGTAAGCGTCGCGAATTGACTTCAGGGAAGTGGACTTGGCTATCTACAGGGAAAAAGACATTTTCGAGCGGCGCAATGCCGCGAACGAGGCAAAGAAGGCGCTTCTGGAGCGCTTCAAGTCAAAGCCGGCGGCTGATGATCCTGCGGTTCTGGCCAAACAAGCCGAACGCAAGGCGATTCTTGAGGCTCGCGAGATACGCGAGGCCGAAAAGGCCAGGCTGAAGCAGGAAAAGCTGGCACGCGAGGCGGTCGAGAAGGCCGAGCGCGAGGCAGCAGCCGAAGCGGCGCGTATTGCGGCCGAAGAGGCAGCGCAGGCTGAAGCGAAGATCAAGGAAGCCGAAGAAAACGAGCGCATTGCCCGTTTGCTGGCCGACGAAGCCGAACGCAAGGCCAAGCGCGACGCACGCTATGCGGCCCGCAAGCAGCGTACCGGCAGGACGCCTCCGGGCTTCTCCGCCCGCTAACGCTTCGATCGAAACGATCGGACATCAGGGTCGCCTTCCAGCGGCCCTGAATGTGTTTGTGCGTCGATTTCCTTGGTTGCTTTGCTCAGGCGGCGAGCTTCAGCCCCATAATGCCGCAGACGATGAGCGCAATGCAGGCGAGCCGGATGGCCGTCGCCGGCTCGCCCAGCAGCCAGATGCCAAGCAGCGCCGTGCCGACCGTGCCGATGCCGGTCCACACCGCATAGGCCGTCCCGACAGGCAGCGTCTTGAGCGCCAGGCCGAGCAACCCGAGGCTGATGATCATCGAGGCGACAGTGAGCACCGTCGGCAGCGGCTTCGAGAAGCCGTCAGTGTATTTGAGGCCGATCGCCCAGCCGATTTCGAACAGACCAGCGAAGAACAGAAAAATCCACGACATCGGGATGCACTCCTTCCATGAGGATGGCGGGGCGTCCCGGCCGGACTTTTGAGAAAGGCGCGAGGTCGTCCTCGCCGCTTCGGTATAAGCGGCTGCGCCGGTGCGATCAACAAAAACACCGGCCGCATCGTTCATGCCGCCGGTGTCAAAATCTGCGCCGAAACGGTTGTCCGGATTTCAACCGTCCAAGATCTTCCGAGGCGGGCTTACTTTTCCTTGAGCCTCATCGCCTTGACGGGCGGCGCCTTGAGTGCCGGAGCCGCTGCGGGCTTCTTGGCGTCTTTTTTCGGCTTCCGAGCTTCCTTGCCCGCCTTCATCGCACCTTTAGCCATGATTCGCTCCTCCAGTTGCTGGGAGGCCAAGTGAAACAAGAGAAACGCCGGACTGCAAGGGGGCGGGCGTCTGTCGCCGGCGCCGTCGGGCCGCTTTCAACCGGTTTCTAATTTGCTCGTAAACCATTCCGGTCCGTGCCATGGTTGCCTTCGCACTGCAGCATCGGCCATGCCTTCGCCCGGCGATGATCAGGCAGTGCGGTCAGGACGACAATGCGAATCCGCATCGGCAGCGAGATGAGTTTCGATTTTCCGCAGGAAACGCCGCTCATCGCGATGCTCAACGTCCACTACTCCAGGGCCTCCGATCTCGAGCGCCCGGATTTCCTGACCTCCAGCCCGCCGGTGCCGATCCAGAGCTACCGCGACAGTTTCGGCAATTGGTGCAACCGTTTCGTCGCCCCGCCCGGGCGCTTCACCTTCGGCACCGATTCGGTAATCCACGACCCCGGTACCTTCGAGATGGGCGACCTGATGGCCTGGCAGCATGAGGTTCGCGACCTGCCGTCGGACACATTGCTGTTCCTGTTGCCCAGCCGCTTTTGCGAGAGCGATCTGCTGGCCAGCGAAGCCTGGCGGCTGTTCGGGCATACGCCGCTCGGTATTGCCCGCGTCCAGGCGGTCTGTGATTTCGTCCACAACCACATCGTCTTCAGCTACGGCAATGCCCGACCGACGCGCACCGCGGCCGAAGCCTATCGCGAGCAAAGCGGCGTCTGCCGTGACTTTGCCCACCTCGCCGTCACCTTCTGCCGTGCGCTAAACATCCCGACCCGCTACTGCACCGGCTACATCAGCGACATCGGCCTGCCCAAACCTTGGGCGAGCATGGATTTCGCAGCCTGGATGGAGGTCTATCTCGGTGGCCGCTGGCATGTCTTTGACCCGCGCAACAATTCGCCACGCATCGGCCGCATCCTGATCGCGTCGGGTCGCGACGCCGCCGACGTGCCGCTGACCCACATCTTCGGACCGGGCACGCTGGCTGGTTTCAAGGTGTGGACGGACGAGATCATCGAATAGGGGCGTCTTTCCGCAAGCTGGCCTTCAACCTGAACGACCAGGCGATTCGTGCGTTGTGATGCCTGTGGAGCTCGGCGGCAGGCCGTTACATTGGGCGCCTTGGAGGGACAGCATGGCAGCGCATGGCGGGTCGAAGACGGTCATCTACGCGGCGCTCGCCGGTAATTTAGCTATTGCTGTGACCAAATTCGTCGCCGCCTTCTTCACCGGCAGCTCGGCGATGCTGTCGGAAGGCGTGCACTCGCTGGTGGATACCGGCAATGGCGGGCTGCTGCTCTACGGCATGCACCGCGCCGCCCGTCCGCCGGACCGCACGCATCCGCTCGGCCATGGCCGCGAGCTGTATTTCTGGAGCTTCATTGTCGCCCTGCTCGTCTTTGCGCTCGGCGCCGGCGTGTCCTTCTATGAAGGCGTCGTCCACATCATGGCGCCTGAGCCGGTCGCCAATCCCAAAATCAACTACATCGTGCTTGGCCTCTCGATGCTGTTCGAGGGCAGCTCCTGGTACGTGGCGCTGAAGGAGTTCCGCCAGCAGAAGGGCAAGCAAGGCTGGCTGCAGGCCGTGCAATCGAGCAAGGATCCGAGCGTCTACACGATCCTGTTCGAGGACAGCGCCGCCCTGCTCGGTCTCTTCGTCGCCTTCGCCGGCATATTGGCGGCCGAACTCCTCGACATGCCCGAACTCGACGGCGTCGCCTCGATCGGCATCGCGATGATCCTCGGCGCCACCGCCATCTTTCTGGCGCGCGAAAGCAAGGGATTGCTCATCGGTGAGCCGGCCTCGGCGGAAGTGCAGGCCAAGGTGCTGGCCATCGCCCAGCAGGATTCGGCGGTGCAGCGGGCCAACGGCGTTCTCACCGTCCATCTCGGCCCGCAACAGATCGTCGCTGGGCTGAGCATCGAATTCGAGGACCATCTGACGGCGCCTGAGATCGAAGCCTGTGTCGAGCGCATCGAGGCGCTCTTGAAAAAAGAAATGCCGGAGATCACCAGACTGTTCGTCAAGCCGCAGACGACCGGAACGTGGGAGCACCGGCGCAAGCAGGTCGAGGCGGCGTCGGACTAGTTCTGGACCAGCAGTGCACCGTTGGCCCCATCGCCTGGTCCCGCTAAGATCACCCGACGGATTTCGGAGAATCAACCATGAAAATCGATGGTGGGTGCCATTGCGGCGCCATAACTTATGAAGCAGACGTCGACCCGGAAAAGACCTCTATCTGTCATTGCACCGACTGCCAGCAACTGACCGGCACCGCCTTTCGTGTCACTGTTCCCGCGCCTGAGGATCATTACAGGATCACCAAGGGCACACCGAAGGTCTATATCAAGACGGGATCGAGCGGCGCCAAGCGTGCCCAGGCGTTCTGCGGCGACTGCGGTTCGCATCTTTACGCAACGTCGGTTGGCGACGGGCCGAAGGTCTATGGGATCAGGGCGGGGACCGCGCGGCAACGCGAGGATCTCGTTCCGACCCAACAGAAATGGCACCGATCGGCCCTGCACTGGCTTCCGGAATTCGAGGGCGTAAGCATCGTAGAGGCGCAGTAGCACCTGCCTCCCGGTTAAACGCGGCCCAAACCAGCCAATAATGTGCTAGGCTAGCCATCAAACGGATGGCGGGGGATAGCAATGTCGGAAACGGACAAAGTGTTTGCCGGCTCGATTCCGGAAAACTACGACCGCTACATGGTGCCGCTGATCTTCGAGCCGTTCGCCGCGGATTTGGCACGACGGGCAGCGTCCTTGTCGCCCGGCGCCGTCCTGGAAGTCGCCGCCGGCACCGGCGTTGTTACCCGCGCATTGGCGCCAAAACTGTCCCCTGGCGCAAGCTATGTCGTGACCGACCTCAACCAGCCTATGCTCGACTACGCGGCCTCGCGACAAGCTCCCGACAGTCGCATACAATGGCGTCAGGCGGATGCTCTGGCGCTGCCGTTCGAAGATGCGGCTTTCGATCTCGTTTGCTGTCAGTTCGGCGCGATGTTCTTTCCCGACCGAGCCGCCGGCTATCGCGAAGCAAAGCGGGTCCTGAAGACCGGCGGCCATTTCCTGTTCAACGTGTGGGATCGCATTGAAGAGAATGTATTCGCCAATGATGTGACGAATGCTCTTGCGGAGATTTTTCCGAACGATCCGCCCCGCTTTCTCGCCCGCACGCCGCACGGCTACAATGACACTGCATTGATCCGCGGCGAGTTGGAAGCCGCAGGTTTCTCCCGTGTGGTGATCGACACGAGGGCCGAACAAAGCCGTGCCTCCTCGCCGCGCCTTCCGGCGGTTGCCTATTGCCAGGGAACTCCGCTTCGCAATGAAATCGAGGCCCGAGGAAAATTGGAAGCCGCAACCGATCACGCCGCGTCCGTGATTGCAGCCAGACACGGCAGCGGCGAGGTTGCGGCCAAGATCCAGGCACACGTGATCGTGGCTACGGTCTAATGCATGGCGCCAGAAGTGTGCCGCGGTTCTGGGGCAACGACATGCATCAAAACAAAGACTTAAGGCGCGTCGTATGAATCCGTTTCAGCGCGACGCGCTTTAATCGTCGCCTTCGACGACACGTAGCCTGAGCTGCCCCGTCTTGGAATCCGCCACCCGCACCCCGGCTTCGGCCTTGGCGGGTCCGCCACCGCGCACTTCGGCTTCGTTTTCGCCAAACTCCAGCGCTTCGATCTTTTGGCCGCGCTTGGTCACCTTCGACGTCGACACCAGTATCTCGTCGATATCCTTGGCCGACTGGCCAAAATGCGTCTGCAGCCGGCGCACGCGTTCGTCGACGCGCGCGACGTCCTCCATCAGCCGGATCACCTCGCCCTGGATCAGATGCGCCTGTTCGCGCATGCGGGCGTCCTTGAGGATGGCCTGGATGACCTGGATCGACAGCATCAAAAGCGACGGTGAGACGATGATGACACGCGCCCGGTGCGCCTTCTGGACCACGGCGTCGAAATTCTCGTGGATTTCGGCGAACACCGATTCCGACGGCACGAACATGAAGGCGGTGTCCTGCGTCTCGCCCTGGATCAGGTATTTTTCCGAGATATCGCGGACGTGAATTTCGATGTCGCGGCGGAAAGCCTGGGCCGCGATCTTCTGTTGTTCGGCGCCATCGGCGGCGCGGATGGCGTTCCAGGCTTCCAGCGGAAACTTGGCGTCGATGGCAAGCTGCGGCGCACCGTTCGGCATCCTGACCAGGCAGTCGGGACGGCTGCCGTTTGACAGCGTTGCCTGGAACTCGTAGGCGCCCATCGGAAGGCCGTCGGCGACGATCGCCTCCATGCGCGACTGGCCGAAGGCGCCGCGCGTCTGCTTGTTGGACAGGATCGCCTGCAATTGCACGACCTGGCCGGCCAGCGACTGAATGTTGCCTTGCGCGGTGTCGATGACCGCCAGCCGTTCCTGCAGTTTGGCGAGGCTCTCATGCGTCGATTTGGTCTGTTCGGTCATGGTTTGGCCGAGTCGGCCGGTCATGGCGTCGAGGCGCTGGCCGATCGACTGGTTGAGTTCGGCCTGCCTTGCGCCGAACACGTCGGCGATGGCGCCCATGCGGCCCTGCATCTCGGCCTGGCTTTGCAAAATGCCGGCCATCCGCGCCTCGGCGTCGCGGGCGTGGTCGGCGGCTTCCGCCGCGGCGATGGTGCGCGCCTTGGCCGATCGCCACAGCGCCACGACAAGCGCCAGGAACAGGCCGAGAAACACCAGCGCGCCGATGGCCAGTGCATGGCCGAGCGTGATCGTCGTCGCGCCAAGCCGGGCAACGGGTTCGGAAAGGATGGTGCTCAGGTCGTTCATCCCGCCAGCATAGCCGATTCGCAGACCTGGCACAGATCAAAACGTGAACGAGACCGATTCGCACCGGTTGACGCTTCTCCTGCGACGTTTTAGGTGAGGCGCCATGTCGATCAAGCCGCTCATCATCCTTCCCGATCCTATCCTGCGCCAGGTTTCCAAACCGGTCGAACGCGTCGACGCGCCTTTGCGCAAACTGACCGACGACATGCTGGCGACGATGTATGATGCGCCGGGCATCGGCTTGGCCGCAATCCAGATTGGCGAGCCGCTGCGCATGCTGGTCATCGACCTCGCCAAGGAAGACGAGCCGCCGGCGCCGCATTTCTTCATCAATCCCGAAATCCTCGAAAGCGCCGACGCTCGCTCCGTCTACGAGGAAGGCTGCCTGTCGATCCCGGACTATTACGCCGAGGTCGAGCGTCCCGCCTCGGTGCGCGTGAAATATCTCGACCGCGACGGCAAGCTGCAGGAGATCGAGGCCGAAGGCCTGATGGCGACCTGCCTGCAGCACGAGATCGACCATCTCAACGGTGTGCTGTTCATCGACCACATCTCGAAGCTGAAGCGCGACATGGTGGTCAAGAAGTTCAAGAAGCTCGCCAAGGACAAGGCGCCGGGCAAGCTGGTGGGATAGGGAAGATGCCGCTTCGCGTCATCTTCATGGGCACGCCGGAGTTTTCGGTGCCGGTGCTGCGCGCGATTGCCGAGGCCGGGCACGAGATAGCAGCCGTCTACACCCAGCCGCCGCGCGCCGCGGGCCGCCGCGGGCTGGAGCTGACACCGTCGCCGGTGCAGCGCGAGGCTGAGCGGCTGGGCATCGAAGTGCGCACGCCGCTGTCGCTGAAGGGCGAGGCCGAGCAAGCTGCTTTCCAGGCGTTGCGTGCCGATGTCGCGGTCGTCGTCGCGTATGGTTTGCTGTTGCCGAAGGCTATTCTGGAGGCTCCGCGCCTCGGCTGCCTCAACGGCCACGCCTCGCTTTTGCCGCGTTGGCGTGGTGCAGCTCCCATCCAGCGCGCCATTATGGCCGGCGACGTCGAGACCGGCATGATGGTGATGCGCATGGAAGAGGGCCTGGACACCGGTCCGGTGGCACTGGTTGAAAAATGCGCCATAGAGCCCGATATGACGGCCGGCGATCTGCACGACCGCTTGATGAATATTGCTGCCACGCTGATGGTGGAAGCGCTGTCCCGATTGGAGACAAATACCCTGGCATCGACTTTGCAGGCGGCTGACGGGGTGACCTACGCCAGGAAAATCGATAAGTCGGAGACACGTGTGGACTGGACGCGCCCGGCTGCGGAGGTCCACAATCACATTCGCGGGCTGTCGCCATTCCCCGGCGCCTGGTGCGAGGCCGACATCGGCGGCCGCACGGAACGGCTGAAACTGCTTCGCTCGACGCTTTCTGAAGGTACGCTTTCTGAAAGCATGGGCGAGTCGGGAGGAATTCTCGATGACCGGCTGACGGTCGCCTGCGGGTCGGGCGCGGTCAGGCTGGTCGAAGTTCAACGGGCGGGCGGAAAGCCTGCTGCCGCGAAGGAGTTTCTGCGCGGGGCCAAGATCGAAAAAGGAATGAAGTTCTCATGAGCATGATGTCGATACGCGGCGCGACGCCGCGGGACCGCGAGGCCATACGCCTGGTCGAGGAACACGCATTCGGCCAGCAGGCGGAGGCCGGGCTGGTCGACGCTCTGGTCACCGGCGGCGACGCCGTTGTCGAACTGGTGGCGGAAGAAGACGGCCAGGTGGTCGGCCACATCCTGTTTTCCAGGCTGTTCGTTAGGAACGGCGGCAAGCAGTTTGCAGCCGTGGCGCTGGCGCCGTTGGCGGTGGAACCTTCGTTCCACGGCTCGGGCATTGGCGGTGCGCTGATCCGCGAAGCGCATATCCGCCTCAGGGATGGCGGCGAGACGCTCGCCGTTGTGTTGGGCGATCCGGCCTATTACGGCCGCTTCGGCTACAGCCATGCGCGCGCCGAAAAGTTCGAGAGCGAATATCAGGGCGAAGCGCTGCAGGCGCTGGCCTGGGGTGACGCACCCGAAAAAGGCAAACTGGTCTACGCCCAGGCCTTTACCGCACTCGCCGCCTGAACGAAGGGTGTATGCCGCGTTTTCGTCTCGATATCGAATATGACGGCAGCCTTTTCGCCGGCTGGCAACACCAGGCGGATCAGCCTTCGGTGCAGCAGGCGATAGAGCAGGCGATCGAGAAATTCTGCGGTGAGGCGGTGCGGATACGCGCCGCCGGCCGCACCGACGCCGGGGTGCATGCGACCGCCCAGGTGGCGCATGTCGACCTCGCCAAGGCATGGCCAAACGACAAGGTGCGCGACGCCGTCAACGCGCACCTGCAGGCGGCAGGCGCGCGCATCGCCATCCTGCAGGCGACGGTTGTCCCCAATGAGTTCGACGCCCGTTTCTCGGCCACCGGGCGGCACTATCTCTACCGCATCCTCAACCGGCGCGCGCCTGCAGCGATGGAAAAGGGCAAGGTCTGGTGGGTGCCGAAGCGGCTCGATGCGAACGCCATGCACGAAGCGGCGAAAGTCCTGCTCGGCCGACATGACTTTACCACCTTCCGCTCGACGCAATGCCAGGCCAACAGTCCGGTGCGGACGCTGGAGCGGCTCGATGTAAGCCGCCAGGGCGACCTGATCGAAGTCAGGGCCTCGGCGCGCTCTTTCCTGCACAACCAAGTGCGCTCCATGGTCGGTTCGCTGAAACGCGTCGGCGACGGCGGCTGGACCGGCGCCGACCTCAAGGCAGCGCTCGCGGCGCAAGACCGCGCCGCCTGCGGCCAGGTGGCGCCGCCCGACGGGCTTTTTCTCGTCGGTGTAGACTATCCGGAAAAGTTCTAAGCCGGAGCGGCGGTCGGCACAGTGATGCCGAGCAGCGCCACCAGGCCGAACAAGACGGCCAGAGACACCACCAACATGCCTGCGAACACGGCGCTGCCGACAGCCGCGCCCTTGCCGATCGCGGCGTTGGTCATCCGCCAGGAGAGTACCAGCGACAGCACCACCAGAACCAGCCACACCAATTCGGCAACCGGGTTGCCAGACGGCAGGAAAAGCCTGATCAGCGCTGAAGGCAGCAGCATCCAGGCAGTGATCGCCGACGCCCAGTTGCTGGCGACGACATAGTGGACGAAGCGGTCGCCGATGCCGGCGCGCGATGCGACCAGGGCAAGCACAACCAGGGGCAGCAGCCACGAGCCGAGGTCGACGGTCGCCAGGCGAATCAACATGCCCAGCCGGCCGGCGAACGCATTGGGATCGCCGATCTCGTTGGCCGTGCCGACCCAGCCGACGATCATCGCCGGCGCGGCGACGACGATGGCGAAGAAGGAATTCCAGAAGCCGTCCGCCGAAAGGTCGAGCAGCCGCAAGCCGTCGGCCTTTCCGAGCATCAGCCGCCAGGCGCCGTTAAGCGATGAAGAGGTCTCGTCAACCGAAAGCATGATCAGCCCTGCTCGAACCAGTCATCGATGAAGCGCTGGTAGATTTGGGTCAGCGTCTCGAGGTCGGCCAGTGCGACGCGCTCGTCGACCATGTGCATGGTCTTGCCGACGAGGCCGAACTCGACCACCGGGCAATAGTCCTTGATGAAACGCGCATCCGAGGTTCCGCCCGAGGTGGACAGCGCCGGCTCCTTGCCGACTGTCGCCTTGATCGACCCGCGCAGCGTCTCGATCAGCTTGTCGTCGCGCGTCAGGAAGACATGGCTCGGCCGGTCGCGCCAGATCAGCTCGTAGTCGACCGGCGTCTTGCCGGTCCGGTATTTCTTGCGCTTCGCCGCCTGGTCGAGGCGGTTATGGATCTCGGCCTGCACCGTCTCGGCAGTCCATGTGTCGTTGAAGCGGATGTTGAAGGTGGCTGTCGCCTTGGCCGGAATAACATTGGTCGCCGGGTTGCCGACATCGATCGAGGTCACTTCCAGATTGGTCGGCTGAAAATCCTTCGTGCCCTTGTCGAAGACGGGCGACAGCAAGGCGTCGACCAGGCTGATCAGGCCGCGCACCGGATTGTCGGCGAGCAATGGATAGGCGACATGGCCCTGGCGGCCGTTGACCGTGACACTGCCCGACATCGAGCCACGCCGGCCGATCTTGATCATGTCGCCGAGCGTGTCCGGATTGGTCGGCTCGCCAACGATCGCGGCGTCCCATCTCTCGCCCCTGGCCGCCGCCCAGTCGAGCAGTTTTGTCGTCCCGTTGATCGCCGGCCCCTCCTCGTCGCCGGTAATCAGCAGCGAGACCGAGCCTTTCGGACCACCCTTTTTCTCGACATGGCGCGCCACGGCGGCGATGAAACAGGCGATGCCGCCCTTCATGTCGACGGCGCCGCGGCCATACATCTCGCCCTTGGCGATCTCGGCGGCGAAGGGCGGATGCGTCCACGACGCCTCGTCGCCCGCCGGCACCACGTCGGTATGGCCGGCAAACATCAGATGCGGCCCATTGCCGGAGCGACGCGCGTAGAGGTTCTCGATGTCGGGGGTGCCGTCTTCGGAAAACACCGGGCGTTCGACGGAAAAGCCGAGCGGCTTCAGCATGCCTTCCAGGGCAGCCAGCGCGCCGCCCTCGGCGGGCGTTACGGAGGCGCAGCGTATGAGGGTCGCGAGGTTGGCGGCGGGATCGGTCGGCAGTTTCATGGGCAAAGCGATAGTCGAAAGCGAAAGGCCTGTCACGGCCAGAGATGATGACCGGTCCTGCCGCCGACATTATGGTTTTCCTGTCGTATAGTGCAGGCCAACACGAGATAATCGCATGGCCAACGCCGAAAAGACCATCGTCATTGCCGGCGCCGGCAGCATAGGCTGCTATGTCGGCGGCTGCCTGGCGCTGGCCGGACGCAAGGTGGTGTTTTTGGCGCGGCCAAGCATCGCGACGGTCTTGCTGGACGGCGGCCTGCGCATCACCGATCTCGATAATCGCGACCGATCCATCCGGCCGGAGTCCGTCACCACTGATCCCGCCGCTGCCCTGGCCAGTGCCGACGTGGTGCTGGTGACGGTCAAGAACGGCGCTACCGAGGAGATGGCGTCGCTTGTTGCCGGACATGCGCGCGGCGAAGTCGTGGTGGTCAGCCTCCAGAACGGCGTCGGCAATGCCGACCGGTTACGCGCCGGGCTCGGTGGACGGACTGTGCTCGCCGGCATGGTGCCGTTCAATGTCGTCCAGTCGGCCATAGGCAATTTGCCGCTTCACGTGCATCGCGCCAGCAACGGCAAGGTCATGATCGAAGATGGCGTGACCGGCCTTGCCGGCCTTCTCGATGTCGAAGGGCTTGGCGTGGAAACCCATCCCGACATGAAAGCCGTTCAGTGGGGCAAGCTGCTGATCAACCTCAACAACGCGCTTGTCGCCTTGTCCGGCCTGCCGCTGGCGAGCGAACTTGCCGACCGCCGCTGGCGGCGGATCCTGGCCGGTCAGATCGACGAGGCCTTGGCGGCGATGAAGGCGTTACATATCGCGCCGGCGCGGATCGGCGGCTTGCGTCCCGGCCTGCTGCCGAAGCTGCTCCGGCTGCCGGACTGGCTGTTCCGGCTGGTCGCCCGCCGCATGCTCGCCATCGACCCGCAGGCGCGCTCGTCGATGTGGGACGACCTCCAGCGCGGTCGGCCGACCGAGATCGGTGACCTGCAGGGGGCCGTCCTGAGCCTCGCCGAAAAGGCCGGCACGCCGGCGCCTCTGCTGAAGCGGGTCACCGCGCTGGTGCGGCAGGCCGAGCGGGAAACGCGCGGCTCACCCGGGCTGACGCCGGAAGCCGTCACTGGATAGTCTACTTGCCGCGAGCCTCGGGCCTTGGCCCGCATAGCCCGAAAACAGGCGCGTGGGCCCGCCGCGTCACAGCTTTGGTGCGCGCCTCGGAGCCGGCGCTTTGCTCGCCGGGCCTGGCGCCGGCACGGGCTGCGCCGCCGGGTGGTTCTCGATCAGCGTGATCTTCTGCCAGATCTTGCGCGACAGGTTGGACGCCAGGTTCTCGACGTCGTTGACGCCGTCGATGACCACATCGTCATTGACGGACTGCGCAAACAGCGCCGCGATCTTGCCGGTGATCGACAGCATTTCCGAGCAATAGTCGAGGTAGCGCGCCAGGTCGGCGGCATTGGTGATGCGAGCCGGCGAATGCGCGGTCGGCCTGAAATTGGCGGACAATGCTGCCGGATCCTTGGTCAGCTGGTGCATGTCGATGACATGGATCAGCGATCTCAACCCATGCAGCTGGCGAAACACCCGCTTGCGCTTGATGCGCTCCTCGGTGCGGATCAGCGCCAGCAGGCCGAGCACGGCAAGGATCATCATGTTGATCGTGGCTTCGATGCCTTGCACCGACTGCACCGCATCGTCGGCCTGCGAGATATGGATGAGCGGCAGGATGGTGCCGACGAATAGGAAGGTCAGCGCGCCGGCGGCAACAGCGGCGACGATGGCGCCGCGCAGCCACCAGATCGGCGCTTCCAGCGCCTGCGCCGCCTTGGCCAGGTCGCGCGACAGCGACACCAGTTCGGCGGCGACGCCGCGCAGGCCGGCATCGGGAAAACGCTCGGCGACGCGCTCTTCCAGCCGCTCGGCGGTGTCGATGATCAGTTTCGGATCAAGCGTGCGGTAGCGCATGGCGAGATATCCGGTCGGCGCTCATGGTTCAGCCGGCGCGTTGCTGCGCTTGCCGTAGCGGTTCGGACCGGGGTCACCCCGGAAACACGCTAGAACGATGAGAAGAATGGGGCCGATGATAAGAGAGATCAACGCGTAATAAGTCGGCTTGCCGAAATCATGAAACCGCTTTGCGGTTACCGCAAAGCTCGACCATGTCGAGATCAGCAAAACGACCCAGAACACAAGTGCCCAGTTCTGGCTGGTTGCGGTGCCGGGTTCCAGTCTCGACAACTGGTAGAGCGGGAAAAACTGTGCAAGCACCAGCAGCAGCCCGGCGAGCACGTAGGCACTTGGGCTGACGCGCCCTGAGAGGCTGAAGAAAAGCCAGGGAAGTGGTGGTGTGTTGGGCAATCTGGAGCGCTCTGGTTGCTCGGACAGGATCAATCACGCAGCAGTTCGTTGATCGAGGTTTTCGACCGGGTCTTGGCATCGACGCGCTTGACGATGACGGCGCAGTAGAGGCCAGGGCCCGGCTCGTTGTTCGGAAAGGCCTTGCCCGGCATCGAGCCGGCGACGACGACCGAATTCGGCGGCACCTCGCCATAAAACACTTCGCCGGTGGCGCGGTCGACGATCTTGGTCGACTGGCCGATGAACACACCCATTCCGAGCACCGAGCCTTCGCGCACGATGCAGCCCTCGACCACTTCGGAGCGCGCGCCGATGAAGCAATTGTCCTCGATGATGGTCGGGCCGGCCTGCATCGGCTCCAGCACCCCGCCGATGCCTACGCCGCCCGAGAGGTGCACATTCTTGCCGATCTGGGCGCAGGAGCCGACCGAGGCCCAGGTGTCGACCATGGTGCCGCTATCGACATAGGCGCCGACATTGACGAAGGACGGCATCAGCACCGCGCCCGGCGCGACATAGGCCGAGCGGCGCACGATCGAAGACGGCACGGCGCGGAAGCCTGCCTTCTCGAAATCGACCGCGCTCCAGCCGTCGAACTTCGACGCCACCTTGTCCCACCAGACCGCCTGGCCGGGGCCGCCCTTGATGATCTCCATCGGATAGAGCCGGAACGAGAGCAGCACCGCCTTCTTCAGCCATTGGTTGACATGCCATTTGCCATCGGCCTGGCGCTCGGCAACGCGCACGGTGCCACGGTCGAGCAGGTCGAGTGAGGACTGGATGGCGTCGCGCGTTTCGCCCCGGGTCGCGGTCGAAATCGTGTCGCGCTCCTCGAAGGCCTTCTCGATGGTCTTTTCGAGGCTGGCCAGATCAGGCTTCGACATGAATTCGCTCCGTTACCACGCTGTTAAGGCCGTCGGCCTTAACCTTGTTTTGAAAGTCGCGCGGACCCTATGTTAAGGCGTATTGGGGGTCAATCGCGCGTGCGCCATGGGACGGCGCAAGTGAACTGTTGGGACGGGTAGAAAGCATATGACTCCTATGGAAAAGGCGGGATGGACGCCGCTGCCGCATTCGGACGAGGATCTGGAGCGCTCGAAAAGCGTTCCCGACACGCCGCAGACGCGCGCCGAAACCTACCGGCTGGCCTGGAACGATCCCGACTTCATGACGCGCCGGGAATTGCGCGCTGTGCGCTTGCAGCTTGAGCTCTTGAAGCCCGAAATGATCCTGGCCGAGCGCGGCATCCGCTCGACGGTGATCCTGTTCGGCGGCGCGCGTATTCCCGAGCCCGGCGGCGAGGCCTGGGCCGCCAAGAACGAGACGCAGAAGAAAAACCTCGAGGAAAACAGCAAATACTACGAGGAGGCGCGCAAATTCGCCCGCCTCTGCTCACAGCAATCGGCCATGTCCTACTACCGCGAATTCGTCGTCGTCACCGGTGGCGGCCCAGGCGTGATGGAGGCGGGAAATCGCGGCGCCGACGATGTCGGCGCGCCGTCGATCGGCCTCAACATCGTCCTGCCACACGAGCAGGCGCCGAACGCCTATGTGACCCCGGAGCTGTGCTTCAACTTCCACTATTTCGCCATCCGCAAGATGCATTTCGTCATGCGCGCCAAGGCCGTCGCGGTGTTTCCGGGCGGCTTCGGTACCATGGACGAATTCTTCGAGACGCTGACGCTGATCCAGACTGGCCGCATGGAGCGCGTGCCGGTGATCCTGTTCGGCAAGGCGTTCTGGCAGCGCGCGATCGACCTCGATTTCCTGGCCGAACAAGGCACCATCACGCCCGGCGACCAGGATATCATCGACTTTGTCGACACCGCCGACGAGGCCTGGGGGATCATCAGCCGCTTCTACAAGTTGGGGGAGTAGGGGAACCGGGAATTGAAGAACTGAAGAATTGAGGAAAAGGAGGTCCGGATCGGTCTCCCTTTCACCAGTTCTTCAATTCTTCAGCTCCTCAATTCCTCTACCCCCTCCACTATCCCCGTCAGAAACGTCGCGAGATCGTCGGTGACGAAATCGACGTCGTCCTCATTGGCCGGATCGCGTTCCCAGATCTCGGCAAAGGTCGGCTCGAAATTGCGCGGCACCACCAGCACCGTGGTCATGCCCAGTGATTTCGGCACCTCGAGGTTGCGGGCGAGATCCTCGAACATCACCGCATTGTGTCCGGTGACTGCGTGCAGTTCGGCAAACTTCTCATAGGTCTGCCGCGACGGCTTCGGCGTCAGCCCGGCGGCGACGATATCGAAAATGTCGTCGAAATGGTCGAGTATGCCGAGCTGGCGCGCGGTGCGCTCGGCGTGCCTGCGGTCGCCATTGGTGAAGATGAACTTGCGGCCGGGCAGCTGGCGGATGGCGGTGCCCAGCACCGGATCCGGCACCAGCCACGAATAGTCGATGTCGTGCACCTTTTCGAGAAAATCGTCGGGGTCGATGCCGTGGCGCGTCATCAGCCCGTTCAGCGTCGTGCCATATTCGAGATAGAGTTCCTTCTGCAGCTTGCGCGCTTCCTCGCGCGGCAGCGTGAGCAGTTCTCCGACATAGGCCGTCATCTTGACGTCGATCTGCGAAAACAGATTCGAATGGTGCGGATAAAGCGTGTTGTCGAGGTCGAACACCCAGTCGGTGACATGGGCGAAGCGGGCGGGATCGGGCAGCGTGGTCATGGCGTCCTTATGGCATGAAATATCTGCCGTTCGAACCCCTTTCTGATGTAGAGCTTATCCACAACCTATGTGCATCTAGAGTTGTAAAAATGGGCTCACCATTCAAATTTTAGCCATCACGGAAAGGTGGCCTTCAGGGCTTGCTGGCACAGAGACGGTTCAGTGGGAGCCAGCGATGAGTCGCATAGTCTTAAAGTCCGCCGCGGTCGCATTCGGCTCGGTAGCCATCTCGCTTTTGCTGACGCTGATCATCGTTCCCGCCATGGGTTTTCCGGTCGACCGCACTGTCTGGCTGACATCGACGGTGTGCCCGCTGGCGCTCGCCTGGATCGCCTGCGCCAGCACCTTCTGGCAGAGCGACCGACTGAAAAACGCGCATCGCGATCTCGCCCGCGCGCATGCCCAGCTCGCCGCCGCGCATCGGCGCCTGTCGGCGAAGGCGAGCCGCGACGACATGACCGGCATGCTCAACCGCGAGAGCTTCTTTGCCGCGTTGGACGGCTCGCGGCGCAAATCCGATCGCGGCGCGCTGCTGATCATCGACGCCGACCATTTCAAGGCGATCAACGACAGTTTCGGCCATCTGACCGGCGATGACGCACTGGTGTTGATCGCCAGCGCCATCGAGCGCGGCGTCCGCAGCGGCGACGTGCTCGGCCGCATTGGCGGTGAGGAGTTCGGCGCCTTCCTGGTCGGCGCTACGGAAGCCGAAGCCCGGCGCGTGGCCGAGCGCATCCGCCGTGAAGTCGAGCTGGTCCGCTTTCGTCCGGTCGACGAGCGCACGGTGCCGCTGACCGTCTCGATCGGCGGCATCACCTGTGCGCAAGATGCCGATGTCTCGGACCTGATGCGCGCCGCCGACCGCCGGCTCTACGAGGCCAAGCACCGCGGCCGCAATTTGTCGATCCTCGACCGGGACATTTCCGAAGCTGCCTAGGTGTTGGTGGTGGGGCTGTTAACGGTTCGCCAACATTGTTTCCACGCAACTGCGCCGTTTACCGGGTTGTAACTCGTTTACAGGCAAGGCTTGGCACGGGAATGGCATGGCTGGCCGGTACCTGTGCCGTTCAGGGAACGCCATGCGTGGATCGAAGCCCCCATCCAGAGACGTGTCATGAGTTTCTTCATCAGGAAAATGTCGCGCCGCACCATCGTGCAGGCGCTGATTGCGATGCCGGCGCTACAGCTTTTTCGCAAGCTGCCTGACAGCGACCGCCCCCCGGCCGATCCCGACGAGATCGTCGTGGTCAATGGCTGGATCCTGAAGCGGAGCGACCTGGCATGATCTTCGACAGCTATGAGGCGTTTCGAGCCTCGGATTTCAAGCCCAAGGTCTGCATTCTCGGCTCCGGGCCGGCCGGCACCACCATTGCCAGAAAGCTCGGCGCCGCCGGCATTCCGGTCGTTGTGCTGGAGGCCGGCGCACGCGAATTCAGCGACGAGTCGCAGGATTTCTACCGCGGCTCCACGGTCGGCGATCAATATTTCGATCTCGACATCACCCGGCTGCGCTTCATGGGCGGGTCGTCGAACCACTGGGCCGGCTGGTGCCGCGTGCTCGACAAGCAGGACTTTGAGCCCAAGGCATGGGCGCCGGACACCGGCTGGCCAATCGCCCGGACCGACATCGAGCCCTATCTGTCCGAGGTGCACGACATACTCGAGCTTCCCGACTTCAAGCCCGATGTGCCGATTTCAGACGACATACGCTGGGTGCAGCTGATCAAGAGCCCGGCCGTGCGCTTTGGCGAGAAATTCTCCGACGAGCTCGACAAGAGCAAGAACATAGCGCTCGTCCTCAACACCTATGCCACCGAACTTGCCGGCGACGGCAAGCGAGTGACCGGCGCCAGGCTGTGGTCGAACGGCAAGGATGCCGGCGCTTTCAGCGCCGATTATTTCATCGTCTGCGCCGGCGGGCTGGAGAATTCGCGGCTGCTTCTATGGTCGAACCAGCGCTCGAATGGCGGCGTGGTGCCGAACGCCACGGCACTTGGCCGCTACTGGATGGAGCACCCGACCTTCGAGGGCGGCAATGCCATCCTGGCCGATTACAGCGAGTTCGAGGTCGATGCCGTCAACGAGGCGTTCTTCTCGCCGACGCTCGCCGCCATGGAGCGGCTGCAGATCATGAATTTCGGCATACGTCTGATCGAGACGCCCTATGCCGGCGTCAAGAGCCTGATTGCCGACCTTGCCTGCACCGCGCCCGAGGCCGCCGAATGGGTCGCCTACCAGCTCAGCCAGAACCTGCGCTGCGCCGCCCAGCTCTACGTCGCCTGGGAACAGGCGCCGCTGGCCTCGAACCATATCGAATTGTCGAAGACCGATGTCGACCGTGCCGGCGTGCCGCGCATCGAGCTGCACTGGAAGAAGTCGCCGTTGGAGCGCCGCACCATCCTCGAGGGGCTCAAGTTGTTCGGAACGACGCTGATCGAGAAGGACCTCGGCCGCGTCCGCATCATGGACTGGCTGACCAATGGCGAGGACTACCCGACGGATGAGGAACTGGCCGGCCACCACCACATGGGCGGCACGCGCATGGGCACCGATGTCACCAAGAGCGTGGTCGACGCCAACTGCAAGGTGCACGGCATGGACAATCTCTATGTCGGCGGTTCCTCGGTATTCTGCACGTCGGGCGAATGCAACCCGACGACGACGATCACCGCACTTGCCTGCCGGCTAGGCGACCATCTGACCAAAGTAATCACGGTGTGACGAAGTCATCCCCCCGGTGTGACGAAGTCATCACCGTCTGATTGTCAAAAAAGCGAACGGCGCGACAGGATTGCTGCCGGCGCTACCCATGCCTTGGCGTCGAAACCCTCGGAAATCAGCGCCAACGAGATCTCCGTCCTCCTTTGTGGGGAGGGATTAAGGGTGGGGGTAGGTGCCGCGCAAACCCTTCAGGATTTGCTAAACCGTCGCTGGATCCAGCGCCGGCTGCCCCTTGCGGCGGGCGACGATCGCCTTGAAATCGGCGGTCCGGAACGCATCGCGCAACACGTCGAAGGACGGCAGCACGAAATAGGCGCGCTGGAACTTGTCGATCTCGTAGCCGGTGCGCATCACCGTTTCGAGGTCGAAGGGCACGTGGTGCGCGTCCGGGCTCGCGACGGCGAACTGCAATTCGGTGAACGACGACATCAGCCCGGCGCCGAAAGCTTTCCGCTTCTGGCCCTCCTCCTGTATCAGCCCGTATTCGGCGGTGTACCAGTAGAGCCGGGTGATCATCTCGTCACCGCCCAGTGCAATCACGCTCTCGGCCTTTTCGCCATACATCTGCATGAAGTCGGCAAACACCGGCTGCGTCAGGATGGGCACATGGCCGAAGAAGTCGTGGAACATGTCGGGTTCGACGATGTAGTCGAGCTCGTCCTTGGTGCGCAGCCAGTTGGTCACCGGAAAGCGCCGGTTGGCGAGATGGTCGAAGAAGGGCGCGGCCGGGATGAGGCCAGGCACGGCGACGATTTCCCAGCCGGTCAGCTTGCGCAGCTTGTCTGAGACCGCGCCGAAATCCGGGATCTGGTCGAGCAGGCCGAGTGCGGCGATCCCATCGAGATAGGAATGGTGCGCCAGCTTCTGCGTCAGCTTGGTCTGCCGGTCGCACAGCGTGCGCCACACCGCCTGTTCGTCGGCGCTGTAGTTGTAGCCCTGCGCCACGGTGAAGTCGGAACGGCACACTGAATAGTCGCCACGCAGGCCTTGCGCCGCGCAATCACGGGCATATTCGGCAACGCTCATCGTCGTCATGGTTCTTCTCCCCTGATCGTGACACTTGAATATGTCCGCAGAGTCTAGCGGCGGCCGGCGAGGCAATTCAGCTTTGATGATGGCTTGGGTCCATGATTTGAGGTAAAAATCACCAAGCAGAAGCTGAAAGAGAGTGAAAATGCCTCAGTTCGACGATTTCGAGATCAAGATGCTGGATGTTCTTCAGCGCGATGGACGCAAGCCCGTGTCCGAACTGGCGCAGGAGATCGGCCTGTCGACGACGCCTTGCGCCCGCCGCTTCGAGGCGCTGCAGGAGGCCGGCATCATCAAGGGCTTTGCCGCCGTGCTCAACCGCCGCGCCGTCGGCCTGATGGTCGAGGTGTTCATCCAGGTGCGCCTCACCAGCCACAGCGACGGTTCGCCCGAAACCTTCATCGCCGCCGTGCAACGCATGGACGAAGTGTCGTCATGCTGGACGATGACCGGCGACCACGATTTCCTGCTGCACGTCATGGTGCCGTCGGTCGACGAACTCAACGCCTTCGTCATGCACCGCCTGATGCGCCTTGCCGGCGTGCGCGACGTTCACACCCAGCTGGTGCTGCAGAACATCAAGGGCCCGGGCCACGTGCCGCTCGCCCACCTCAGGCGGTAGGACACGCATCGCCATTTCTGCGGAAAAGCTGCACGCAAACTGCTGAACGGAGCCCAAATGCGAAACTGAAACGCCGGCTACGCCATGCGGACCGTCGCTCAAAGGTCCGTCATGAACATCGTGCTGATCAATCCGCCGCACACCGCCATCGGCAGCCGCGTGCCCGATGACCATCTGCCACCGCTCGGCCTGCTGGCACTGGGCGGCCCGCTTATCGAAGCCGGCCATAAAGTCCGGCTGGTCGATGCCGAATTCGGGCCGATGCCGTTGGAAACGCTGGTGCGCGATGCGCTCAGCGGCCAGCCCGATTGCATCCTGATCGGCCATTCCGGCTCGACCTCGGCGCATCCCACCGCGCTCGCGATCGCCCGCATGGTCAAGGCGCTCGAGCCGGCGACGCTGGTGATCTATGGCGGCGTGTTCCCGACCTATCACTGGCGCGACATACTGGCGGCGAGCGATGTCTTCGACTTCATCGTGCGCGGCGAGGGCGAGGCAACCATCCTTGCCCTGGTCGTGGCACTGGACAATCGCCGGCCACTGGCCGATGTCGCGGGCATCGCCTATCGCGACGATCTCGGCCGCCCCTTCGCGACGCGGCCGGCCGGGACCATTGCCGATCTGGACGAGTACCGCGTCGGCTGGGAGCTGATCGATCACCGCCGCTACAGCTATTGGGGCGGCAAGCGCGCCGTGGTCATGCAGTTTTCGCGGGGCTGCCCGCATCTGTGCAACTATTGTGGCCAACGCGGTTTCTGGACCCGCTGGCGGCATCGCGACCCCAAGAAATTTGCGCAGGAGATTGCCTGGCTGCACCGCCAGCACGGCGTCGAACTGATCAACCTCGCCGACGAAAACCCGACCGTGTCGAAGAAGGTTTGGCGCGCCTTTCTCGATGCGCTGATCGCCGAGAACGTGCCGGTGCTGATCGTCGGCTCGACCCGGGCCAATGACATCGTGCGCGATGCCGACATCCTGCACCTCTATCGCAAGGCCGGCGTCATCCGCTGGCTGCTCGGCATGGAAAACACCGACGAACAGACGCTTCAATTGATCCGCAAGGGCGGCAGCACCTCATCCGACCGCGAGGCAATCCGGCTGCTCCGCCAGCATGGCATACTGTCCATGGCGACCTGGGTGGCCGGGTTCGAGGATGAGACCTTTCGCGATCTGTGGCGCGGCTTTCGCCAGCTGCTTGCCTATGACCCCGACCAGATCCAGGCGCTCTATGTCGCGCCGCACCGCTGGACGCCGTTCTTCCGCATCGCCAAGAACCGCAAGGTGATTCAGACGGATGCCCGGCTGTGGGACTACAAGCACCAGGTGCTGCAGATGACCCGGCTGAAACCGTGGATGCTGTTCTTCTCGATCAAGCTGATCGAGGTCGCGGTGCAGTCGCGGCCGAAGGCGCTGACGCGCATTCTCTTCCACCCCGATCCCGAACAGCGCCATTCGATGCGCTGGTACACGCAAATGGGCCGCCGCGTCTGGTTCCGCGAGGTCTGGGGTTTTCTGGCCCGCGACCGCCGCCTTAAGGATGGTCCGACGCTGGCTGAGTTCGGGGGCGCGCCGCAGGATGCCGATGAGGAATCCATGGTCGTCATGCGCCCGCCGCTCAAGCCGGCCGAAGCGGCTGTCGCGATCTCGGCCGGCGCCTGACGGGCTCGCTGCCCTTCATACCTACCGTATGCGTATTGACATACGCAGCGTATGTACCCACCTCATGCATACGGGACGTATGTGAGTGCCCCGGACAATGGAGTGAAAATGACCAAACGTGACGCGATCTTTCCTGCCGGCCGGCAGGCTCTCTACGAGATAAATCGCTATTCTGCTGCAATCCGATCAGGCGATCTTTTGTTTGTCTCGGGCCAGGTCGGCAGCCGCGAGGACGGGTCGCCCGAACCTGTCTTCGAAAAGCAGGTCCAGCTTGCCTTCGATAATCTCGCGGCAGTGCTGAAAGCAGCGGGCGCCACGTTCGACGATATAGTCGACGTGACCACCTTCCACACCGATCCGGCAACGCAATGGCCCGTGATCGATGCCGTTCGGCTGAAGGTGTTCGGTGAACCGCCCTACACCAATTGGACGGCGGTCGGCGTCAACTGGTTAGCCGGCTTCGACTTCGAGATAAAGGTCATCGCGCGCCTGCCCCAGCCTGCCTAAGGGCTGGCCAGCCGACCAACTGGCCGCCAAGCCAGTTGCCGATCAGGGCACGATTAGCGTGCCGGCGCCGTGTTCGGTGAACAATTCCAGCAGCACCGCATGCGGCGTCTTGCCGTTGAGGATGACGACGCCTTCGACGCCGCGCTCGATCGCCTCGATGCAGGTCTCGACTTTGGGGATCATGCCGCCCGACACCGTGCCGTCCTTGATCAGCGCCTTGGCTTCGGCCACCGTCAGCTCGTCGATCAGCTTCTTGTTCTCGTCGAGCACGCCGGGCACGTCGGTCAGGAACAAAAGGCGCGTCGCCTGGCAGGCGCCGGCGATGGCGCCGGCGAAGGTGTCGGCATTGATGTTGTAGGTATGGCCATCGCGGCCGGGCGCCACCGGCGCCAGCACCGGGATCATTTCGGAGCGCGCCAGCAGGTCGAGCAGGGTGCGGTCGACTTCGACCGGTTCGCCCACGAAACCGAGATCGAGCACACGCTCGATGTTGGAATCCGGGTCGATCATGGTCTTGCGAGCCTTTTCGGCGAACACCATGTTGCCGTCCTTGCCGCACAGGCCGATCGCCCATTCGCCCTCGGCGTTGATCAGCGCGACGATCTCCTTGTTGATCGAACCGGCCAGCACCATCTCGACGATTTCGACCGTCTTCTGATCCGTGACGCGCAGTCCGCCTTCGAACTTGGATTCGATGCCCATCTTGGCCAGCATGGCGCCGATCTGCGGCCCGCCGCCATGGACGACGATCGGGTTGACGCCGGACTGCTTCAGCAGCGCGATGTCACGGGCGAAAGCCTTGCCGAGCTCGATATCGCCCATGGCATGACCGCCATATTTCACCACCACCGTCTTGTGCTCGTAGCGCTGCATATAGGGCAGGGCCCGCGAGAGCAGGGCGGCCTGCATTTCGGCGGTGGCGGTGATCTCCGTCATCGGCATGGTTCCCTGGATGCGGGTAAGGACGGCGGCGTCTTAGCGGGAATTGGCCCAGGCCGCAAACAGCTTTGCTATCACGATGATGAAATCTGCCGGATCAGGCCGGCACCTTGAGCGGCGCCCGCCGCGTCAGCCAGCCGGAAATCTTCTCCATCTGCGCGGCGAGCGACAAAACCGTCTGCTCGTCGCCGGGGCGGCCGACGCCCTGGATGTCGAGCGGCAGGCCGGCATCGGTGACATGGGCCGGCAGCGCGATCGACGGCTGGCCGCTGACATTCTGGATCGCCGGCCAGTGGTGAACCACTGGCTCTTGTCCATCAATTGCCCAAACAGGGATCTGATCTCCAAGAGACGGGTCAAATGCAATTTGTCGAGCAGGTTTTCGATGAGCTCGTCGGCCCCCTTCGGGTCCATGGCGCCTCAGGCAAGCGGCGGATGCGCAATGATCGGGTTGCCTCGGCGCGCGCGATCGCAGCATCGACAAGGTCTGGCGGCGAGATCTCGCCTCTGTGCACAGCCTGCCAAGTCGGTTGCATCGTTCTCCCACAGCATCTGTTCGGCCGACATTGCTGTTCCCCTTTCTGCGGGAGGCTAACGACAGCCGATTTCCTTGGCACCGACCGGCGATTACTGGCGATCGGGCGCGGACATCGTTTGCGTGGACAACAAGATTTCTGCCTTTGCAAATAAATTGTGATCGCTTAGCTTGTCCGTATGACGCCGCAGGATATCTCCACCCTGATTGTCCGGACCTCGATGAAGGATCGGACTGCGTTCGATCTGCTTTACCGGCAAACCAGTGCGAAACTTTTCGGCGTGTGCCTTCGTGTATTGAAGGATCGCGGAGATGCGGAAGAAGCGCTGCAAGAGGTCTTCGTCAAAGTGTGGACGAAGGCGGATCGTTTCGCTGTTTCTGATCTCAGCCCAATCTCCTGGCTGGTGGCCATAGCACGCAATCATGCGATTGATCGCATCCGGTCGCGACGCAAGCCCGCTGCCGATATCGATGCGGCGCTCGACGTGGCTGACCCCGGTCCGGGGCCAGAGGCTATGGTTGTTGCGGGCGGTGAATCCGAGCGCATCTATCAGTGCCTTGAAGAGTTGGAACAAGACCGGGCGCAAGCCGTTCGGGGTGCTTATTTGAACGGCGAAAGTTACGCCGAGCTCGCGGAACGTCACAAGGTTCCGCTCAACACGATGCGGACATGGCTGCGCCGCAGCCTGTTGAAACTTAGAGAATGTCTGGAAAGATGACCCTGGCAGAAGAAAATGGACCGGAACGTGGAGGCGACGACCTGCTCGCAGCCGAATACGTTCTCGGCGTGCTGCCGGCGGATGAGCGCCAGATAGCCTCCGGACGCATCGACGCGGAGACCGGCTTTGCCCGTCTCGTCGATTCCTGGGAAGTGAATCTCTCGCCGATGGCTGCCGCTTATGCTGAGGTAGAGCCGCCGGCCACCATCAAGCCGGCTATCGATCGCCGGCTGTTCTCCTCCACCGCGGCGTCGACGACGGCCCCGAGCGGCAGCCTGTGGTCCAGCCTTAGCTTCTGGCGCGGCCTCACCGCAGCGGCTCTCGCGGCCCTGGTGCTCTATGTCGCCGTGCCTTACGTCAGGTCGCCGGTCGTCGTGCCGCAGGAGCGCCTCGTCGCCTCGCTGGCTGCCGAAGGCAGCGATGTCAAATACCTCGTCGTCTACGACGCTTCCCGCCGCGATGTCGGCCTGTCGCTGGTTTCGGGCGAACGCGCCGCCGGCAAGGACTTCGAACTGTGGATGATCGAAGGCAAGAATGCGCCGGTCTCGATGGGTGTCATTCCCGCCGGCCAGGTCACGCACATTCCGGTTACCCCGGCAGTGCAGCAGAAGCTGGCGCAAGGCGCCGTGCTTGCCGTCAGCGTCGAGCCGACGGGCGGTTCGACGACCGGACAGCCGACCGGACCGGTCGTTGCCGCGGGCGACCTGAAGGGCATCTGATAAATCGTAAAACCATGACGTGACAATGAAGACAGCGGAAGTACATCTTCCGCTGTTTTCGTTTTGGATACGCTGCTGGAGATTAGAGGTTCGATCTCCGGAGATTAATTCGTCGACAAAATAAAGGATAAATTTTTCCCGGCGCGCGGAAACTCAGGCAGTTCTATTCCGTATCTCCTCATGTTCCCGAAAGAGGAAACAATAACCCCGAGGAGTTCGAACACTATGCGTAGAATCGCCACCCTTTTGCTCGCCGGTACCATTGCCGTCTCCGCCCTCGCCACAATCGCCTATGCCGAGAATCCGATGGTTGGCGGCGCCGCCATGTACGCCAACAAGAACATCGTTGAGAACGCCGTCAATTCGAAGGATCACACGACACTGGTCGCCGCCGTCAAGGCTGCCGGCCTGGTCGAGACACTGCAGGGCGCCGGCCCGTTCACCGTCTTCGCGCCGACCAATGAGGCCTTCGCCGCGCTTCCGGCTGGCACGGTCGAGTCGCTGCTCAAGCCCGAGAACAAGGACAAGCTCACCAAGATCCTGACCTGCCATGTCATCGGCGCCAAGGCGATGGGCGCCGATGTCGCCTCGATGGCCAAGGCCGATGGCGGCACCCACAAGGTCAAGACGGTCGGCGGCTGCGAGCTGTCGCTCAAGGCTGATGGCGGCAAGGTCACCGTGACCGACGAGAACGGCAATGTCGCCAATGTGACGATCGCCGACGTCGAGCAGTCGAACGGCGTCATCCACGTCATCGACAAGGTCCTGCTGCCGAAGATGTAACAAAGCCCCTGCCGCCGACGAACAGGCGGTAAGCTCCTGCAGATTGCGCGGCCCCGCCCCCGTGGGCCGAGCAAACGACCGAGCGCTCCATCCCGTCCGCAACAAGCGCGGAGCCGGTGTGGAGCGTTCGTTTGCAGGACAACCGTCACCGGCTTTTGATTTTCCAGTGGCGGCCAAATTTGGCAAAACAACCCGCAGGAGGATTTCTGTCATGAACCGTCGAGATTTGCTTTTGAGCGGCGCCGCCATCGCTGCCGTGGCCGGCGCGGCGGCAACGTTGCGCATGGGCGGGCCCGCTAAGGCTGCCGAAACCTTCGAGGTCACCAAGACCGACACCGAATGGCACGCCATCCTGTCCGACGAAGCCTTCAACGTGCTGCGCAAGGAAGGCACCGAGTATCCCGGCACCAGCCCGCTGCTGAACGAGCATCGCAAGGGCATTTTCGCCTGCGCCGGTTGCGACCTGCCGGTCTACCCCTCAGACACCAAGTTCGAGTCCGGCACCGGCTGGCCGAGCTTCTGGCAGGAGATTGCCAACGCCGTCGGCAAGACCGAGGACCGTTCGCTGGGCATGACCCGCACCGAGGTCCATTGCCGCCGCTGCGGCGGTCATCTCGGCCATGTCTTCGATGACGGTCCCGCACCCACCGGCCTGCGCCATTGCATCAACGGCGTTGCGCTCAGCTTCAAGCCGGCCACTGCCTGACCGTTCGGCGTCTTTAGCGGGGTGGGGATTTGGAGCCGGCGTGACGACCGCCTCTTATCTCTTGAAATGGGGCGAAAACAGTCAACTTCAAGAATTGGCAGACGGCTTTTTATGCGTAGATTCCGCAGCCCCAACGAGAGGGCCAGAACCTATGCAACCAACCAAAGCACGGGCTCGCGACGGCGAGCCCAAATCGAGCGCCAAATCGACCGACGGTGTTGATGCGGACCGGCCGCGAATATCCCATTCCGTGGTGATCGCCGGCGGCGGCCCGACCGGGTTGATGCTGGGCGGCGAGCTTTCCCTGGCCGGCATCGATGTCGCCATCGTCGAGCGGCGCGAGAACCAGGACCTCGCCGGCGCGCGCTCGGGCGGCCTGCATTCGCGCACCATCGAGATCTTCGACCAGCGCGGCATTGCCGATCGGTTCCTGTCGCAAGGCCAGACCGCACAGGTCGCAGGCTTCGCCGGCGTTTCGCTTGATATCAGCGACTTCCCCACCCGCCACAATTACGGGCTGGCGCTGTGGCAAAAGCACATAGAGCGCATCCTTGCCTGCTGGGTCGATGAACTTGGCGTCACGGTCTACCGTGGCCGCGAGGTGACAGGCTTCGTGCAGGATGGCGGCGGCGTCGATGTCGCGCTGAGCGATGGCGGGTCGCTTCGTGCCGATTATCTCGTCGGCTGCGACGGCGGCAGAAGCCTCGTGCGCAAGGCGGGGGGCATAGAGTTCCCCGGTTCCGAGCCGACAACCAGCAATTTGATCGCCGAGATCGAGGTAACAGAAGAGCCGCAATGGGGTATCCACCGCGATGCCATCGGAATTCACGGCCTCAGCAGACTGGAAGACGATACGGTACGGGTGCTGGTGACCGAGCGCGAGGTCGGGGCTGGCGGCGAGCCAACTTTGCGCGATCTCAGCGAGGCGCTCATTGCCGTCTACGGCACCGATTATGGCGTCCACAATCCGACATCGCTGGCCCGCTTCACCGACATGACCCGGCAGGCAGCCGTATACCGCAAGGGGCGGGTGCTGCTGGCCGGCGACGCCGCGCATGTGCATCCACCGGACGGTGGACAGGGGCTGCAGACCGGCGTGCAGGACGCGGTCAATCTGGGCTGGAAACTTGCCCAGGTGGTCAGGAAAACTGCGCCCGAAAGCCTGCTCGACAGCTACCAGGCAGAGCGCCACCCGATTGCCGCGCGTGTGATGAAAAACACCATGGCGTCGGTCGTGCTCCGTCGCGAAGACGAGCGCACCAAAGCGCTGCGCGATACAGTGTCGGAACTTCTCGGCATGGAAGAACCGCGCAAGCGTTTTGCCGGCATGTTATCCGGCCTGGACATCCACTACGATCTTGGCGAGGGGCATCCGCTGCTGGGGCGTCGCATGCCGGATCTCGACCTCGTCACCGCTGCCGGTCCGCTGCCGGTTTTCGCCCTGCTGCACGACGCTCGGCCGCTGCTGCTTAATCTTGGTGAGCCCGGCGCTTTTGGTATCGGCCCGTGGGTGGAGCGGATTCAGCTGGTCGACGCCAGCTACGATGGCGCATGGGAGCTTCCGGTGCTGGGGGCAGTCGAAGCCCCACGCGCAGTGCTGGTCCGGCCTGACGGTTATGTGGCCTGGGTCGGCGGCCCTGAAGCAGCCGGGCTAACCGACTCGCTGACCAAATGGTTTGGGCCGCCTGCCGCAGCATAGCGCGCCGGGTGTTCGACCAAGGAGCTTGACAACGATCGATGCTTAAGCGTGACCCCGGAAATCGGGGGTGATTTCCGGGGTCACACATGAGGGCGCCAGGCGGGGATCCGGCGCGCTCAATGGCCTCCGCCACCGCTGCCCGCGGGCGGCGCCGGCTTGGCGATGACCAGGGTGAAGACCGCCATGGTCGCGAACAGCACGGTCAGCATGGTGAACACATCCATGAACGACAGCAGCGACGCCTGCTGCTGGACCATGCCCGACAGTTTGGAGATCGCCGCCTTGGTGGCGTCGAGGCCGGGAGTCTGCTGGAAGTCGAGCGTCATGTTCTGCAGCTTGGCCTGCGCCGCCGCACTGCCCCATTCCACATGTTCGGACAGCCTGGCGTAGTGGAAGGCGTTGCGATCGATCAGCACGGTGTTGATGACGGCAAGGCCGACCGCACCGCCGAGGTTGCGGGTCAGGTTGAACAGGCCCGACGCGTTCTTCAGCCGGTCCGGCGGCAAGGTGCCGAGCGCAATGTTGTTGATCGGCACCATGCACAGCATCATCGAGCTGCCGCGCAGGATCTGCGGGATCAGCAATTCCCAGAAATCCCAGTCGGCGGTCAGATGCGTCATCCACCATGTGCCGGCAGCGAAACCGAACAGCCCGATCATCATCATGATGCGCAAATCCATCTTGCTCGACAGGATGCCGGAAATCGGCGCAGTGACGAACATCGCCAGGCCGCTGACGAACAGGGCTTCGCCGATCATCAAGGAATCGTAGCCGCGGATGCGTCCGAGGAACACCGGGTAGAGATAGGTCAGACCGTACAGGCCGATTCCGATGACGAAGGAGAACAGCGAACCGAAGGCGAAATTGACGTTGGTGAAGGCCCTGAGATCGACGATAGGCTCCTCGGCGGTGAAGGCACGCCAGAAGAACAGCGCCGCACCGACAACCATGATGATGGCACAGATGAACACGGCCTGTTCCTGCAGCCAGTCATGGTTCGGACCTTCCTCGAGCACATATTCCATGCAGCCGAGAAACGCCGCCATACCGGCAAGGCCCCACCAGTCGAACTTGCTGAACAGGCCGAGATTGGGCTTGTCAAAATCGATCAGGGTCCAGGTCGTAACCGTCACCAGAATGCCTGGAATGACATTGATGAGGAACAGCCAGTGCCACGACATGGCATGGCTGATATAGCCGCCGACGGTCGGGCCGATGGTCGGCGCCAGCGTCGCCACCAGGCCGATCATCGGCGACACCATGGCGCGGCGCGACGGCGGGAAGATGGTGAAGGCGGCGGCGAAAACGCTCGGGATCATGCCGCCGCCGATAAAGCCCTGGATGGCGCGGTAGACGATCATCTGGTCGATGTTGGTGGCGGTCGCGGCCAGCGCGCTGGCCGCCGTGAAGCCGGCCGCGGCGCCTGCAAACAGCACGCGCGTCGACAGCATCCGGCTGAGGAAGCCCGACAGCGGGATCATCACCACTTCGGCGATCAGATAGGCGGTCTGCACCCATGGGATTTCATCGGAACTGGCGCTGAGGCCGGCCTGGATCTCGGCCAGCGAGGCTGAGACGATCTGGATGTCGAGGATCGCCATGAACATGCCGAACACCATCGCCAGGAAGGCGATGAGGCGGCGCGTCGAGATGGTCGTCGGTACCGCCGGCATGGCAGGCGCCGGCGACGCTCCTGCAGTTATGGTTGCGGTTGCCATGGCATTGCTCCCGGCTTTCGCTCAGTTCGCCGTAGCCGGAGCCGTGCGGCTGTCGACGGCGACGACGACGCTCAGGCCGGCGCGCAGCCTGCCTGCCTTCAGCACATCGGCCGGCACGTCGATGCGAACCGGGATGCGCTGCACCACCTTGGTGAAGTTGCCGGTGGCATTTTCCGGCGGCAGCAGCGAGAACACCGCACCCGAAGCCGGCGCCAGCGACGACACCGTGCCTTCGAAATCATGGCCGTCCGTGGCGTCGACCGAGACCCGCACCTTCTCGCCGGGCACCAGCTTGGCCAGCTGCGTCTCCTTGAAGTTGGCAACGATGTAGAGCTTGTCCAGCGGCACCACGACGGCGAGCTTCTGGCCGGGGCTGACGAGGTCGCCCTGCTCGACCGAGCGGTTGCCGACGACGCCGTCATAAGGCGCCTTGAGCACGGTGAAGGACAGATCGCGCGCGGCCTTGTCGCGGTTCAGCCGCAGCGAAGCCAGCGTGCTGGCCGATTCGGCGCGCTGCGCTTCGAACACGCCGATATTGGCCTGTGCGGCTGCAATCTGCGCGTCGGCGCCGACGAGGGCTGCATTGGCCTGGTCGAGAGCGGTCTGGGCATCGTCCAGTTGCGCCTGTGTGCCGACATGCGTCTTGACCAGTTGCGCGGCGCGCTGCTGGGCGCGAGCGGCGTTGTCGGCTGCCGCCTGGTCGGCGACCTTCTGCGCCTGCGCCTGTTGCAGCGAAGCTTGCGCCGCCTTCGTCTGCGCGTCGATACGGTCGAGCGTCTTGGCCAGCGTGGCGATCTGCGCCTCCGCCTGGGCAACGGCTATTCTGTAGTCGCCGTCGTCGATCGTCAGCAGCGGATCGCCAGCCTTGACCTGCTGGTTCTCCGAGACCTTGACTTGATCGACATAGCCGGAAATCTTCGGCGAGACGAACGACATGTCGGCCTGGACATAGGCGTCGTCGGTCGAGATCAGGAACCGGCCGTCCGTCCAGTAATTATAGCCATACCAGGCGCCGGCGCTGAGCAGAGCGAGGCCGATGATCGGCAGCATGAACGAGCGAGCCTCCCGCTTCTTCTTGGCCGGCACCTCGGCCAAAACTTCGGCGGCAGGCTTGATGGGCGCTTCCGGCGCTTCGATAGCCGGCGAGACCTTGGCGTTGGGAAAGGGGCGGACTTCGGCGGTGGTTGGCGTGTTCGAGGACATGATATCTCGCTACCGTAGCTACATAAGGAAAATGTGTTATACTGAACCGTTCGGTTCGATGCGAACGTTGACATAGCGCTAAAGCAGGCCCATATCAAGAGCAATCGAACCGCTCGGTTCGAATTATTTCGCGAGGTGTGACTTTAATGGCCGACACGTTACCCGACGTCGAAAATGATCGGTGCGATGTGCTGGATAGTGCGCGTCGCGGCCGCCCGGCGGCGGGCCAGGATCCGGTCAAGCGCAGCCAGATCATTGAGGGCGCGCGGCGCGTGTTCATCGACAAGGGCTTCGAAGCGGCGTCGATGAACGACATTACCCGCGAGGCCGGCGTCTCCAAGGGCACGATCTATGTCTACTTCGCCAACAAGGAAGAGCTGTTCGAGGCGCTGATCGAGGAAGAGCGCGGCACCATCTTCAAGAACATGTACGACATGCTCGACCGCGCCGACGATCTGCGCCAGACGCTGGTGAAATTCGGCAAGGTGCTGTCGATGAAGATCACCTCGGCCAAGGTCATCCAGGCGCAACGCACCGTGATCGGCGCCTCCGACAGGATACCGGACATGGGCGCGCGGTTTTACGAACGTGGCCCCAAACGCGGCCACGACAAGGTGGTCAAGTTCCTCAATGCAGCCATCGAACGCGGCCTGCTCAAGATCGATGATGTCGATCTTGCCGCCTATCAATTCACCGAACTGTGCCTCGCCGGCCTGTTTCGCCAGTGCATCTTCGCCTACCGCACCACGGCGCCGAGCCAGGATGAAATCGACCACATCGTGCGGTCGGGCGTCAGCCTGTTCCTGAAGTCCTACGGCACCGAAAAGCTTGCCGAGGAAGAAAGCCATCAGATGATCGCGCTCGAGGCGAAGTCCAAGGCAAAGGCCTAGTTAGCCAAAGGTCTTTTTTCGCAACTCCGGACGGAAAACCGCTTCACACTTTTCCCGGAGTTGCTTTTAACCGCCATTGGCCGCCAGCACGATAGCCGCGCGCAGTTCGTCCAGACCCTCGCCCTTTTCCGACGACGTGGCGAGCACGAACGGAAACGCCGCCGGCCGCTTCTTGATCTTCAGTAATGTCTCTTCGATCAGCTGCGGCACGCCGGCGGCCTTGATCTTGTCGGTCTTGGTCAGCACGATCTGGTAGGACACCGCCGCCTTGTCGAGCAGCGACAGCACTTCGTCGTCCTTGGCTTTGATGCCATGGCGGGAATCGATCAGCACATAGACCCGCTTCAGCGTCACGCGGCCCTTGAGATAGTCGAAGACCAGCTTGGTCCAATCGTCCACCTTTTCCTTCGGCGCGCTGGCATAGCCGTAGCCCGGCATGTCGACCAGCGCCATTGGCGGCAGGTCGGTGCCTTCGCCGGAAAACCCGCCCGGCACGAAATAGTTGAGCTCCTGCGTGCGCCCCGGCGTGTTGGAGGTGCGCGCCAGCCCGTTATGGCCGACGAGCGCATTGATCAGCGACGACTTGCCGACATTGGAGCGGCCGGCAAAGGCGATCTCAGGCGGCCCCTCCGGCGGCAGGAACTTCATCGCCGGCACGCCGCGGATGAAGATCCACCCCTTGGTGAACAGGTCGGTGCCGATGACGGTGTTGCCCAGCGCGTTCAAATTGCTGCCTCCAGCCTGGAAATATCGGCGCCCCGGATGGCGTTGAGGTTGCGGCCGATCTTGTCCACCGGCCAATTCCACCACGCCACAGCCAGCAACCGCCGCACCGTCCTGTCGTCGAAACGCATCTTCACCACCTTTGCTGCATTGCCGGCGACGATCGCATAGGCCGGCACGTCATGCGTCACCACCGATTTCGCCGCCACGATGGCGCCATTGCCGACCGACACGCCGGGCATGATCACCGCATCCATGCCGATCCATACATCATTGCCGACCACCGTGTCGCCGCGCAGTTCCTGTGACCACGTCTTCGGGTCGAAGCCTTGCTCCCAGCCATGACCGAAAATGTTGAACGGATAGGTGGAAAAGCCGGACATGGCATGGTTGGCGCCGTTCATGATGAAGCGCGCGCCCTCCGCGATGGCGCAGAACTTGCCGATGATCAGCTTGTCGCCGATGAAGGGATAATGATGCAGCACGCATCGCTCGGCGAATTTGTCCGGTCCGTCAGGATCGTCATAGTAGGTGAACTCGCCGATCTCGATATTCGGCGCGGTGACCAGGGGCTTGAGGAAGCCGACGCGGGTGTGCATCGGGATCGGGTGTTTGATGTCTGGGTTGGGTCCGTCCATGGCGAGATCCGTCGAGAGTGGCGCAAATTAAAGCCGCCATTCTAGATGGCGTGATCCGCCCTATAGCACCAATCGCCCGATGAGCGAGCCCTGCTGGGCTTCGATGTTCACTTGGTGCCGCGGCAGATCACGATCAGGTCGACCGCAGCGCAGTCGCCTAAGGCGCCCTGAAACGAAAAACGGGGCCCTGCGAAGGACAAGCAGGACCCCGGTGGTGTCGAAGACGGCTTCAAAAGAATGGCACCTCGCCGTGAGGTGGGGAAGGCAGACCGAGAAAGCCCGTCGCAGCCCGCCGTCATTCGCCGTTGCCTAAAACCGTTACTTCGGCAACAGCACCTTGTTGACGACGTGGATGACGCCGTTCGACTGGTTGACGTCGGCGACCGTTACCTTGGCGGCGCCGCCGGATTCGTCGACGATATAAAGCGCGCCTTTTTTTACCTCGGCGATCAGCGTGTCGCCGCTGACGGTCTTCATTTCATACTTGCCACCCATCGCCTTGGCCTTGGTCATCATATCCTTGGCGGAGATCTTGCCGGCCACGACATGGGCGGTCAGGATCTTGGTCAGCTTGTCCTTATTTTCGGGCTTCACCAGCGTGGCGACGGTGCCGGCCGGCAGTTTCTTAAAGGCGGAATCGGTCGGCGCAAACACCGTGAAGGGTCCCGCGCTTTCCAGCGTGTCGACCAGGCCGGCGGCCTTGACGGCGGCAACCAGCGTCTTGTGGATCGGCGAGTTGAGGGCGTTCTCGACGATGTTCTTCGAGGTCAGCATCGCAGCGCCGCCAACGGCGGGATTGGCGAGCGTATAGGCCGTCGTAGCTGCGAGGCCCGATAGAGCCAGGCCGGCGGAAAAGCAGAATGCCTTGAGGATGGACTTTGCCATTGGAGAACCCTTCTGGTGCGACAATTGTTGATTCGATTGTCGGGAAGAGTTACGCGGCGATTGCGGGAAAGTTTCGGTGCAGAGTAAAAAACGATAATGATAACAAATACTTAAAGGCGAATGCCCATTCCACGCGCCGCATCCCCGCGATGGACATGACGGGGTCACGGATCAAAAACAGCGGTCTTCGGATTAGAGCTGATCGGTGTTGATCGGCCTTGGCGGTACAAGCAGCAGCCACGCCGGTTGCACGCCGCAAGTTTCGCGCCTCACGGGAACGTGATGCGCGCCTCGTCCAAAAAAACCCCGGACGAGCCGGGGCTTTGATTGCCGGAATAGCGCCTTCTATTCAGCCGGCGAGGGTTTCTTTCGGAACAATGCCGTCAGATTGTCCCACAATTCGATCTTGGCGCCCTGGCGCTTCATGATCACGCCCTGCTGCAGGATCGACAGCGTGTTGTTCCAGGCCCAGTAGATGACGAGGCCGGCCGGGAAGCTGCCCATCATGAAGGTGAAGATCACCGGCATCCAGGTGAAGATCTGCGCCTGCGTCGGATCCGGCGGCGTCGGGTTCATGCGCATCTGCAGGAACATGGTGATGCCCATGACCACCGCCCAGGCGCCCATATGCGGCAGGAATGCCGGTGGCGCGAAGGGCAGCAGGCCGAACAGGTTGAAGACCGAGGTCGGATCGGGCGCGGCCAAATCCTGGATCCAGCCGAAGAACGGCGCGTGCCGCATCTCGATGGTGATGTAGAGCACCTTGTAGAGCGAGAAGAACACCGGGATCTGCAGCGCCACCGGCCAGCAGCCGGCGAGCGGATTGATCTTCTCGGTCTTGTACAGCTCCATCATCGCCTGTTGCTGCTTCATCTTGTCGTCCGCGTATTTCTCGCGGATCTCGAGCATCTTGGGCTGCACCTTCTTCATGTTCGCCATCGACGCATAGGATTTGTTGGCGAGCGGGAAGAAGAGGGTTTTGACGACGACCGTGGTGGCAAGGATGGCCAGGCCGAAATTGCCGAAGAATTTGTACAGCGTGTCGATCAGGTAGAACATCGGCTTGGTGATCCAGATGAACCACCCCCAATCGATCAGCCGGTCGAACAGCCTGATCTGCCGGTCCTGGGCGTAGGCGTTGATCTTGTTGACTTCCTTGGCGCCGGCGAAGATCTCGGTCTCCACCGTCGCCGACTGGCCGGCGGCAATGGTGATCGGGTCGGTGAGGAAGTCCGACTGGTAGCGCGGGCGGCCATTGTGGTAATAGGCATAGTGCGGCTGGAAGGGCTGCTTCTCGGTCGGCACCAGGGTGACCGCCCAGTATTTGTCGGTGATGCCAAGCCAGCCATCGGTCGATTTGCTCGGCGTATACAGCTTGTTCTTCTCGATGTCGGCGTATTTGTGCTCCTGCAGGCCTTCCGTGCCGGTGACGCCGATCAGGCCTTCATGCAGCACATAGGAGCTGGCAATGGCTGGCTTGTCGAAACGGATGACGCGGCCGTAATTGGACAGCGTGACCGGGGCCGAGCCTGAATTCTGCACCGCATCGGAAACGGTGAACATGTAGTCGCCGTCGACGGAGATCGTGCGCTTGAAGGTCAGGCCCTTGTCGTTGGTGAAGGTCAGCGTCACTGGCGTCGCCGGCGTCAGAGTCGCATTGCCGTCGACGCTCCAGACCGTTTCCGGGCCCGGCACCGTGCCGGTCGTGTCGCTGCCGACAAAGCCGATCTCGGCATAATAGCCGGTGGGCAGCGCCTGCGGATTGAGCAGCTGGATCTGCGGCGATGTCTTGTCGACCGTCTCGGTATAGTGCTTGAGCTTGAGGTCGTCGAGGCGGGCGCCGGTGAGGTTGATCGAGCCCGACAGGCTCGGCGTGTCGATGTTGACGCGGGCCGTCTTGGCCACTTCCTGCGCGCGGCCTTCCGGCGTCGTAACATAGGTGCCGGGCGCGTTTGGAATGGCGCCGGGCGCTGCGGGCGCCGGCGTGCCGCCGGGGTTGGCGGCCTCGGCCGCCTTCTTCTGCTCCGCCGCCCGCTGCTCTTCGATGCGGGCCGCCTCGCGCTGCTGTTCGCTGCGCGGCAGCACATAGAAATATTGCCACAGCCCGAGGATCAGCACCGACAAGACGATGGTGATGTAGAAGTTCCGGTTGTTTTCCATCGAAAGCCCTTGGCCTATCGTGTTCCGCTGAGACGGCGGGAGAGTTCGGCCTTCAACTGGCCGAACGGAATGGTGAGCACGTCTTCACGCCCGACGATGACATAGTCATTGCCGGGCGCCATGTCACTTGCGGCATGGGTGCGCACGGCTTCTTTCAGCCGCCGCCTGACGCGGTTGCGGACAACCGCATTGCCGACCTTCTTGGTGACGGTGAAGCCGACGCGCGGCGGCAGGCCGTCATTGCGGTCGAGAACTTCGACGAGAAAAAGCCGCCCGCGCCGCTTTTCACCGCGGCGGACGGCCAGGAATTCCGCACGTTTCAGAAGCCGCTTGGGGTTTGGTCCCACTGGCTTGCCGGTTGCGGGCAACGATCTCGTCTTCCGTTCAGGCGCTGAGCCGCTTGCGGCCGCGGTTGCGGCGAGCTGCGACGACGCCGCGACCACCCTTGGTGGCCATGCGAGCACGGAAACCGTGCCGGCGTTTGCGGACGAGTTTGGACGGTTGGTAGGTACGCTTCATTTGTTTTAATACCGCGGGGTGCGGCCCTTCTTGATTCTGTCACTGTGTAACAGGAGCTTTGCCGGGCCGGCATTGGCGCGATCGAAACCGCGCCGGGACGAATGGCCCGAGCGTGAGCGGCTTATAGAAAGAAGGGTTTTGGGAGTCAATCCAGCGCGAACGCCAGTTCGTCGCAGCGCGAACTGCCAGTTCGTCACGGCGCGACACCCCGTTCGTCGCGGCGCGAACACCCAGTTCGAGGCTATTTTTATTGCTGGCGCCATCGTCCAACGAAGGATGAAATTGGCAAAAAAGCCGCAATCACCTAATCTCAACCGATCAAGCGTTTGTGAAGACAGGCCTTAATGAGCGAAGTTGCATCAGCGGATGAAGGGAGCGGCCCGGCGACAGCCGATGCCAGCCCGGCGACCGTTCGCCCGGTTGCGAGCCGTTCGGTGCCCAATCGTTCAGTGCCCTTGGCGCGCGGCCTGTCGACCAAGCTGCTCTTGCTCACCATTGTCTTCGTGCTCCTGGCCGAAGTCCTCATTTTCCTGCCCTGGATCGCCAGCTACCGCCTGGCCTGGCTGAAGGAGAGGCTAAGCACCGCTGCCGCGGTGTCGATCGTGCTGGTGCAGGGTGAGCCCAATTCGCTCTCCCGCGCCGCCCAGAACGACGTGCTGATGGCAATCGGCGCCAAGGCGATCGCGGTGCGCGACGGCGGCGTATCGCGCCTGCTGGTGGTGGCCGAGATGCCGCCGCAGGTCGACGAGCACATCGACATCGCCAATGTCGGCATGATCAAGGGCATGACCGGGGCGCTGGATACGCTGTTCTTCGGCGGCAAGCGCATGCTGCGGGTGTTCGGCCCGGTCGGCGACAGCGACAAGGAATTCGAGCTGATCATGCCCGACTATTCCCTCCGCAACGCCATGCTGCGCTATTCGCGCAACGTCGCCTTCGTCTCGCTGCTGATCTCGCTGTTCACCGCAATGCTGGTCTATGCCGCGATCGACCTGATCATGATCGGCCCGATCCGCACCATGACGCGCTCGATGCTGTCCTTCTCCGAGGCGCCCGACGATCCAGGGCGCATCATCCACCCGGCCGCCCGTGCCGACGAGATCGGCGTTGCCGAGCGCGAACTGTCGCAGATGCAGGAACGGCTGCAAAAGATGCTGTCGGAGCAGAAGCATCTTGCCGATCTTGGCCTCGCCGTCTCCAAGATCAACCATGACATGCGCAACATCCTGGCCTCGGCGCAGCTGATGTCGGACCGCCTGCGCCTGGTCAAGGACCCGACGGTGCAGGCCTTCGCGCCAAAGCTGTTGCGCGCGCTCGACCGCGCCGTCTCCTATTCCGAAGGTGTGCTCCACTATGGTCGCACGCAGGAGCCGGCGCCCTCACGCCGCCGCTTGCGGCTGCGCCAGCTGGTCGACGACGTCCACGGCCTGCTCGACATCGAGGACGGCATCGAATTCGTCAATGCCGTCGAGCTCGCCTTCGAGGTCGATGCCGATTCCGACCAGCTGTTTCGCGTGCTCACCAATCTGTGCCGAAACGCGGTGCAGGCGATGGCGGCCGACGCCGAGAGCGCGCTGGTGCGCCGGCTCGCCGTATCGGCCGAGCGCATAGGCAGCGTAAGCCGCATCATTGTCACCGACACCGGTCCCGGCCTGCCGGCGAAGGCGCGAGAAAACCTGTTCGCGGCGTTTCGAGGCTCGGCCCGCAGCGGCGGCACCGGCCTTGGCCTGGCCATCGCGCACGAGCTGATCCGCGCCCATGGCGGCACGGTGGAACTGGTCGAATCGATCGGCGGCCGCACCACCTTCGCCGTCACCATCCCCGACCAGCCGGTCCGCCTCGACCAGGCCCGCAACGGCCTGCGCCGCCCTGCCTGAGCTGTATTGATATTCAGCCGAAGCCGGACTGAGCTGAATCTCAGCACCCCTTTGATCGGCACCGTCGAAAGCAGCTGCGACAAAACTTTTGCCGGATTGGCTTGCTTTTCGGAAATTCAGTCGCTAGGGAACACGTCTTGTCGCGGCCGGTCGTCAGGATCGGTTAGCGGGGCTATGTAAAGCATGGCCTGTTGCGCGCCCGTAGCTCAGCTGGATAGAGCACCAGACTACGAATCTGGGGGTCAGGAGTTCGAATCTCTTCGGGCGCGCCATTTCCGCCGAATCTGCGATTTCCTGCGATCCGCTTTCGGTCTTGGGCTCGCATATGAAGAGCAGGTCGCGGAACACGTTGCCGAGCACCGCCTCATCCGAGTGCTGGAGAACTGGACGCCGCCTATTCCGGGCTTCTTCATTTATTACCCCAGTCGTCAGCCTGACTGCGCTATAAACGCGCTGCGATGTTCTTGAAACGGGAGAGTACGCGGCGACCGTTATCTGGGCGCAGCGACGCTGAATGCTCATTCACGCCGCCGCGCAGCACGCTCACTTTTCTTCCGCCTTTCCCGGATCAGGGCCCAATAGGCCTCGCTCCAGCCAGATACCGCTCATTGTCAAACGGCTCGGCGTGGGTGCTGCCCGGGCTCCACATGTGGCGGTGGGTCTCGGTCAGATTGCCGAGATAGACATGCAGCGCGCCTGAGCGGGCGATGCCGGTGTTGGCCACCGCGTGCACGGTATCAGGGGTCATGTGCACCACCGCGGGCGCCGCGATGTCGTGGCGTTCCGGCGCATCGATCTCGCTGCCGTCGACGGGATAGATGAAGTTGGTCTCGCTGCCCTTGTAGATGCCGATCAGCGCATCCATCAGATGGTTGTGCGGCGGGTACCGCAGGCCGGGCGACAGCGTGATGTGGTAGATGGTCAAGTCAGGGCTGGCATGCAGCAGCACCTCATCGTCGTCTTCCTCATGCGCGAGCACGCCTGATGCATGGAAGCGGTCGGTGTGTTCGCGCAGCACCGCCTTGACCCGTTCGATGGCATGAGCACCTTTGGCTGCGTTGACGATACCGGCGGTTACGGCGTAGAGAGGCGAGTTGGCGGCAAGAGACATTTGTCGTCATCTCCATTGGGAAGCTCAACCAATACAGCTGAGATGCTCAGGCTAGCGAATGCCGACAGACCCGTCAACCGGATGGTCGAAACGGGCAAGCAGACTACGCGGGCAGACTACGCGGGCAGACCACACGGGCAGGCAGATATGGCTCTTCCGAAATCAGTGTCACCGTCCGCCGTCAAGGCGCCGTCGACCGCCGACATATTGCGCAGCGAGGAAGCTTATGAGCAGCTGAAGAGCGACATCGTCGCCTGCGTCCTGCAACCCGGCGAAAGCCTGACCGAAAAGCAGATCGGCGACCGCTACCAGATCAGGAAGGCGACGATCCGCTCGGCTTTGGCCCGCCTGACGCAGGAAGGGCTGATCAAGAGCGAGCCGCGCCGCGGTTATGTCATCGCACCGCTTAGCCTGCGCGACGTCAACGAGATTTTCGACCTCCGCAGCCTGATCGAACCGGAAGTGTTCCGGGTGGCCGCGGCAAACCTCACCGAACGCGGGCTCGACGACATCAGGCTGGCGGCGCAGAAGGTGCTGAAGCCGGAGACGCTGCGCAGCCATGTCGCCTTTCTGGCGGCCGACCGCGCCTTTCGCCTGGCCCTGGCTGAACTCTCCGGCAATCTGCGGCTGGTTCGCCTGCTCGACCAAACGCTCGACCAGTCGGAGCGTGTCCTCCATCTCGGCTTCAAATCGCGCGACTTCACGCAAGCGATCATCGGCCAGCAGAAGGAGTTGGTGCTTGCCTGCGAGCTGGCCGAAGTCTCGGCCATCGCAAAGCTTGCCCGCTCGCAGTGCCTGTCGCTCAAGAAGCAGGTGCTCGAGGCCTTGCTCGCCGGCTCCAAGCTGCAGGACGCCAATTTGCAAAGCTTCGCCTGAGGCGCGAAGCCCGCGCTCTCTGGCCGATGCTTACTCGTCGATGAAGCGGATGTCCGCATCGGCAAGGCAATAGGGCGCGTAGCGGAAATCGCGGATATGGCTGACCTTTCCATCCTGCCAGTCGACCAGCATGAAGCCGCGCACGGCGTCATCTCCCGCTTGCGGGCTGCGGATCAGGATGGCCGGCCTGCCGTCGACGAAGCCGAGCGACAGCGCCCAATCCTGGACACGGTCGTAATTGCCGAAATAGTTGGAAACCTGCGCCTTGCCGCGCATGCGGGTGCGATTGACGACTTCAAGCTGGATGTCCTCGGCAATCAACGCGCGCACGGCGTCGAAGTCGCGCGCGTTGAACAGGTCGACATAGCGGCGCAGGCGCCGCTCGTCACCGGCGTCGAGTTTTGGGGCAGGCGCCTGCTCGTCCTGTGACGCCAGCAGGCGCAGCTGCGACCGCCCGCGATGCAGCGCTGCCTTGGTCGCGGCCAGGGTCGCGCCGGACACTTCGCAGGTTTCGTGCAGGCTGAGGCCAAGCACGTCGACAAGGATCACGGCGCTGCGCTGCACTGTTGCCAGCTGCATGAAGCTTCGCAGGCTGGCGGCGGTGGCGAGCCTCGCATCGGCGCTTGCGGAGGGGTCTTCGATCGTCGTCATGTCGGTCTCGCTCATGCGCGCCTGCTCCCGCTGGCGCCGGCGCAGATGATCCTGCGCGGCATTGTGGGCTATGCGGAACAGCCATTGCTCCGGACGCTCGACGGCGGCGTCGCCGTCGATGGCCTGCAGTGCCTTGATCAGTGTCTCCTGGACGATGTCCTCGCCATCGATCACCGAGCCGGCCATGCGGGCGCAGTAGCGGTGCAGCTTCGGTCGCAAGGAGCCGAGCATCGCCTCCAGGGCAACGCGGTCGAGTTTTGCTGTGTTCATCCTGTCCGTTCCCTAAATGCCGGTCTTTGCATTCAAGCCGGCACGACCTCGCCGGCCAGCATACGATAATTGCCGACGATCTTTGCCGGCGATCTGGCAAGCGGCGTCGAGCGGCGTCCGGCATGATCGGCGCTGAAGGCCTTGAAGGCTGTGAGCCCGGTCAGGCCGTCGCCATCCTGGCTGACAAGATGGATGAACTCGCCATTCTCCAGTTCCAGGACGAGGTAGCGCACAGATTGCGGCTTCGTGTCGTCGAGTGCGTCGAACACCTGTGCAACCAGCATACGGTTCTCGGCGATGCTTTCGTCCTTCACGCCGTAGCGGATGAGATTGCAGCCCATTGTCGTCTCCTGTTTTTCAACTCTGCACAGAGAAGACGTTTCGCGGCCTCGAAAAGATTCGTCGCCCGGCGAATCTTTTCGATCGTCCGGATCGTCTTTCCCGTCGACGGCTGCGCGGCAGCCGTCCAGGAGCAGGAGAGACCCATCATGCACATCCAGTTTGCCGAATTGCCGGTGTTCGACCAGGACCGCGCCAAGGCCTTCTACACCGGACATCTTGCTTGCCAGGTGGCGGAGGACCAGCTGATGGGCGACAGCGGCTGGCGCTGGATCGAGCTGACATTTCCCGGCGCCGTCACCAATTTGCATTTCGTCAAACGCCCCGATGAAACGCCGGGCACTGAGCCCGTGCTGGTGCTCGTTGATGGCGATGTCGAGGCAACGGTCGCGGGCCTGAAGGCGCGCGGCGTCGAAATCATCACCGAGCCGCAGGAAGCGCCTTGGCAGCCGGGCCGCACGGTCGCCGAATTCCGCGACAGCGAGGGCAACCGCATGGTTGTCGCCAGCAAATGATCGGACCCGGCGCAAAGCCGAACTTTGACATGAGAACAACAGGAGAGATGGACATGACCCCCCAAACGTCGACGCTGAAAGTACCGGGCGCCAGCCTCTATTATGAGATGCGCGGTTCCGGCCCCGTACTGTTGATAATCCCCGGCGGACCGCAGGACGCCGGCGTCTTCGCCGATGTCGCGGGCCACCTCGCCGACCGCTACACGGTGGTCGCCTATGATCCGCGCGGCAATTCGCGCAGCACCTTCGACGGAGAGCCGCAAGAGCAGGACCTCGATGTCCATGGCGACGATGCCGCGCGATTGATCGAGGCGCTTGGCGCCGGACCGGCCTATGTGTTCGGCACCAGCGGCGGCGCCCAGATCGGGCTCAACCTCGCCGCCCGCCATCCCGGCCGGGTTCGTGCACTGGTGGCGCATGAGCCGCCCAGCATGATGCTGCTCCACGACCCGTCGCCGTCACTGGCCGGCATGCGCGACCTGCACGACACCTATCGCAGCCAGGGTGTCGAGGCGGCGATGCAGAAATTCTTCAGCGAGAACAGCCTGTCGGAAGGGCCGGGTCAGGATGAAGCCGGGCCGCAGGACGGACCGCCTTCGTTCGAACCGTCGCCCGAGGAGGCCGAGACCTTTGCCAGGGTCAGCGGCAATTTCGAATACTGGCTGGCGCATGGCGTCATGCCGCTGTCGCTCTACCGTCCTGATATCGAGGCGCTGCGCGGCCGCCCGGTCGTGGTCGGCATCGGCGAAGAGTCCATCGGCCAGCCGATCGACGGCATGGGCAAGGCGCTGGCCGACAGGCTCGGCAGCAAGCGCGCCGCCTTCCCCGGCGACCATATGGGCTTTGCGCCCTATCCCGATCGCTTCGCCGAGACCTTGCACCTGACGCTCAGAGGCGCGTGAGATCGTCAGTCCAATAGGAAAGGAGCGTCCGCATGCACAATGCCCTTCTCCCATGAAATTACCGGCTAAGATTGGTGTATCAGACGGCCTCCCAGCCTTCCTTGGCACCGGCGCGGAAGATGGCGTCGATGACCTTCTGGTTGAGTACGGACTCCTCCAGCGTGAAGATACGCTCCTTGCCGCCCTGTGCCGCCCTGGCAAACGTCTCGACCTCGCGCCGGTACTGTTGCGTGCCGGGAAAGCGGAACACCTGCGCCTCGGTGTGGTTCTGGTTGTGCAATTCGATGCGGTGATGGTCGTAGAGCCCGGCATTGAACGGCGAGAACACCTCGATGAAACCCTTCTCGCCGTGGAACACCATCACCTGCCGCGCCGCCATCTGCGTCGACAGATAGAAGGACAGTTCGAAATCGCCGAAATCGGCGCGGATCGAGGAATAGATGTCGGTGCCGAATTTCTTGTCGCGCTCGATCGTCGCCTGCACGCGCAGCGGCTCCTTGCCGCTCGAAAACCGCGTCGACACCGTCGGATAGACGCCGATATCAGGCAGCGCGCCGCCGCCGAGATCGAGCTGGTTGCGCATGTTGGTGGGATTGACATTGTAATAGGAGAAGGCGCCCTGCACATGGCGCAGCCGGCCGATGGCGCCATCGGCGATGAGATCGCGCACCTTGATCCATTGCGGGTGGTAGATGACCATGAAGGCCTCGCAGACCAGCACCTTCTTGCTGTCGCGCAGCTTGATCAGCGGCGCGATGTCCTTGGCGTCGAGCGCCAGCGGCTTCTCCACCAGCACATGTTTTCCCGCTTCGATGGCCTTGGCCGTCCATTCGACATGCTGCGAGGTCGGCAGCGGGATGTAGACGCCGTCGACGTCTTTCGAAGCGAGCAGCTCCTCATACGAACCAAAGGCATGCCTGGCGCCGAACCGCTCGCCCAGGGCCTCGGCCTTCGACAGGTCGCGGCTGGCGATCGCGGACAAAACGCCATTCTCGGCCTCGACGATTGCCGGCAACAATTGCTCGCGGCCGATCTTGGCCGTCGACAAAACACCCCATCGGAACATCAGGCTTCTCCTATCGATTTACAGGCGAAGAGGTTTGCCCGAAATTGCGGGAAAAGCCAATGCGGATCGCTGGTCCTGCTAGCCTCGCTTGCCCGTCAGCGTCATGTCGAAATCGACAATATTCGAATAGATCGGCGTGCCGACATCCATGCCGTAGCGGGAGCGCAGCACCTTGCCGGTGACGTGGAATTTAATGACGCCACCCTTCAGCCCGCCGAGCTCGGCAGTGAACTTTTCCGCAAACGTCTTGCCGCGCGCCGTCAGCCGGCCGCTGACCAGCGCCGTGGTGTCGCTGGTTCGGGTTACGCTGGTCGAGCGGAACTGGATTTCGGGGCTGTTGGCCACGTCGAACACCGCATCGGAGCGCAGGAAGGCGTCGATGCGGCCCTGGCCGGTGCCGACGCTTTCGGGATAGATGGTGAAGTTGACCGCGGAACGGCCGACATCGCTGTTGTCGATGCGGATAGAGCCCTTGAAGCGGCCAAAGGCGCCGTCGAGGCCGCCGCCACCGACCTTGCCGATGGAGAAGCGAATGCTGGAGCTGGCCGGGTTGACCGTGTAGCTGCCGGCGGCGTCGCCGAGGTCCACAGCGGCGGAGACAGGCATGGCAAGGCAAGCGGCAACAGCCGCCAATCCGAAGATGCGCGCATACATGGGTTTTGTCCTTCTGGGGCAAGCGAAGTGTTGCGCCCTCACCCCAATGAACGAATGCGCGGCGCGCCCTATTCCATGTCCTGATCTGACGAAGGCGTGATCATGCGCGTGAGCACGCTGTCGCGCAGCCAGAAATGATGCCGCAGCGCCGCCAGCGCATGCAGCGCGACCAAGGCAATGCCGGCATAGGCGAGATACCAGTGTGCTACCGCCCAGAAGTTTTCCGCCGCATCGGACACGCCGAGCGGCAGGTTCGGCATCACGAAAAGGTTGAACGGCATGCTGGGGATCTCCAGCATCGACACCGAAACCAGTGCCCAGCCGGACAGCGGCACCGCGAGCTGGAAGCCATAAAGTGCCAGATGCGCCAGCGGCGCCGTCCGACGCTCCAGGCCTCCGACCGAGGCCGGCAAGGCCGGGGCCGCGTTGCCGAGCCGCCAGGCAATGCGCAGGATGAGGAGGCCGAGCAGCAGGAAGCCGAAGGATTTGTGCAGTTGGATCAGCTCGAAGGCGGTGCGCTGGCTGGTCAACCGCACCATGATGAAGCCGAGCATGAACTGGCCGATGAACAGGATGCCGATCAGCCAGTGGAGGACGATCGCCGCCCAGCCGTAGCGGGTTGAGTTGTTGGTGATGAATGCCGGCATGGCTGGTGAACGAATGGCAGCTGGGCTTTCTTCCACCCTCCCCCTTGTGGGGAGGGTCGGCGCGAAGCGACGGGGTGGGGGGGTAGCGCCCTACGAAGACCCCCACCCCGATCCGCTACGCGGATCGACCCTCCCCACAAGGGGGAGGTGGCTAAGCACCGACCTTGAAGAAATCCACAAACGCCCGCAGCGCCGGGCGCATCTGGCGGCGGCTGGGGTAGTAGACGAAGAAACCGTCGAAGGGCGGACACCAGTCTTCCAGCACGCGGATCAAGCGACCGTCGGCGAGCGGCGCGCGCACATAATCGTCGAAGACGAAGGCGAGCCCAGCGCCGTCGACCGCCGCCTGGGCGATCAGATGGTCTTCGTCGAGGATCAGCGGCCCTTGCGCCGCGATCTCGATCTCTTCGCCATCCTTCTCGAATTCCCAGCGGTAAAGAATGCCGCTGGAAAAACGGAAGCGGATGCAGCGGTGGTCGGCAAGATCGCGCGGATGGCGGGGTCTTGGCATGGTCGCGAAATAGCATGGCGCGCCGACCACGGCGCCGCGAAGGTCCGGTCCGATGCGCACCGCGATCATGTCGCGCTGCAGGCTCTCACCGAGCCGCACGCCGGCATCGAAGCCGCCTTCGACGACGTCGGTGAAGCGATCCTCGATGACGATTTCCAGCACGATGTCAGGATAGGCCGCGGCAAAGCCGCCGAGCCTGGGCGTCAATGCCAGGTGGGCCGCGGTGCGCGGCACGGTCAGCCGCAGGTTCCCGGCCGGCCGGTCGCGCGCCTCGATCGCCGTTTCCAGCGCCAGATCGATCTCGGACAGCGCCGGCCGCAGCCGTTCGAGCAACTGCGCGCCCTCTTCCGTTGGCGCTACGCTGCGGGTGCTGCGCGCCAAAAGCCGCACGCCGAGCCGCGCCTCCAGGCTGGACACGGCATGGCTCACTGCCGAGGGCGCTATGGCCAGTTCGCGCGCCGCGCCACGAAAACTGCCGCATTGGGCGACTGTTGCCAGTACAGCGAGTTGAGAAAGATGCGCTCGGTTCATTGCTCTATTTTATAGAACAGCCCGTGCGAATGACAGCCAATTATCGAACGTAAAGCCAAGCGCTATCTCTCTTTCATCGCAACAAGGAGACGCGCCATGAAAACCCGCAAACTTGGTACTGAACTCGAAGTCTTCCCCGTCGGCCTCGGCTGCATGGGCATGAGCTTCGCCTATGGCGGTCAGGCCGAGGCGGACGCAATCGCCACGCTGCGCCGCGCTGTCGAGATCGGCGTGACGTTTTTCGACACCGCCGAAGTCTATGGTCCCTTTGAGAACGAGATCCTTCTCGGCAAGGCGTTGAAGCCGGTGCGCGACAGGGTGACGATCGCCACCAAATTCGGCTTCAAGATTTCCGAGGAAGGCTCAGGCCTCGAACGTATGGTTGGCGTCGATAGCCGCCCGGAGCACGTCAAGGCAGTGGCGGAAGCCTCGCTGAAACGGCTCGATACCGATGTCATCGACCTCTACTACCAGCACCGCGTCGATCCCGGCGTGCCGATAGAGGACACGGTCGGCGCCATGGCGGAACTGGTGCGCGACGGCAAGGTGCGGGCGCTGGGCCTGTCGGAGGTCAGTGCCACCACCATCCGCCGGGCGCACGCCGTGCATCCGATCGCTGCCGTGCAGAGTGAATATTCGCTCTGGAGCCGCGACCCCGAAGACGAAGTGTTCGATGTCTGCCGCGAACTCGGCATCGGCTTCGTCCCCTACAGCCCGCTCGGTCGCGGCCTGCTCACCGGCACCATCGCCAAGCCCGAGGCCCTCAGCGACGACGACTGGCGCCGGACCTTGCCGCGTTTCCAGGCCGACGCCATGGCCGCTAATGCCAAGGTCGTTGCGACGCTGGAAAAGCTGGCGGTGGAAAAAGGCGTCACCTCGGCCCAGCTGGCGCTGGCCTGGGTGCTGCACCAGGGCGACTTCATCGTGCCGATCCCCGGCGCAAGAAAGATACGCCATCTCGAGCAGAACACGGCGGCGGTCGGGATCGAGCTGAGCGCGGCTGAGGTCGCGGCGATCGGCGATGCGCTGTCGCCGGACAAGGTGGTTGGCAAGCGCTATACGGAGGAGCTGTTGGCGCTGGTGAATGGGTGAGTGCCTTTACCCTCCCCCTTGTGGGGAGGGTCGATCCGCGAAGCGGATCGGGGTGGGGGTCCTCGTGAGGCGCGGGGCCCCCCCCCCCCCCAGGGGGGCCCCCCCCGGGGCCGCGCGCGCCGCCCCCCCCCCCCCCCCGGGGGGGGGGGGGAGCCCCCGCCCCCCCCCCGAAACCCC